>JBJTUC010000063.1:0-34565 GCA_046080505.1 Planctomycetota bacterium
TCAACGCTCAACGCAACGATGCCGAGATCTGATGCAAGTTCGACGAGTGCATCAATCCGCTCGTCCTGCAGCGATGCACCAGAAGCGACGATCCCAGCGAGCGCGCGTGTCGTGGTCAGGTGAACGGGCTCATTCAGCCGCCGCATATCGACCACCGCTTGAATCGCGGGCACGATCTTCTCGCGCGGCAGCAGCCGCACTGTGCGAGCCTCGCCGTTCAAGATGAATGTGCGCGACGAAACATTGCGAAGCGCCGTCGCGAGAGCCCGGCCCGTTGCCATATTGCCCGGCGAGTAGGGATCGGATGTGTCTCGCACAAGATCGGCTGCATCGAGAATCCGATCGATGGATCCGCCAGTGCTGCCATCGGACGGAACCGTCAATGCACGCACGCCAAGTTCATGCAGCAGCCAGAGACACGCCTGCACCTTCGCATCGGTAGGCGCCATCCCCTGCTTGAGCGCCTCCCCAACGATTCCACCGAGTGATGCAACGAGTTCATGCCCCGCCGCAATGAGCGGTATGAGTGACTGCCCGAGCAGTCCAAGTGTCTCCTGCGACTGCACGGTGAGCGAAATGTCCTGACCATTGAGTGCGATCTGCGCCATCGCCAAAGCCTAGCGCGGGTTGCCTTGAAGCCACTTCTATACTTTGCGCATGACAGTGAACGGGCGCTCACAGCGACGCTGGCCCGTGATCCTCGCGATGACGGGGTCCCTGTCCATGATCATGCTCGATTCGACGGTGCTCGGTGTTGCGCTGCCGACGGTCAGTCGTGATCTCTCCATGAACGCGAGCATGCAGGCATGGGCCGTGAACGGCTTTCTGCTCGCCATGGCATCGTGCGTCGCGATCGGCGGCAGGGCCGGCGATGCGATCGGGCGTGTGCGGGCGTTCCAGATCGGGATGTTCGGCTTCATGCTGGCGTCCATTGGCTGCGCAGCCGCAACGACCGCCGAGTGGTTCGTCGCGGCGCGCGTCGCACAGGGTCTCTGTGCAGCGCTGATGCAGCCTGCGAGCGCGGCGATCGTGATCGATGTCGCCGCACCCGAGCGGCGAGGCGTCGCCATGGCGACCTACGCGGGTATCTCGCTGCTGTTCCTTGCGGCAGGACCCGTGATCGGCGGCGTACTGGTCGAGCATGCATCATGGCCCTGGTGCTTCCTGATCAATGTGCCAGTCGTGATTGCGTCGCTTGCGACGACCATCGGACTTCAGTTGGTGTCGACGGCGCGTTCGCGACGCCCACTCGATGGACCATCGGCGCTGATGCTTCCCATCAGCATGTTGCTGTTGACATGGGCGCTGCAGCAGGACACAAGCGGATCGACGGATGCGTTGTTGCGTTGGGTCACTGCGGCGATCGGTGCTGCGCTTGCAATGCTGTTCGTCCGCCGCCAACTGTTGATCGCAACGCCACTGATCGACCTGCGACTCTTTCGCGACCGATCCCTTCGAGCGAACGCCCTGCTGCTGATGGGGCTGCAGGTGGTGACCGTTGGTCAGGGGATTTTCGGATCGATCTACATGCAGGAGTTCCTCGGCTTCACGCCCGTGCAGGCGGGGATCGGATCGCTACCGCTGCTGCTGCCGGTCATTCTTCTTGTGCATGTCGCTGGGCGCATGTACGACAAGAATGGGCCTCGTACGCCGATTGTCAGCGGGCTTCTGTTGGTGCTGCTTGGCGCAGGTGTCGAGACTTGGGGCATCGCCGCTGAGAGCTACCCCGTGCTCGGAACGGGCATGGCACTGCTCGGCGCAGGATGCGGTCTTGCCATGAGTCCAACCAATGTGGACGCGCTCTCACGCGCACCAATGGAGCGGCGGGGTGAAGTGGCGGGACTCGTGCAGCAGATGCGGCAACTTGGGAGCACATTTGGAATCACCGTGATGGTTCTCGTGATGCATTTGTTTGCCTTTGGTGATGTAATCGGCACCACGGGACTGACACTACGCGGGATCGCGTCTGGCTTTGGACTTCATGTTGCCATCGCTGCCGCATGCCTTCTGCTTGCACTCCGTTGCGTGCGCGAGAAGGCGCCGCTCATGCATCCCGAATCCGCAGGTCACGCCTCGACACCGACCACCTGATCCGCATCGATCTGCACGGCGACTTCACGCCCCTGCAGGGAAGGTCCGTGCGGATTGGTTTCGAGCACCTTCAGTTTGGTGCCCGCGATCTCGATGACATGCTGTGCGTGCGAGCCGAGGTAGGTCGACTCCGTGCATCTGCCGCGAACCCCTGCGCCGCCCTGCGACGCGTTCGTCACCCGAATTGACTCTGGCCGTATCGAGAGCAGAACCTCCGATCCATCTCGCGCCGATGCTGGCACGCTCGCCCGCCACGAGCCCAGCGCCGATTCGACATCCGCACACCCATCGGCGCCGACAGCACTTCGCAGATGCGCCGCGATGAAGTTCGTTTCGCCGATGAACTCCGCTACGAAACGCGTTCGCGGTTTCTGATAGATCGCACGCGGCGCGCCAAGCTGCTCGATTCGTCCGCGGAACATCACGGCGACTTGGTCGGCGAGCGATAGTGCCTCGTGCTGATCGTGCGTCACATACACCATTGTGATCCGCAGTTCGGCCGAAATGCGGCGGATCTCCGTGCGCATCTCGAGCCTCAACTTTGCATCGAGATTCGAAAGCGGTTCGTCGAGAAGCAGCAAATCGGGACGAAACGCCAGCGCCCGCGCAAGCGCCACGCGTTGCTGCTGTCCGCCGGAAAGCTGATTGGGAACGCGCTCCGCATACTCACCCATGCGAACAAGATCGAGTGCCTCGCCGATGCGCTGCTTGCGTTCATCAGATGCAATGCCGCGCACCTCAAGACCGAAGCCGACATTCTGCGCAACTGTCATGTGCGGCCAGAGCGCGTAGTTCTGAAACACCATTCCTGTGTTGCGTCGCTCGGGCGGAAGGTCCGTCACATCACGATCGCCGAATCGAATGCGCCCCGCCGTGGGCTGTACGAAACCCGCGATCATTCGCAGGATCGTGGTCTTTCCGCAGCCTGATGCACCGAGCAGAAAGAAGAGCGAACCCGAGGGGATATCAAGCGACACCTCCTCAACTGCGACTGCGCGGTCATACGCCTTTCGGATTCCCTTCAGATGAACGCTCGTCACGGACGCAGGATATCGGCGTCTATCTCACGTTGCGGGCGTACCATCGCGCGCGTGGGCAACCCGATCGAACATCTGAAGGGGTTGCAGGAGCGGCGAAGTGCACGCGGTACCGTGATCCCCAAGTCCACCATTGGCGCGGAAGTCAAGCAGCTTCGGGCATCGATCGAACGCACCGCGCGCCGCATGGGTACGGCGGGCGACATCTGGGAACGCATCGTGCCCGATTCAATCCGCGCGGATACGCGGCTGTCAGGAATCACAGGTGGTGTGCTGCATGTCGTGACAGGATCGGCCTCGACCAGCTACGCACTTGACCGACTGCTCCGCGAAGGCGCCGAAGATGCGATACGCACTGCGAGCGAGGGACGCATCACACGCGTCCGCATGCGCATCGGGCGCGTGGATATCGAAGGTCGCTGACGAGGGTGGAACGAACACAGCCTTCCGATCAGGGCCTGCCGATTGCGGCGGGTACAGGCTGCACGCGCCCTTCACGATCGATGCACGCGAGGGTTGTTTCACCAACCACCAGTTCCTCGCTGCCACGAAGCAGCCGATAGGTGTGTTCCACCTTGACATGCCCGACATCGCGGAGTGTCGTCTCGAGCGTCAGCAGTTCGTCGTACCGAGCAGGCTTTCGATAGCGAACTTCGAGCCGCGTGACTGCAAGGAGCAGCCCATCCGCTTCCATCTGGGCGTACGAACCGCCGCGGGCCCGAAGCAATTCCGTTCGGCCCATCTCAAACCAAACGGGATAGACGGTGTGGTGAACGACACCCATGGGATCGCACTCGCAGTAACGCACCCTGATCTCGATCGCATGTGAACTCGCCATGTCGGCGTTGTATCAGATGTGGGAGCGTTCACTTACCGATGCAAAAGCGAGCGAAGAGTTCGCCCAGCACATCATCGGGCGTTCGGTGCCCTGCAACGATGCCAAGTTCATCGAGTGCGCTTCGGAGTTCGGTCGCGACAAGTTCCGCAGGCTCCGCAGATCGACTGCCCCGTGCGATGCTGTCGTCCGCAAGCTGCGCGGCTGCGCTCAGGTGAGACTGCGCAGCTGCAATTGCGTTTCGATGTCGCTTGAGCAGCATCGGCGCATCGTTGCTGATGGGCGTACGCAACAGTGCACCCGAAAGCGCCGTCCGCAGTGCATCGATTCCCTCGCCCGTGCGTGCACTTGTTCTGATCCCGCGGGTGGGACGCATGAAGCCGCCACGACCATCAGCTTCATCGGCCTTCGTCCACACGAGCAGTCCGTCTTCCTGTACCGCGGACTCCGTACTCGTCGCGGCGACCGCTAGCGGCATACAGCGAATCGCAATCGCGGCGCGGTCGAGCGTCTCGCGCCGAATGAGCTGCATTTGCGCCGCGAGCGCGTGCTGCGGATCCTCGATTCCAGGAAGATCGCACAGCAAAATCTCGCCACCTGGCAGTTGCAGTGGTTCGATGATCGCATCGCGTGTCGAACCTGGGGTCTCGGACTCGACCGCGCGCGACCGTCCGAGCAGCGCGTTGAACAGACTGGACTTGCCCGCATTTGGTGCGCCATGCAGTGCGACCAGCGGCAGCGCGCGCAGCGACTCTTCGGGGATCGACTGCCGCACGACGCCATCAAGCGACGCGCACACTGCGCGCGTACGGGTCGACAGTTCACTCGCTTCGATAGCGATGACATCCTCCTGATCGCTGAAGTCGATGCCCGCCTCGACCAGCGCAAGCAGTGCCGTCACGCGTTCTGCAGCACTTGCAGCGACCGCCTGCACCGGCGAGTGCTTCAGTGAACGCGCGGCGTTCCACTGCGACTGGGACTCCGCCGCGATCGAAAGTGCGATCCGCTCTGCGTCCGCAAGGGGCAGCCGACCGGCTGCATAGGCGCGGCTGCTGAACGCCCCTGGTCCTGCGCGTCGTGCACTTGGCGTACCAGCACGACCATCGCAGAGCGCATCCATGATCGCCATGAGAAGATGCGCGTTCCCCGGCAACAACAGTTCAACCGTGTCCGATCCTGTGAACGATGCCGGCCCGGGCATGACGAGTGCGACGGCTGGACACTCGACGGATTCACCGCCCACGACCGCGTTGAGGCGCACAAACTGAATCGAACGCGATCTTCGAAGGACCTCTCTCGTGAGGCGCGCCCCGACAACACGCAGCGCATCATCACCAGTGATGCGAATCAGCCCTCGCACCGAGGGTCCTGCCGCCGTCGAGACGGCGACGATCACATCGCAGCGCTCCGCCGCAGCGAGCGTGTGCCCCGCGTTCATCCCCTGTCCTTGAACGTCTTGCTGCGCTGCTGCTTTTCCTGCGCGCGCTCCATCGCCTTCTGATAAATGCGCCCCAGCACATCCTGCGCCTTCGACGTCTTCACGGGGCGCGGATTGCGTTCTTCCTCTTCTACTTGCCGACGCACCATCTTGCTCTCCCAGATGCCGATCAGTGTGGACGTCATGATGTACAGCGTGAGCCCGGACGGCGCGACATACAGCATGAGCGGAAACATGACGACCGTCATCACGCGCATCATCTTCTGTTGCTGTGCTTGCTCTGGAGACAACTGCGCCGTGGGCGGCGCCATGTACTTCTGCTGCACATAGAACACGACACCCATCAGCAATGGGATGATGTTGATGCTTGAGAGCGTGAACAAGAAGAGGTTCACGGAGAAGGGCAGCGGGATGAAGCGGTCCTGCGCACTCAAATCGCCAAGAAACTGCCAACCACCAAAGACTTGGAACACACCAAAGAACGCCGGCTGCTGTCGTAACTCGAACGCGAGATAGAGCACTGCGTAGAGCGCCATCCAGATCGGCATCTGGAGGAATGTGGGCAGGAATCCGCCAAGACATCCGACAGGGTTGATGTTCTTCTCGCGGTAGAGACGGAACTGTTCCTGCTGCATGCGCTTCGGATCGTCGCCGTAGCGCGCCTTCAGAGCATCGAGCTCGGGCTTCAATGCAGCCATTCCCTTGCTGATGCGCTGCATCTGCACCTGCGACTTTTTCGAGATCGGATGCAGCAGCAGTCGTACCACCATCACGAGCACGATGATCGCGATGCCCCAGTCGAACACCAGATAAGCGTGCAGTGTGCCGAGGAACTCCACCAGAATGTTGGCGAGCCAAGCAAAGGTGCACCATGCGCAGCAACCGCCGAGCGAGTAGGCAATGAGTCCCACCATCTCCAGAAGCGAGTAGGGAACGGTCGCACTCAGCAGGTTGCGGTCGAGCGGACCTGCGAACACGCCCACCGAGAAGTCGGCCGTGGCGCCAGGCTGCACGTCCGTCATCGGCGACTGCACGATCGCAAACAACGATGGCGCACCTGTCGGATCACCCGCTGCGGGCGAACCGAGTTGCGCGCGAACCACCTCCACGAGCCGCGCAATCGACTTGCCACCAGTCGCACTCTCTTCGCCTGTGGGAAGGGCGTGCAGTGCAAGAGCAAAGTAGCGATTTGTCGCGCCGAACCAACTGAGGTTGTGCTCCTCGGCACGCTGCTGCTCATTGGGCCATACATCGAATCGGCCCGCCTCTACCGACTTCACCACATCCGCCCGCTCAAGCATCGCATCGTTCGACAGCACGGACACCTGCGCTGGGTCGCGCCGCGTGCTCAGGAGATAGCCGAACTTCAGGCGCCGAATATCCATCATCTCGCCTGAAGATCGTGCCAGATCACTCGGCGCATAGTGAATGATCTGCACTTGCCTGGGAATACCCGACAGATTCTCGACTCCCTGCTCCAGACGAACATCGAAACCGCCGCCTGCGTCTGCGATGATGGAATACGCCCGCCGCACGCGCAGCACTGCTTGACCCTGCGCATCATCGATGATCGCAACGAACTCGCCTGGCTGCGACTGCATCCACGCTTTGCTGAACAGATCGATACGAACGCCATCCACAATGATGGAGTGCATCGCCAACAGCGGCACGCTGAAGCCTGCCAACTTTCCTTCAGACTGCAGTTGGTAGCGCGACTCGATTGGCGGTAGCGGCGGTATCTCGCCAATCGACCCGCCCGCCACTGCAGCGACATGCCGCTCCGCAGCAATGCGGTCTTGTGCATTCAGCCAGAATTCGCTGAAGACGATGCGGTCGATACCGGCGCTTGTGGGTGCGAAGTCGACGCGAAACCGATGCTGCGCAGGATCGAGTGACCCAATGCTGTCAGGTCGGATCGGCGCTGAGAGCGGCGGCCGTACCGAGTACTTGGCAGTACCGCTCGGTGCGCCAGTCTCCGCGGGCGTTGCCGCTGGCACTGCTGCTGCAGCGCTTGGCGCAGCAGCGGGTGCCGCTCGCGCTGGTTCCTGCTTTGGCGAGGCTGCATCCGCTTGCGACTTGCGTTCCGCCGCAGGATCGTTCTTTGTCTCGGGCTTCGTGTCGGACTTGGTCTCGGTCTGCGATGCGGCAACCGCGATGTCCTGTGACTTCGGCGCAGGCTGCTTCCGACCAGGGCCCAAGATGGTGATCGCCGCGACACTAGACGCGAGCAACACGATGGCCATCGTGAGGAGGATGCGCTTCATCTTTGGTTCCATCGTTCGTTGCTCTCGCGCGAATGTTTAGCGGCCCTGCAAGAGACGTTCGCCAAGCCAGTCGTTCAACTCATCGATGGACTTGATCTTGTCGACAGTGCGCTGAATGTCATAGTCGAGCCTGAAGAACTGCACGGACTGCGGTTCGTGATTCTCACCCGTCTCAAGGATGGCATAGGACGCGCGCGGATCAAGATCACGCGGCTGCCCGACTGAGCCAGGATTGACGATGACCGTTTCGCCTGCGGCGAACCGATGAATACCCTCTGCCATTTCCGCGGCAGGCAGGAAATCCGGGTCGTCAGTGAAGACGCCAGGCACATGGGTGTGCCCCACGAGACAAACGCTTGCCGGCTTGATGCGCTTGAAGATGTCCTGCACCTTGCGCGCACTGTTCTGTGCATCCTCTGGGAAGATGTATTCGTTGATCGGTCGCCTCGGCGAGCCGTGCACACAGAGGAACGGCCCGAATACCACGCGAACGCGCAACTGACCAAGGAAATCCCAGCGCCGCGTCGCCTCCGCCACTTCATCGGCACCCATACCGTTCTCGCTCCGCGATGGTTCAAGTTGACGCCGCGTCCAGTACGCCGCGGACTCCGCAGATGCGTTGAAGTTCGTCGGCTCATAAAGCACACCGAAATCGTGATTCCCCATCAGACTCCACTCGCAGGCCTTGGCGACGAGGTCCACGCATTCCTTCGGATCAGGGCCGTAGCCAACAATGTCGCCCAGGCACAGAATGCGATCCACGCCACGGCGGTCGATATCCGCAAGCACCACGTCAAGTGCCGGGAGGTTCGCATGAATATCGCTGATGAGGGCCGTGCGCATCGTTCGCCAAGACGCAGGAGGCGAAGGGGAATCCTAGCAAACTGTTCGCCGTATGACGGCTAAACTTCCCACCCCTATGGCTGATGCACGGCACTTCGATCTCATCGTGATTGGTGGCGGACCTGGTGGCTATGTCGGTGCGATCCGCGCCGCGCAGATGGGCATGCGCGTTTGCTGCGTGGAGCGAGACAAGCTCGGCGGCGTCTGCCTCAACTGGGGCTGTATCCCCACGAAGGCCCTGCTGCACAACGCGGAGCTGTACATGCACGCAATTCGACATGGCGACGCATGGGGCATCGAGATCAAGCCAGATCATGTGAAGGTGAACTGGGAGAAAGTGATTGGGCGCAGCCGCAGCATCACAGGTCAACTGAACTCGGGCATTGCGTTCCTGTTCAAGAAGAACAAGATCGAACATATCGCTGGTCATGCGAAGATCGTTTCGGGGAAGACCGCGGGCAGTCCATGCAAGATTGAGGTTCGCAAGTCGACGGGGACGTACTACAAGGGAACTGGCGAGGGTGACGCGCAGGCACTGACTGCTGATCGTGTTCTGATTGCCACGGGTGCTGCACCGCGGCAACTGCCGATCGCACCCTGCGACGGCAAGGTGGTCATCTCGAGTTCCGAGGCCATGACATTGCCCGTACGCCCTGCGTCCATGCTGGTCGTCGGTTCGGGCGCGATCGGTGTGGAGTTCGCTTACTTCTACAACGCATTCGGCACGCAAGTGACGGTTGTCGAGATGCAGGATCGCATCCTTCCGGCGGAGGATGATGACATTTCCGCCGCTGCGCTGAAGACATTCTCATCGCAGGGGATCGCGTTCAAGACAGGTACCAGCATCAAGTCGATCGACAAGACCGCCAAAGGTGCAAAGGTGACGCTGTTCGACATGAAGGACGAGAAGAAGACGGAAGTGATCGAGGTCGATGTGGTACTCGTGGCCATCGGTGTCGGCGCCCGCATCGATGGGCTGTGTGATCCATCGCTTGGGCTTCGGCTTGTCGAGAGCGGTCCAGCGAAGGGGCACATATGGACCGACTACCGCGACAAGACTGAACCGACCTATCAGACGAGCGTGCCTGGCGTGTATGCGATCGGCGATGTGATCGGTCCGCCGTGGCTTGCACATGTCGCGAGCGAGGAGGCTGTCGCAGCCGTCGAGCGCATGAAGGGACACCACACGCTCGGAGTGGACTACGCGTCGATCCCGGGCTGCACCTACTGCACACCACAGGTCGCGTCGATCGGCATGACCGAACGCGAGGTGAAGGCGAAGGGCATCAAGCACAAGATCGGCAAGTACCCGCTGAAGGCGCACGGCAAAGCGATTGCCGTGGGAGCGACCGATGGTCTTGTGAAGATCATCACGAGCGAACCTTATGGCGAGATTCTCGGCGCCCACATCTTCGGTGAAGATGCGAGCGAACTGATCGGCGAGATGGGCTTGGCCAAGCGGCTTGAGGCGACGGCGGAGGACATCATTTCCACCGTTCACGCACATCCCACGATGCACGAGTCGCTCCACGAGGCCGCTCTTGCCACGGAAGGTCGCGTCATCCACGGCTGATGGCTGATCTCGCCCGCTGAACACGACCACTGACCTCGCCCACTGGCCTCGCCACGAGTGACTTCGCCTCTCGACACCCCGCCGCTTCACGCGATTGCCGAGAACGAACGACCCTCGCCACACCAAACTCGGATGCGCGAGGGTCGTCGGGGCCGGCATGCGGCATGGTGAGTGAACGCCGCCGGCTGAATGAAGTGACTTGTCTGTAGCGCTGCGTCAGCGGTTGCGTTCGCGTGGCTTTGTCTTCTCCTTCTGCTTCTGGCACCACTCGACATATATGCGTCGGACGATTCGCTCCTGCACGGTGTGCATCCAGTATTCGCCATAGCGAATCTCCATGAAGGCGCAGAATGCAGGTGGATACGGGGTGCTGCGTGTTCCGTGCAGCGGTGGAACGGCGAGCGCCTGACTGCCAGATGACGCGGGCATCCAGAGCGCACATATCACTGCAGCGCCGACCACGGCCAGTTGACGCGCGCGCGAACTTGTGAGACTGCGAGTATTGGGGGGATTCTTCATGAGTGTCTCCTGTTTACTTCTCAGGCGGACTCAAGCGCTCGCGCGCTCTCCAAGATTCGCCAACCGGTTTCGCGGAATCCTGGGAACCGCCCCATCGTGCCCGCGACGATTCGAATGTCCTCATCGTCGAGCAGCCACTGATCCGCCGATCCAATCGCATCGAACTGGCGCTGTCTACGCAGATGCTCGAATGTGAACGCGCGCTCGCGCATCGACCAGTTCTCGAGTCGCTCCGCGATCTCCGATGCCTTGTTCGAAAAGACCGCCATCGCCCTGTGCAGCTCAGGCCCGCTCGAACCACGCAGCGCGACATTGCAGCCGAACACCGCCCACCAACCGTAACTCTCGAGCCAATCGCCTGGCGGATACGCGTCCACATCAACGACCTGCTCAAGTCCCTGCATAAGCGCATCGATCGCCGCATGCGTTTCCATAGTGCCGAGTGCCGCCGCGCACTCCATGACCGCACCGCGACATGTGTTGGCGACGCCCGCATACGACGGATCATCGAACTCACTCGCGAGGTCGTCATACAGCGATTGCGCGCGGATGAGATCGCAGTGCGCCGCCTTCGCATGGTGGTTTGCACCCTGTGGATCACTCTCCATCATGCGGCGTCTTGAGTGCCCGCGAACATAGTGCCCGAACGCGTGAACAACGCGCTCGACCCTGCTGCGCGGCTCTTCAGTGATCCACCGATCGACCAATCCGCTCGCGACCGCATGCGATTCGATGAGATGCCAGAGTGCGTAGTGAGCGTTCGCCAGATTCACCTCAAGCATCATCCGCACATGAGGTGGCACGGCAGGCTCCGCAAGGCCCTGCTGCAGCGCCGTGAGCGCCTTCGTATACCGACCGAGCCCATCCTGCGCTCCAGCAAGGCGATTGCACGCCGTGGCGCGTTCCACTCCCGTCTGCGAGGCCAAAGCCATCGCGCGAGCGAGCGTCGTCATTCGCCGGTATTCGCCAGCGCGGTGCGCCTCGATTGCCTCGCGATCGAGCGCGAAAAACCCGCGCTGCGCGAGCGTCTCGATCTGCGCCTTCTCTTCGGGGTCCTCGCGCCACACTCCCTCAGCAACATCACCCACATCCCAGTCGAGGACATCCGCGAGACCAATCACCAAGTCAAGCTTCGGATTGCCACTCTCGGGAACCATCTTCGACGGCTCACGCCCAAGCGCTTGCGCCACCTGCTGCTTGGTCCACCGACGGTAGATCCTTGCGAGATCGACAAACTGCTCAAGTCGATCGCGCCGAACATCATCACGCGACATCGAGACCCCACTTTCAGCAGGACGTCGGGTCCCGCATCCGTCACCATGCAATCGAAAGAAGGCACTTCGGTTGGGCAGCATTACAGAAATCACAGTCCGTACACTGACAAAATGGAACGCTCGCGCCATGGCCTTCTGCTCGTCGTGAGTGGACCTTCGGGCGTCGGCAAGACCTCCATCGTGCATGAGGTCGTGCGACGATTCAACGGTGATTTCAGCATTTCCGCAACCACGCGTGCCGCGGGACCTGGCGAGCTTGATGGCCGCGACTACCGCTTCATCGATCAGGCGCGCTTCCAACGGATGATCGATGAGAACGAGTTCCTCGAGTACGCGCAGGTCTTCGGTCGTTCCTGGTATGGCACGCCGCGAGCGCCCGTTCTTGCGGCGCTTGCCGCGGGTCGTGTGATCGCTCTCGACATCGATGTGCAGGGTGCAGAGCAGGTACGCGCCAAGCATCCTGACATGCTTGGCATCTTCATCCTGCCGCCATCCGAGGAGGATCTCCTTGGTCGCCTCCGTGTGCGCGCAAGAGAGGATGAAGCAGCGATCGAACGCCGCCTCGCCGAGAGCACTCGCGAGATCGCGCGCGCGCGAGACAGCCGCACATTCGATGGCTTCGTTGTAAACGATGATCTCGCGCGGTGCACGGAGAAGGTGTGCGAACTGCTGGTCACTCGGCTTGGAACTGGCGCCGCGTCAACGCGCCACTAACCACGCCTCAAGCGACCCATCGACTCGGCACACCGCGGTGCGCGCAGATAGCGTGCGAATGGTTCGCTCCATGTCGATCTCCAAGAGTTCTTCGCGGGTGATGTCGCATGGCGTTTCGATCGTGCCGAGCCAGAAGGCGACGGCACCGCGAACTCGATCGGCGGTCGCACCGCGCTCTGCGAGCCCCGCCACGGACAGCGCATCATGCCGCTTTGCCAGCCGCTTCCCTGTGGCATCCCGCACGAGTGGAAGATGCCACCAACGCGGCGGCGTGGACTGCCGAGCCAGAAGTGCATGGAGCCGCTGCTGAAGTGCCGCACTCGGCAGCAAGTCGTTGCCTCGGATCACATCCGTGACTCCCTGTGCGATGTCATCTGCCACGACTGCGAGTTGGTAACTCGCCGACCCAGCCTTCAGCCAGATGAGTGGATCACCCCAAATCGCATGTGGATCGAACGCGCTCGTCCCACACACCTCGTCGTGAACGCACTCATCGCCCACATCAAGCGCAAGTCGATGGTTCAGTGCCCTATCCGTAAATCGCCAGCGATCGCGAGGCGGACGCAGCGATTCGGGAAAGCGAAGCACATCATCTCCCTCGTGCGGCGCATCTGCCCCATCGGCTACGCCCGCGTTGCTCGCAACATCACGCTGCGAGAGTGGATCACGCACATCTGGCCGGAGCGCGCGAAGCTCTGCGCGTGATTGTGGCGCCTCGAACACGACTCCCTTCGCCTCGAGCACGCGCATGCACTCGACATGCCAAGTCATGCGCTCAGACTGTCGTACCGCTTCGCCATCCCAGTCGATGCCGAGCCACTCCAGCATCCAACGCACATCCGCTTCGGCCTCACGGTGCGCACGCTGCGTATCAAGATCCTCCAACCGCAGCACAATGCGCCAACCACTTCGCCGCGCAAGGCACCAAGCGATCAGAAAACTCCATGCATGCCCAAGATGCATGTGCCCGGTCGGACTTGGCGCAAGCCGAGTCACACGCGCCAGTCCTGGGTCGCTGTTCATGCTCGGTATGCCGTTCACCGCGTTCCGTGGGATGTGCTGACAGCGTGCCTGACGCGCACCGATCACCGCGCGAGACGCTCACGGATCCCGCGGCTGACCCGCTCGAAGACCACCTCGGGCTCTTGCGACGAGTCGACCACGAGATAGCGCGATGGCTCCTGTCGTGCCTGATCGAGATAGCCCTCTCGAACGCGCGAGTGATAGTCCGCGCCCTTGCGTTCCACTCGATCGAGCGTGGGCTTCAAGCGACTCTGCGCGGTCTTCCAGTCGACATCGAAAACCACGACCAAGTCTGGCCATCGTCCGCCGATGGCGATACCGCCGACAGCTCGGATCTGATCCTCTGGAACGCCGCCCGCGCTGCCTTGATAGGCGAGCGTCGATGAAATGAACCGATCTGCCAGCACGAACGCGCCGCGTGCAAGCGCAGGCAGCACGCGCTCCTCCATCAGTTGCGCGCGGCTCGCCATGTACAGCAGCATCTCACACCGGCTGACCATTTCACCGAGCGCGGGATCGAGCAGTACATCGCGAATGCGCTCGCCAATCGGCGTGCCGCCTGGCTCTCGCACCTCCACGGTTTCAACCCCCGAAGCGCGCGCCGCATCCGCAAGCGCACGGAATTGCGTGCTCTTGCCGCTTCCATCGGGCCCGTCGAACACGACGAATCGCCCAGGCAGCAGCGATGACCATGCCGCATGATCGCGCATCACGATCGAGTCTAGCCGCGCACGAATCTGCATTGAGCGCTGATCAGTCGGCGAATGCGTTGCGACGAATGGCGTCATGATGCGTCTTCTGCCGTCGTCGCTTCGGTACTCGGTACACCGATCACGGCAGAACCGACACGCACAATGTTCGCTCCGGCTTCGATCGCCAACTCGAAGTCGCCAGACATTCCCATCGAGAGCAGATCGAATGCATCACCAGGTCCCCTTGCTGCGCCGATGCCGGCGCCAAGCGCGCCGCGCACATCGTGGAAGAGTTCGGCCCCGCGCCGAAAGGTCTCGCGTGCAGCATCCAATCCCCCATCAAGGGGGGCCATGACCATGAGGCCACGCGTGCGCAGATTCACCATCGTGTCCATCTGCTGCACCACGTGCCGGACCGCAGCCGCCGTGATCCCATGCTTCGAAATCTCTCCCGAAACATTTACCTCGATGAGCACATCCATCGGTTGCGGACGGCGCGCTGACTGCACATGGATCTCCTCCGCCAAGCGAAGGCTGTCGACGGAGTGAATGAGTCGAACGAGTTCGATCATCTTCCGAACCTTGTTGCGCTGCACCGAGCCAATCATGTGCCAACGAACGTCGGGCGCCGAGCCGCGCAGCTCACGAAGCCGTGCGCAGTGTTCATCGATCTGGGCGGTGCGCTGCATCAACTGCTGCACACGATTTTCGCCAAAGTCCTGTTGCCCAAGCGCGATCAGTTCTCGGATCTGCTCGATCGTTGCAGACTTCGTGACCACGACGAGCTTGATCTGCTCAGGGCGACGACCACTGCTGCGCGCAGCGTCTGCCACGCGTCTCTGAACGGCTTCATATCGCTCGCGGAGTGAACCTTCCATGGTCAGCGCTGATTCTCCTGCCTCCTGCATCTGCGTCTCGCGTGGAGGGTACCTCAGCCGCACTTCTCGGGCACTCGAGTGCGGCGAGAGATCCTCACGGCGACCGCTACTCTTTCGACCGTGGCAATGCCGACTCGCAATGTGCCTTGCGTGCTGATCGTCCGTGACGGCTGGGGCAAGAATCCGTACCCGAGCCAGGACTCATCAAACGCCATCGTGCAGGCGCATCCTGTTGTCGATGCACGGCTTCGGCGCGAGTGGCCTTGCACGCTCATCCGCACGAGCGGCGAGGATGTGGGGTTGCCGACCGACTCGCATGGACCCGTCATGGGCAACTCGGAGGTAGGTCATCAGAACATCGGTGCCGGCCGAATTGTGGATCAGGAACTGATGCGCATCACGCGTGCGATCCGTGATGGTCGTTTCGCAACCAACTCGACGCTGTGCGAAGCCATCGACCGTGCACGCGACACGGGTCACTCGCTTCATCTGATGGGATTGGTGAGCGACGGCAAGGTTCATAGCGATCTCTCCCATCTGCTTGCGCTCATCGATCTCGCGAAGGCGCGCGGTCTTCCCTCCGAACGACTCTTCGTTCATGCATTTACAGATGGACGCGATACGCCGCCACACTCTGCAAAGAGATTCATCGTGGATCTTGAAAGACATCTTGCAGCGCAGGGCGGGCGAATCGCCAGCGTGATCGGTCGCTACTGGGCGATGGACCGCGATCACCGATGGGAACGCGTGGCACGCGCGTGGGAGTGCTTGCTCGGGCGCGCTGGCGATTGGCACGCGTCGGCGCTCGATGCCGTGACCGAGCACCATGCGTCGAAGGGGCGTGAAGGTGGCGACAGCGATGAGTTCCTTCCCCCCACGCGCATCCAAGGCGTGGACGGCGCGATACGCGATGGCGACAGCGTGGTGTTCTTCAACTTTCGAGGCGACCGCCCACGCGAGCTCGTCAAGGCGTTCCTTTTCGACGACGCGACATTCACTGCACTGCCACGCGGTGGGTTTGCGCGCGGCGAGCGCCCGCACGATCTGTTCTTCGCCACGATGGCGGAGTACGAAAGTGGTCTGCCCGTGCAACTTGTCTTCGCCCGCGCCGAGAAGATGCCTGACACCCTCGGCTCATGGATTTCGGCGAAGGGACTTCGGCAGTTTCGCTGCGCGGAAACCGAGAAGTTTCCGCATGTGACCTTCTTCTTCAACGACTACCGCGAGGAGCCCTTCGCTGGAGAAACACGCACGATTATTCCGAGTCCGCGCGATGTCGCGACCTACGACCTGAAGCCTGAGATGAGTGCGCTTGGCGTGCGCGACGCTGTCCTCGATCGAATCGCCGCAGTGGACTGCGAGGATCTATTGATCGTCAACTTCGCAAATTGCGACATGGTCGGTCATACGGGTAGTTTGCCCGCCGCCATCAAGGCCGTGCAAGTGACCGATGCATGTGTGGGCGCGATTGTGGATGCGGTCCTCGCGCGAGGCGGATCGCTGATCGTCACTGCGGATCATGGCAATGTCGAACAGATGCGCGACCCGGAGACCGGTGCTCCACATACCGCGCACACCAACTACATGGTGCCATTGATGGTGATCGGACGCGCATTCACCGGCCGACGGCTGCGCGATGACGGACGACTCGCGGACATCGCTCCAACGCTCCTCGACATGATGGGCGTTCCCCAGCCGACAGCGATGACGGGGCGCAGCCTGCTGATCCCCTCGTAGCATCACCACATGGCGAAAGTGCCAGGCGTCTTCTGCCTCGAGGCCGACTGGTTCGGACTTGTTCGACCGATGTCGATGAAGCCCGTGCTCGACCTGCTGCACGGAAGCGATGCCAAGATCCCTTATGTGCTGCGCGATGTCGCGACCCGCGCCGAGATTGAGTTCTACTTGCGGCGCTCCTTTCAGACGCGCTACGAGACATTTGATCTGATGTGGTTTGCGATTCACTCGCGCCCGGGCGAGTTGCTGCCCGGCGATATGCGGGTCCCGCTTGAACGCATCTCCATCGACGCGCTCGAGGATCTGCTTGCTGGCAAGTGCGCAGGCCGAATCCTGCACTTTTCAGGCTGTCGCTTCCTGCGCCTGCCGCGCGCGCGAATCGAAGCGTTTCTTCGGCGCACGCGCGCACTTTGTGTGAGTGGGTTCACCGAAGAAGTGCCATGGTTGGAGGCAACCATCTTTGAGTCTTACTGGATCACGTTGCTGCACTACGAGGCACGAACACGCGCGGGTGTGCGAAGCGCTGTTCGACTGATGCGGCGCGACCAGGGTGCGCTCTGCAGGAAGTTCGGATTCACGATGCGCGTTCGCGTCTGATGCTCGCATCCTTTCGGCGCCGCGCCGATATCCTCACGCAAAGCACATGTTGCCAATGATCGTCATTGTCGGACGGCCGAATGTCGGCAAGTCCAGCCTTTTCAACCGCCTCGTCGGTGAGCGCATATCGATCGTTGACCCGACGCCTGGTGTCACTCGCGACCGCATCAGTGCCATCGTCACATTTGCACCACCGTCTGATGCCGCCGATGACGCGCTGCCACGCGCGGCTGAAGTGAGCGACACGGGTGGCTATGGGATCTATATGGCAGAGGGTGGACGCTTCGATGACGCGGGGAAGGACCTCTCCGCACTTGCGCCGGACATCGAGGGACAGATTCTTGGCGCGATCTCGAACGCGACTATCGTTCTCTTCACCATCGATGCGCAGGATGGCATCACGGCGCTCGACGAGCGGATCGCATCACTGATCCGCAAGGGCGGGAACACAGCGCGCGTGATGACCGTTGCCAACAAGGTGGACGGCCCATCCTGGGAAGCGCATGCGCTCGAGGCGGCCGCGCTTGGGTTCGGCCAGGTCATTCCAGTTTCTACCAAGGCGGGATCGGGACTGCGGCTCTTGCGCGAAGCACTGTGGAATCGGCTCGAAGGGCGTACCGAAAGCGAACCGCAGTCGGAGGAGATGAAGGTGGCGATTGTGGGCAGGCGAAACGCGGGCAAGAGCAGTCTCGTGAATGCGCTTGCGGGCGAGCCGCGAGTGATCGTCAGTGAGATCGCGGGCACCACGCGCGACTCGGTCGATGTCCGCTTTGAACAGGATGGCCGCGTATTCGTGGCGATCGATACAGCGGGCATCCGAAAGCGCAAGAGCTGGGCGGATGATGTCGAGTATTACTCAAATCACCGAACGCAGGAGGCGATCCGGCGCGCGGATGTCGCGCTGCTCCTCCTTGATGCAACGGAACCCATCTCGCAGGTGGAGAAGCATTTGGCGGGCGAACTCGCGGCTGCCTTCAAGCCAACCGTGCTCGTCATCAACAAGTGGGATTTGGTGGAGCGCGCGCGCGTTCCAAAGGACTATCTCGAGTACATCACGCAAGAGTTGCCTATGTTCGACTTCGCGCCCATGGTGTTTACGAGCGCGCGCGGGAGCAAGGGTACGAGCGATGCGATTTCCATGGCGTTTAACCTGCTGACACAGGCGCGCCACCGGGAGACAACAGGCAAACTGAACGCACTTGTGCAGCGCATCTTGACGGAGCGCGGGCCATCGTCCAAGCTCGGCACCGTGGCGAAGGTCTTCTACATCGCGCAGGTGGAAACGAATCCCCCGACGATCGCGATGGTGGTCAACAAGCCGTCGATGTTCGAGGGCAGTTATGAACGGTTCCTGTTGAATCGAATGCGCGATGAGGTGCCGTTCTCTGAAGTGCCCATCAAACTGCTGTTCAGTGCGCGAAAGCGCGATCCCGCTGCTGCACCACGCCGAAAGGGTGCACCGCGAGGCAAGCCTGCTGCGCGCAAGAAGCCGACGCCCCGCCGCTGAGCGCACCATGTCGATCCATCCGCTGCCGATCTTTGAACGCGATGCGGATCCAGCTTTCCGCGACAGTCCAGGCGATGCCGCCGCATACGCGCAGTTGAAGCCGCCCTCCTCGATCGTGGTGCGTGCAGGGGTGACGCGCTGGATCGCCGAGTATCCCTACGACGGCACCGCGAAGCCTGGCTGCGGCAGCAAGTTGGTCGCTCGCACGCACCGCGGTACCGAACTGGTGGAGATGCTCACCACCACCTGCTCGAACTCAGGTTGCGGCAAGAGCGTCTCGCGCCAAGAGATGCTTGAGTACATCGACCAGTCTGGCGGCAAAGACTTCCCCTTCCACCACGAGGGGCAGATTCTCCGTGTTGCCACCCCTGAAGATCTCTCGCAGTGGAATGCGGTGCAGGCCGAAGCGGCGACGATCGCTCCCACGGCGAAGCGCCTTCTGATGGAGAGCGGGCTACCGATGAAGTTCGTGCAGGCGGAACTCATCCTTGGGCGAGAGGTTCTCACGGTCTATTTCCTGAGCGAGGAGCGGGTCGACTTCCGTGAACTACTGAAGACGCTTGCAGCGACCTTTGCCATCCGCATCGAACTTCGGCAGATTGGCGCGCGTGATGAGGCGCGGCTGGTCGCGGACTATGAGAAGTGCGGACAGCACTGCTGTTGTCGAAACTTCCTGAAGGTGCTGAAACCCATCTCGATGAAGCAGGCGAAACTGCAAAAGGCAACGCTCGATCCAATGAAGATCAGCGGACGGTGTGGACGGCTCATGTGCTGCCTGCGCTACGAGGACGAGACCTATGAAACGCTGAGTAAGCGAATGCCGAAGGTGAAAGCGCGCGTGCAGACACCTGATGGACCGGGAACAGTGCTCGAGTCGAGGACGCTTGTTCAACTCGCACTCGTCCGACTTGATCAAGGGAAGGACCATGCGTATCCAGTGGAAGACCTGCAAGTGATTCCGACTGGCGGATCGAACCCGGGGCCAAACACTGGACCAACGACAGCTGGCTAACGCGCATCGGTAGTATCGCGCGCGATGAGTGCGCGTGAAGCACCGACAAGTCCCCCCGCGCCAACGAGCATGATCGACACAATCCAGTCGCTCATCGTGTCGTTTGTGTTCGCAATGATCTTCCGCGGCTTCATCGTGGAGGGGTATGTGATCCCCACTGGATCCATGGCGCCCACGCTGATGGGATCTCACGTGCGACTGCGGAGTGCTGCGACTGGGTACGAGTTCGCCGCGGACAATCAGGAAGTCGTGATGACCGCGATGGCGGGTATGCGCGGTGATCGCCCGATCTTCGACCCGATGATCAGCCATCAGCAGCCGATTGCGGCGATGCCCAATGATGTGTTGGCGCGCGATGGTCGACTCGGCGATCGCGTGATGGTGGTGAAGTACCTGAAGCCGTTCACGGCACCGCAGCGATGGGATGTTGCAGTCTTCAAGAACCCGACGGATCCTGTCGGTGATTCTGTGTACTACATCAAGCGAGTTGTCGGACTTCCGAATGAGTCGTTCGCGGTCGTGGATGGGGACATCTACACGGGACCGATCGATGCGGATCCCGAGCAGCTGCGCATTGAGCGGAAACCCGAACATGTGCAGCGCGCCGTCTGGCAGCCCGTGCATGACAGCGACTTTGAGCCCGTCGATGTGCCGCGGCTCGAGTCGGCGATGAAACGCCCGTGGCAAGGCGTCCCATGGACCGCGAGCACAGGGTGGAACATCCGAGCGGAGCGCGCATGGGAATGGAAATCATCCGCTCCGGCGAGCCTGACCTGGTCGAATCAAATCATCGCGATCGACGACTGGAATGCCTACAACTGCTACCGCCGCGAAATGCCTTTGTTTCCGATGAGCGATGTGTGTATTGCATCGGCAATCGAAACAACAGATGGCGATTCGTTTCAATCTCGGCTGGTGATCCGCACACGGGGACTCGAGATCGCCTTCGCTCTCGCGCGTGGTGAAGCGGTCCTGTCCGTCACAGAGTCGGAGTCGCGGCGAGAAGTGGCGCGTCAAGCCGTGCCATGTCGACTCGCGTCCGATCGCACCCACTGGGTTGAGATGTGGCATGTGGATGAGCAACTGACCTTCTGGCTCGATGGTGCCGCGGTGGCCGTTCTGCCCTACACCATCGGCGGTCCGCGCGCTCGCACCGAGGCTTCCCACTTCGGACGGACCGCGGAGCAAGTGATCGCGAACCCCATCGCACAGCGACCACCACCGACGCAACTCGAATGGACGTTCCAGGGATCGTCCTTCGTGCTGCGGCGCGTTCAGGTCAAGCGTGATCTCTACTACCGACCGGACTTCCTCAGTGCGGCCAACCAGTTTCCGACGAATGGCGAACCACTCGTGGGTCTCTCGTATGGGGCGAATCCTCTGAAGCCTGCGCAAACTGGCAGCGAGACCTATGTCATGTTCGGCGACAACAGCGCAGCGAGCAAGGATTCACGCGTCTGGGGTCTGCCGCATCCTCTGGTGACGGAGGAGCTCGGCGTCTCCAGTCCATTCGTTGTGCCGCGCGAAATGGTGATCGGCAAGGCGTGGTCTGTGTACTTCCCCGCGCCGATCGCGCTTTCGCCTGGTGGTCGGGCGTTCATTCCCGATTTCGGCCGAGTCCGCTTCATCCGCTGACGCTGGCGTGTGAGCATGGCGATGAAGCTGCCAGTGTGGACGGCAAACGGCGTGCTGCTGCTCTGCGCGTTCTTTTGGGGGACGGGATTCGTCGCACAGCGCCTTGCTGCGCAGCAGATGGGCGACACGCCATTCGCCTTCAATGCGGCTCGTTTCCTGATTGGTGCACTGCTGCTGCTGCCGTTCGTGATCAGGCGGCCCGCGCTGCGTCAGTGGTCCACTTGGCGCGGTGGCGCGATTGCAGGCGTTGCCATGGTGATCGCAGCATCACTTCAGCAGAAGGCGATGGCAACCGTTGCTCCTGGCACGGCTGGCTTCATCACAGGAACCTATGTCGTGTGGACACCGATCCTCGGACTGGCCTTGGGCATGCGAGTTTTTAGACGAGTTTGGATCGGTGCGCTGCTGTGCCTTGCAGGACTTTGGGTGATGAGCATTCACGGTCAGCCCGACATCGCCACGGGCGATCTCTATCTGATTGGGTGTGCTGTCATGTGGGCCATCCATGTCCATGTCATCGGCTGGTGCGCGTCGCGCGAAGATGCACTGGGCGTCTCGCTCGTGCAGTTACTGGTGACGGGAACTCTCGCTGCGGCGATCGCTGGCGCAAGCGAACCCATCTCGGGCGACATGCTCCGCGCTGGCGCAGGGCCGATCATCTTTTCTGCGGTCTTCTCCATCGCGTTGGCCTTCACACTGCAAGTGATTGCCCAGTCCTCCGCACCACCGACGCATGCCGCCGTGTTGCTGTCACTCGAATCCGTCTTTGCGGAACTGTCGGGTGCACTCTGGTTGCACGAATCATTCGACGGACGAAAGTGGATCGGCGCAGCACTCATGCTGATCGGTGCGCTTGTCGCCACCGTCACTGCACCCCGCGATACGGCCCCTCCTCACCGATCGTCTGGCCCGCAGCCACGGGAATCGGGTTGAACACGAACTGAGCCTGAATCAGCTCGGGCTCCATCAGCTTGAACGCACGAAATCCGCTGGGCCACACAACGATCTCCACCCGCACCTTCGCTGGATCCTTGCCAGCGAGGAAGCGCAGCACGGCTTCCTTCGCCTGCGCCGCATCCTGCACCATCTCTCCTTGCCCCTTTGGCTCACTGATTCGCTGGAGACGATCCGTGAAGTTTGCACTGCATACTCGCCCATCCGCACACAGCAGCTGAACCGTTTGTGGACGGACATCGGGACGCAACTTGGCGAGGCGGATGAACTGCCGCGGCTCGGTCCGTCGTGCGCGTGCGAGCTCAAGCTCCTTGATCTCCTGCTGCGTGGACGTCATCGTTCGCCGGAGTTCCGAGAGCGCTGCAAACGCAGCGGATAGCTCCTGCCGCTGTGCGGCGAGCGAGTCTCCCGCGCCACGAAGCTCCTCGGTGGTCTTCGCCAATTCCGCCTGCCCAGACTTCCACTGCTCGAGCAGTTTGGGATCGCCGCGCGGTGGCAGTGCTGCGATTGCCTGCAGTACTTCCTGCAACTGCGCCTCCGATGCCTTCGCCTGCGCATCCGCCGCCTCCGTCGCCTTCTCCATCGACTCCGCGCTCATGACCGAGTCCAGTGTGCCAGCGGACTGCGTAAAGATGACAATCATCAACATGATGAACATCACGACCCCCAGCGCATTACAAAGAGCATCCAAGAACAGATCGAACGACTCTGATGATGCTGTCGCTCCACGACGAGCGCTCCGACGACGACGTCTCACTTGCCCCCTCCACGAAGCGAGGTCTCAAAGAACCCGCCCTCCGATGCGTCCCAGAGCTGGCAGCCGGCCTCCCAGGAGTCGGCATGGAGATTGGAGTACATGCTCAGCCCCGCAGGCACGGCATCACTTCGGATGATGAAGAGACCGTACCAACCCATGCTGCCGCCATCTTTCGCTGGTGGATAGTCGATCAGTAGCCGCTGCGCGGCCGCGGCCCAAATCGCGGGAGCATCGATCGCCAAGCTATTCGGGAGCACACTCTTGAGTGTTGGAGTGCCCCGCTCATCGAGCGTGCCAATTGCGATGCCATCGGGTCGTACCTCAATCACCACGGGCTGCAGTGGCTCTTGCGGTCCTGACTGACGCTTCACACGCGACTGCATGTCAAGATCGATCACTTCCTGACGCAGTCCCCTCGCCCGCTCGGCAGCCAACTGCACTTCCTTTGTCACAAGCTGGACCTCACTGCGTGACTTTTGGAGTTTGGACGCTCCGCTCTCAAGTTGACGCTTGGCAGCCGTCAACTTCGCCTGCTCAGACTGCTTCAACTGCTGCAACTTCTCCAGTTGGCGACCCGTCACTCGTTCGTCGGCACTGGACTGTTGCAGCAACTCTCGCGCCTTTGCCAATGCCTCCTCAGCACCCCCCGCCCGCTGCTGTGCTGCACGAAGGCGCTCAATCACATCACTCGGCGGCGAAGGAGTCGGACTGACCATGGGCACATTGCTCAGCGGATCGAGCGCGAGGATCAATGTGACGAGGATCATGATGCCTGTCACGCAGGCCATGATGTCCTGAAAGGAGAAGAACGACATGGGCGAGGATTCCTGCTTTCGTCCCATGAAGTACTCCGAACCTTTACCAGTCCGTCAGTTTCAACCGGCTCGTGATGTGATCTGTGCAGTACTTGGCGCAGTCATCGAGCAGATCCTCCTCGAGCTTGTAAACAAATGTGCTGAAGAGTTGGATGCCGACTGCTGCCACAAGAGCCACCAGGGTGGTGTTGAATGCGGTCGCAAGTCCACCAACGACTGGTGACAACTTGTCACGGATGTTGCCCGCGGCCTCGGCGCCACCACCCGCAGCAATCACATCAGTGAAACTGCCGATCGCAGTACCTAGACCGATCACTGTTCCGATGAATCCGAGCACAGGAATGGTCCAAATGAGCGCACGCAGCGCGGTATAGGACGAGTCGATCGTGCTTGCATCGTTGTCTGCCTGCGAGTCGAGCACCGCGCCAACATCACGAACCTCACCAATGTTTCCGAGATTCGAGAGCGCCATCCAGACGCGATTGAACAGCAGAAACTCCCGCGGGCGCGCGACCCGCTGCGTGATCCGCTCAAGGATCCCATCGGAAGACCCAGGCGAGAGCACAAAGTCCCCGCGCGTTGGAAAGATTCCCGACAACTCGAACGCCTTCCGCTGCACGCGCACCTTCTGCCACTTTGAAAGCAGAATGCAAAGGCACCACCACGTGAAAAGGATGCAGAGCCAGTTGGTTTGCCATCCACTCTCAATGACAACCCCCAAGTACGTGCCACGGAAAGGAATCAGCGCGAGCCAGGAAAGCACCGTCAGTGCGACCGCCACTCCAAACCAGAATGGGCCATGCGCGCGTGTGTAACGACCCGACGAGAAGCCAAGCGCACACTCGATATCTCCATCAGCTGAGTCAAGCAGGGCTCCCGCTGTGGCTGAACCGCTCTGTGTGGAAGTCATTTCGCTCCTTTGGATGAACGGGGAATCCGATCGATGCCTGCGAATACCAGGGATCCTGATGGCTGCGTACGCGGCAGCGCATCAAGCACGGGGACACCATTCGTGCCGACCTTCCCGATCTGCAGCAGTGATCCTGAGTCGTTCAGGGTGAAGAGCACATCGCCCGCTTGCAATCGAACACCGACCCCAAGCCGCAGGGATCGCTTTGGATCGATGGCATCGACGATACCGATCGGGCGCAACTTGCTCTTGAGCCAATCGCGGAGCGCATCCATCGCCTGCCGCCGATCCGCAATCCATGACTCCACTGGCACATCAAGACGCAGCGCATCCGCAGCCTTACCGTGCTCCTTTCTGCTCTCTGGAACACATGGAGTCATCCAGTCCACCGCAGCAAGATTGAGCTGTCCAAGGAGGCCAACGCTCCTCTCGATCTGCTGCTTCAGATTCGGAAGCGCGACCTGTACATGGGGCAACAGACCCTCCAAGAGTATGGCGCGTGCGATCGGATCCACCTTCGTGTCATCGCGAATCAACTGCACGACTTGGAGAGCGGCCAATCCGTCCGTACGTGCCGCACGACCGCCAATGATCTTTTCGATGCGCTCACGAAGCGAATACTGTGGGCTTGCACCATCACTGACGATCTCCTTGAGTGCGATCACTTGCGACCCCTTTTCGCCAGCCTTCCAGTTCTTCCAGACCATGTAAATGGATGACTCTGTTCCACGCGTGATCGGTCGATCCTTCATGTCGTAGAACAGACGCACGCCCGACCTCAATGTCACTTGGTTTGTCTCGAGGGGAGTCCATGTGCGCAGTGTGTTCAGCAGCCACTGTGTCCAGGCGCTGCTGTCGGCAAGAAGTTCCTCATATCGACGCACCGCTCCATCGACAGGACTCACGGGATTCGCGGTGCGGTAGCGCTGGAGGATTCCGCGGATACGCGTGCGTTCTGCCTCTTCAGCAGGGAATGGATCGGATGCGATCTGACCTGCGATCTCGTTCCAACGAACGAGCGCTGTCGTCGCTCCACACTGACCCGACACCTCCGCAAACTGCGATGCATAAGGCGATTGTGGGAACCGCACAGCGAACTCTCCAAGCAGACGACACCAACGATCGGGATCACTCACCGCACCCTCGAGAGCCTGCAACTGACTCGCCTCATCACGCCGCTCCTGATCAGCGCGGACGATCGAGTCAACTTCGGTGCGCAGTGCATCGACTCGCTTGCGCTGCAGCGTGAACGCCCCACTCGCATCAGCACCAATACCCGAAACTGATCCGAGTCTCGTCAAAGACCGCTCCACATCGGCCAGTGTCTTCTGAGCGTCCTGACTCGCCATGTCCTGCCGCTCCAATTCATCGAGCCGCACCGAGAGAGCACGCACCTCTGCCACGAACTCCGTCGTTCTTCTCGCCTGCTCCCGCGACTCGGCCGCCACCTGTACTTGACGCCAACGCGCCACACGCTCACGCTGTTCATCGGTCCGTGCAAGCGATGCTGCCGTCTCCACTGCCGTTCGTGAAATCATCGCATTCTCGGGGTCGCCGGCGGCCGACATTGCATCCTCAAACTGGGCATCACGAGCCATCTCATCATCCGTCAACTGCTTGTGAAGGTTCATGGCGGCGACCGCACGTTGATCTGCCATGAAACCGCGGCGAACTGCCGCCGAGTCTTCACTGAGTCGCTCGACTTCCGAAATGTCCCGGCGCTGGACAGCGCTCTCGAGTTGCTGGAGATGTTCCGTCAAATGCCTTTGCCAGACAAACTCCAGCGCGCCCCATACTGCTGTTGCAAGGACGCCGACCGCGGCAACGCCGATGAGTCCGACCTTCAGGCGACGCCAGTTCCGCTCTTGGAGTCGATGCGCACGAAGACGGCTCTGCACGACATCTCGAAGCGTCGGTGGCAACTCACATCCAACGCGCTCCGCTTCGATGAGGGCTTCGTTCAGCACTGTCGGCGATGCACTCAGATCCACCGCAAGCCGCTCAAGCGTCTCGCGCGCACTCTGCCTCTCTCGGAGCAATTGCTCTTCATCCATCCGCCGTTGCAGCCAGATCAGGATCGGAGCGACCGTGGCCGCGGGGCCTTCGGGAATCGCCATGTCCACCCGTTGAAGGCGCTCGCAAAGGCGAGACCACTGCCGTGAATGCACCTCTACCTGCTCAGTTGCCTCAGCCATGTAATGCGCATACATCGCATCAGCCGTTGCCTGTGCGTACTGGCTGGCAAATCGCCCCCACGCCTCATTCAGCCGCGCCTCCGACTCCACCACGATGCGGCGGGCCGCATGCGGATCACGCCACTCCGCGCTCTGAAGATGATCGAGAGTTGCCTCTGCTTCTGCAAGCTCTCCGCTTGCAAGAGCCGCTTCAAGGTCTCGCTTCAACTCCTCCATTCGAGCAGCTTCGAGTCGCTGCAGTTCCTCCGACCAAATCGCGTTGCCTTTGTCCCGCCGAGCAATGAGCCGAACCGTCTCCATGCGAGACTCGAGTGTCGCGAGACCAAGACACTGCCTGCGGTAGTGGCGGTGCAACACATCGAAGCGTGGCTTCATCGCGCGACGAAGTGCACCGCGCACCTCATCGACCACACTGAACGAAATCTCTGGGGCAACTTCGAGGCCATTTTCACGGCAGAATGTGCGCCACTCCGATGCGAGACGGCTTGGAGGTTTCGCTGCCGCAGCAAGAATCGAACTGATTTCTTGAGGGCGAGTCTTGTCTTCCAGATCGAAGTCGGCGGCGAACGAAGTTGTGTCGAAGTCTTCGGCGCTCATCGTCGCAGACAGCTGCTCCTCCTCCATTTTGAGATCGAGCTGCAACGACTCGTCCGAGCCGCGTGCCGAAGGAAGTGCAATCGCATCGGTCTCAAACTGGAGCACATCGATCGCTGACAGAAGGGATGGCTGTGCATCAACCACGCTTCTGAGTTCCATCCAAAGCCCACGCCTTGCCAACTCCAGCGCGGCGGTCAACCGAGCAGTCGCAGCACGCACTGCCTCGGAGTACTGAATTGCCGCCTGCTCAGGAACAGAGCCCTCGCGGCTCGTGCCGGCCAGCACTTCCCTCACTTGTTCGGCGATCTGCTGGAGGCGTCTCATGGATCAGTCCTTTCCCCCACGAACGATCGCTGTTGCGTAAAGATGTCCGCTCCTCGCGCTTCGAATCACGAGTAGCCAGCTGCCGGCGATGCCGTCGCCATGGGCCGCAGCGACCTTCGCCGCCAACGATTGCACAAGCCGCTCCTGTGGGGCAACTTGATAGGCATAGACCTTCCGCTGCGCGACCGTGAGAAATGGCTCCAGTGACTTCATTTGCTGAAGCTTCTCGCGCTCACTCTTGAGTTCCTCGAACGGAGCATCTGCCTGCTGCAACTTGCAGACACCACCTTCGACCATCAGAGACATTTCCACCCCACCGAGCAACCCAACAACTTCACCTGGTGCGCTTGCGCTCTCTGCCCAAGTGGACTGCCCGATAGGCAGCACCATGATCTCCACATCTGCGGGCTCGCAAGGCTCAGTCTTGATCTCCGCCGCAGCACCGCCAGCTCTTCCAACACCAAGCGTCAATGCCTCCAGCGGGACCGTCGGTGTCAGGCGAACAGTCTGTCCGCCCTTGGTGGTGTACTCGAACACGCCATGCGTCAGCCATGTTCGGAACTCCGTCAGCGCAGCTTCGACATCCTTGCGCGGAACGGTCAGCGCAGCACAAAAGAGTTCCAAGCCCTTTGCCTCGATACGGAAGAACGCGATCTGCTTTCCAAGCTGCGCGGAAAACCCGCGTACCTCAATCCAGTCTGGGCCAGCGTGAAACTGCATGGCCTGCGAGGCGCCTGTTGCGGGCACGGCACGCATCGAATGGATTTCTTCGGTGAGTGTGCACACACGCTCGCGGCGCGATCGCAGTTGCTCGAAAGCATCAATGGTGAGTTCGAGGCATGGCTTGGGCAGGAAGCGATATCCAAGTCCCTGCACTTCTGCCGACTGCGCCATGCACAGCGAAGTCCACAGACACGACACCAGCACCCCAACATTCACGGCGTACTTCACTTGCGCACCTCAGTCGGGCGATCAATGCGCAGCACGAACTCAATGGCTGGAACCCCCCCCTTTGGTCTGAACAGGAGTGTCTTGCCCTGAACACACTGTGCGATCTTGTTGCGTCGCTCTTCAATGTCAGTTCGATACTTCCCCTGTGCAGTGAGAGAGCTTTCCAACCGCTTGATCTCTCCCTTCAGCTGTTCTCGCTCCCTTCGAGTGTCAGGATCCTGCCCAGTTCCGAAAAGTACGAGCTTTTGCTTCTCTACGGCGAGCTGTTCATCGAACACCAGGATGTCATCCCTCACTTTGGTGAGGGCTGTATCTGATAGATCTGCTGGCCACTCAAAGAACACTTCAAAGATGCGAGTGTCCGCACTGCCACGATTGGGAGGTCGAATGACAACGACACCACCCTGTTCACAGCCTGGAATGCTGATCGACAGGGTTGAAGTGACATCACTCCAGACACCATTCGCCGTAGCGCACTGCCAAGCTTCTTGTGCAGAACTTTGTGCAGGAATCTCAGTTGAGGCTTCCGCCTTGATAGTGGCACTTCTTGGCTTCGAAAAGCAAATCCACTTCGTCGAGATTCCGGCGGGTTCACCGACCACCAGCCCAACGTGTTCTATTTCCCTCTTCAAGCGCTCAATCCAACCGCTCTCGGACGAGTCCACATCACTTGTGACAGTCCATGTCAGTGTCAACCAGCCGTCAACACACTTCAGTTCCGCAATGCGTACTGGCTGCATCCCCGGCCGAGCGAGCCGCATCGTGATTCCTTGTCCATCAAATCCAAAGCCACCGCGCTGCTCCAATCCGAGCCACCGCCACTCTGCGCCTTCGGGGCACTCCACGAGTCTGTCAGAGCCAGACCACTTTCCAAACTGATCCTTCTGAGCAAGCGGCAGACTCTTCACGATCCAGCCCGCGAATACCGTCGGCGGGACGGGAACCCGATGACCCATCGCAGACTTTGGAGGTGCTGCTGTGAGTGCTGGCGTGCCGCGCTCCACGCTTGTGGATGGTGCCGCATTTGCGTTCGCTGCTGCCAACCTGTCCTCAAGGTACGCGTTCTTACTCTCAAGGTCCGCGATGCGGTTCCTTGCCGCCATCAGTTCCCGCTGCACCTCTGTGTCTGCTGGCGTGATGGGTGGTTGCGCGACTGCTTGAATCGGCGCAGCCTGTGAATCCGGGATCTTCGGGGGAGCGGTCGGTGGTGCGGTAGTTGAAACCGGAGTTGTGACCGCAGACTTCGATGACTGCACCAGCAGCAACAGAAGCGTGATACTCAAGAGCGCGAAGAAGGCGCCAGCCGCTGCAAGAGCGACCGTCGTCTTGTGCTGACGCTGCTCATGCCGAGCGCTGTCGTCGACATGGCTTCGGGGTTGTGAAGTGACCGTTGCTGTTCGTCCAAGTACAGCGTCGATATCCACCGGCCTCTCCGGAGCCAGTGCGAGACCACCGCTCGAATGACCCTCCATACCTGATTGCGCCTCGGCGGCGGAGGTCCTTGTTGGCATCACTCCCGTTCTTGCGAAGTCAATGAATCGTCCAGTCCGAGTGCATGGAGCGCCCGTGCAGAGGTCGATACATGCGCCGCCACCCGTCCTTGCGGCGGCGGCAGCTGGCGTTCCATCGAGGCAGAAACGCCAGGAACAGCGCACGCCAGCAATGGGCTCCATGAAGTACGAGGTGAATGTCACCCGCCAACGAAGTTCAGCGGGAAGAAGAAGCATCGCCTCGGAGATCAAGGTGAGTGCATCCGTGCCTCGTGGAACGATCACGGAACAAGCCTTCGCGGGATCCAACATGGCAGCGTTTGCCAGCACACCAGCCCAACCTGCATCACCGCCTGCACGCTGCCATGACGTGCAGATTCCCGCGACCACTCGCCCCGCAATCGGCATCCGCCTTTCTTGCGGCAATTCGCGCGGCTCGCCAGTCCACGAATCGGCTGTGACGCCGCCCTGCTGCAAGAGCCACGCAGGCCCCGCCGTGACACACTCCTCCTCGCGCAACAACAGATGATGCGCAAACTTGTTGCTGCGACCAGTGTGATCTGGCGGAGCCATGCGAACGGCGGACAACACATGTCGACTCACGCCTCCGCCCTCGACAATCCAGTGCGAGAACGCGATCGGACACGCCGACGAATCTGCATCATCGCTCGGCTTTCGATACCCAGAGAGGGCTTCGATCCGTGGAATGAACGGCGCAGGAAACCCTCGCGTCAGGCCGACCGTACAGATACCGCTCGTTTGCGGGCGGAGTCCGCGTGGGGCCGAGGTGTAATAGAGCTCATAGGCCATACGTTCAGCCCGCACCCGCGCGACTCGCGCGTCGTACGCCAACGATTGTGCCAAGACGCGCAAGATCCATCAGGAAAGGCACGGTCACCCACCACGGGCTGACCTTGGACGCACGGACACGCAGCAGACCATCGCTGATCACTGGGGAACATCCCGTGGCGCTGACGGGCACGAACATCACATCCTGCGCAATGCCTCGCACAGCAGATACGAACTCAGGCACGCTCCGCCGCAACAACTCCTCGACCGCTTCACTCACGCGCGTGATGCGCTCCATGTCAAGTCCCCCAAGCTTGAGGCCATCAGACCTGATCTCGACTGCATAGGGATCCGTTTCGATATCGATGCCCGGTACAAGTGAACGCCACACATCACTCTTTGTGACGACGACGACAAGCGGCTGCGCCAAGCGGTCACTCGCCGACAAGCTGGTCATGCGACGGATTCGGGCTGCCATTTCCTGTGCAACCGTGTCCTGACGGAATGGTCGATAGGCCTGTGTCAGTTGCGGGTCGGCACTCTGCCCATCCAACTGGCGGCGAAACCGAACGTCTTGCGTCGGGTCGAAGAGGAAGTAGAGCATCTTTGCCCTCGCAAGATGCTGTGTCGTTGGCGATGTCGCAAGATCGCCGCCGGGCAGGAAGTGCTCGCCAGCATTGTCGTAAAGGCAAAGCACTTCCGTCCGTTCCTGCGCTTCCGCTGCGAATACATGCGCCGAAGATGGGCGCACCGAAAAGAGATATGGTTCGGGCAGCGTTGTTGTTTGTCCAGGCTCGATCTGAACCGTGCTGTACTGGTGTCCTTCCAACTGCGTCTTGTCGAGAGTCACCAAGGCGTTGGGATCCTCTGGGAGAAAGAGGCGCTGCTCATTCCGCGTCAGCGCCTGATTCGACTCGGGATCGGCATCCGCGAGCGTGAGCGCGAAGCACTCCTCAAGTCGCTGCCGAAGCATCCATGCGGCAGCCGTCAGAAAAAATGTCTTGCCACTGCTCGGCGTTCCAACAATCGACAGGATTCGCGCTCGATGTTCGAGCATCACCGAAGGAATCAGCAAGTGACACCGTGGGCATGCCATCCGACGACATGTTGATCCCATGGCATCGATTCCCTCCCCCGCTGCCGTGTACCGGGAGGGGACAAACCGCAACGGTGCATCCGCGGACAGAACCGCGTCATTCCGAAGATCTGGATGGCTGGCGACCCAACAGATGTCCTCTGCTGGAAACTGATGCCAACAGTGCGGGCAGCGGATCTTTCTGAGGAGTGCGCGGCGCATGCGTCCCGAGGGACCAAGTGTATGGTGCGCGGCGGGACACTCACCGATGGAACTCTCACTCGCTCAGACCGTTCTATTGCCGGCGATCGTCGCTGTCGCAGTGCTGTTGCTCCCGCGTGGACCTTGGTGCATACAGCGAACGCCAGCACAGATCGCACCGTGGACCGCATGCTGTGCATTGCCCCTGGCCGTTGTGCTCGCCATGTTTCTCATTGAGGGTGCTCAGGTGTTTACCCTCGCACAGCGGTGGTACGCACTGTGGTTCGTCGCGGTCGTCTTCGCGGGAGCCGCGCTTCCAGCGGCACTTCCGCCCCACATGCCGCGCAACTCCCCCATCCTTCTTGCGGCGGCGGCGGCACTCGCACTGTTCATGCTTCGACTGCCAACGCTTGACTCGTGGGGAGCGCGACTTCTGCTCATCGCCGTTGGAACGATGTTTGCGGGTCGTTTCGCCGAGGTGGCGGCTCGGATACCACGGACGAGCACGCTTGTCTTGGCAACGAGCATGGGATCCATGGCGGTGACGCTGCTTGCGGCGGGATCACTGAAGGTTGGATTGATCGCATCGTCTCTGGCTCTTGTGTTCGGAGCTGCGATCTTCCTGGTGCTTCGGGTGCGGACGCTCATGCTCGGCAGTGCTTTCGCCGCTTCGGGAATTGTCATTCTCATTTCGTTCGCTTGGTACGGCGCCGCGTACCACGGAGGTGGTGCAGTCCATCGCCTGGGTTGGGCTGCGATCGCTTGCAGTGGCGCGTTGCTATGCGGACTGCCTCTCGACAGGTTGGGACTGCCCTATCAGGAGAGAAGGCGGCCAACAGTCATCATTGTCAGCATCACATCGTGTTTACTTTCGATCGCTTGCGCCATCCACGCACTCGTTTCAACGACGGCGGCATCCGCCGAGTAAAGCACTCCCTCAAGGCACGATGTCGGCAACAAACTGATACTGACCACCCGAAACCTGTGCGATTTGGCGGAGATAGCTCTCCGCCTTGAGCCCTCCAAAGTTGATGACTTGGATCGACTCGCCGTTTGGGAGTGCCTGCCCGAGCGCCTTGAGGTGCCAGGTGTCGACGGGAAGGTCGCCAGCTGTTAGCACGAAGATGGTGCTTGGCTTGATCGTTGTCACCGTGAAGCGAATCGCATCGATCAGGTTGGGTGGCCCAATCACCGATGCGATGGAAGTTGGAGTTGCGAGTGGTGCATCGCCTTGCCGATCTGCCCACGCGAACATCTGTCTCTTGTTGGCATCGGTCGGCTTCACCGTTTGCTTTCCTGGCATCGGATCGATTTGATCGTCATAAAAGATGATGGCAAACTCAAGCTGAGGGTCCATCGAATGAATCGCTTTCTTGACTTCGAGCAGAGCGTGATCCATGCGCCGAAGCTGCGGTCCTGCTGTGCTCTTCATGCTGCTGCCAGCTTCGACTAGGAAGGCGATCTTGCGAGCATCGTCGGGCGCTGCGATGCCACTGCAATTGCATGATCCACCGCTGCAGTTGCCGCCGCCACCACCACCACCGCCGCCACCACCACCACCGCCGCCGCCACCACCGCCGCCACCGCCGCCGCTCTTGCTGCCACCGCTCTGACCCGCACCACTTTGACCCGCGCCGCTCTGACCAGCACCGCTTTGACCAGCACCGCTTTGACCAGCACCGCTTTGACCAGCACCGCTTTGACCAGCGCCGCTCTGACCCGCACCACTTTGACCCGCGCCGCTCTGACCCGCGCCACTTTGACCCGCGCCACTTTGACCCGCGCCACTTTGACCCGCACCGCTTTGACCCGCACCGCTTTGACCCGCACCACTTTGA
>JBJTUC010000064.1:0-2921 GCA_046080505.1 Planctomycetota bacterium
TTCCGCGCCCGTGATCCCAGCGAGGTTCGAGAGGGCGACGGCGTTCCCCATCTGATCGCCAGCCGCACCATCGGTGGCAACAAGCTTGTTGGCAAGAATCGGCGGGATCGCATGCGCCTGCGAGGGTCGCGCGATTGCAACAAGCAGCGCCGCGAAAAGGAGGTGTGCGTGGGGCGGAATGTGCATCGGTGACTCGCCGGGCTCCCCATCTTCCCATCTCTGCGGCGTGTCTCCAAGTGCGATTCGAAGCGAATGTGGAAATTTTTGTGCTCAAGCAATGGCGAGACTGCTCCGAGAAGCACTTCAGGCCGCATCTTTGCGGTTGCATACGATTCCGTCACCTTGTTGTGGCAGCCGACTATTCCTGACTCGTACCGCGCTGCAACCCCGAGCCAGTTGCACGAGCGTATTGAGGCGCGGCGACGCGAGTTGGGGAATCGGCTGCTGATCCTCGGTCATCACTATCAACAGGATGAAGTGATCGCCCACGCTGATCTGACGGGGGACAGTTTGAAGCTGAGTCAGGCTGCGGCGGTGGAGGCGGCGCGCCGCGGGACGGAGTTCATCGTCTTCTGTGGCGTGCACTTCATGGCCGAGACTGCGGACATTCTGACCCCAGAGGGAGTGCGTGTGATTCTCCCCGACCTTGGCGCGGGCTGCTCGATGGCCGACATGGCCGCGTACGAAGATGCGCTTGATGCGTGGGAGTTCATCGAGAACGCGATGAAGAGTGGTCGCGAGAAGAGGCGGATCATTCCCATCACTTACGTGAACTCAAGCGCCGCGATCAAGGCATTCGTCGGTTCGCATGGCGGTGCCTGTTGCACGAGTTCGAACGCGCGCACGGTTTTCGAGTGGGCGCTGCGCGGCGGCGAGACGCCGCGTGCGAAGGGCGAGCGGATTCTGGTGCTCTTTCTTCCAGATCAGCACCTTGGGCGCAATACGGCACATGCGTGCGGTCTCGTGAGCGAGATCGATGCGATGGCGAGCGGCAAGCCTGCGCAGATGGCGGTGTGGGATCCGAAGCGTCCGCATGGCGGCATGACGGCGGAGGCTGTGAGGCATTTCGATGTGCTGCTGTGGGCGGGCCACTGCAGCGTGCACAAGTTGTTTCGCCCCGAGCATGTGGATGCGGTTCGTGCGCGCGGAGATGGCACGCGCATTCTTGTCCACCCCGAGTGCATGCAGGAAGTCGTCGATGCGGCGGATCTTGCTGGGTCGACGGAGTTCATCATTCGAACGATCGAGGCTGCGTCCTCGGGCGAGCGTTGGTCTGTGGCAACCGAAGTGCATCTGGTCGCGCGGCTTGCGCGCGCCGCGGCAGAGCGGGGCGTGCATGTGGAACTTCTGTCGGGCTGTCAGTGCCTCTGCACGACGATGTACCGCATCGACCAGCCGCACCTCGCTTGGGCCCTCGACGCGCTTGTTGAAGGTCGCGTCGTGAACGAGATACGCGTTCACCCCGAGGCGCGCGTGCTGGCGCGGGGCGCGCTCGATCGCATGCTCGCCCTTGCCGCGCCGACCGCGGCGCGTCCTGTTTCCGCACAACTTGTGGACTGATTTCGCGCGGCGTGCTGTCCTCGCGCGCAGACGCCAAGTGCGTCAGTGTGCGCGAGGAGCCTTGCGGCGCGCCCTACACTTGCCGCCCGGATGTCGAGCAGCGAGAAAGAAACGAGCGTTCGCCCGCGCAAGCGATGGCTGGTGTGGATCGGCGCCGCCCTTGGCGTGCTGCTGTTTGCCTGCGGGGCGGTGATCGCTCTTTTGCCGTCGCTGCTGTCGGGCGCGTGGGGTCGATCTTTGGTTGTGAACGCGATCGCGCCCTCGGTACAAGGGAGCGTTTCGCTGAAGGAGTTGTCTCTGTCGTGGAGTGGTCCGCAGCGGGTGAGTGGACTGGAGATCACGGGCGCGACCGGCGACCGCATCGCTGCGGATGTGGAGGCTGCGGGCAGTCTGTGGTCGCTCATCAAGTTGAGCGCGCCGATGCAGGTTCGTCTCTCTGGCGCGGTCCGTAGCGGCACCGCGGAAGATGGTTCGCTCACCATCATGCGCATGCTGCGCGAAAGTTCGCCGAGCAATGTGCCGAGCCGCTCCACCACACCTGCACTGCCCGCCGCCGCATCGACGGGCAACAGCGGCATTTCGTTTCAGGCACTTCGCGGTTCGGTCCTTCAGATTGGTCGCGTCGATCTCGAAGTGACTGGGGTTGGCGAGCGTCCCACAATCTCCCTGACGAATCTGCGCGGCACCTGCACACTCGAGGCGGATGGCTGTTCGGTCGATCTCAATGCCGAGACCAGGGTCGGTGAGCGCTCGGGCAACTTGGCCATCAAGGGAAGTGCGGCAAAGTGTTTGCTTCCCACAGGCGAAGTTGTGATCGACACGATGGCGCTCGACTTCGATGTGCACGCAAGCACGCTCGCAGTTCCAGCGAAGGGGTTCCCGTTGGTGATCGATCGGCTGCAGTGGAAAGTTGTCTCGCGTGCGCTCAGTGACGAGGCGCGTGTTCAAGGAGAGATTGCAGTCGCGCTTCCCACTGGAGAGCAGGCCGTTTCCACCGTCGATCTCACGGCTCGCAAGCCCTTCGATACGGCGGCGCGTTCTCTCGCAGGATCGGTGCGCGTTGAGCGGCTGCCCACTTCGGCGCTCGCTCCCTACCTCCCCGCGCCGATGGATGCGTTGCGCGACATTGGTGCTTCCGTCACCGCTGCGCTCGTGCTCGATGGAACGCAAGGAACTTTGCAACTGCAGGCGGATCACATCCGTCTGAACGCCGCCGCCGCACTTGCAGAGGGTGGCACGCGACTGATCCTGTCGCCCACGAGCGTGCAGGTTGCCGTCCAGCCTGCGATGGTGCCGAGCCTCGGGCTTGTTGAGCCGCTCGCGGTGCAGGTGGACATTGCGAACGCTGCATTTCCGCTGCC
>JBJTUC010000065.1:0-27904 GCA_046080505.1 Planctomycetota bacterium
ATCCGATCCAAAGGTCGAAATCGTCGGTCGTGTTCCGGGCGTGGCGTTGAACGGATACATCCAGCGATCGAGCGCCGGTGTTTGCCACGAGCCTTGGATGGAGTCTGCGTGGGTTGCGGCGGCGCAGGAGAGTGCGGAGAGGACGGAAGCGGCTAGGAAAGAAAGTTGGTTTGAACGCATGGGAAGATCCGATCGGTCTAGCATTTCAAGTCGATTCGCAAACCCAACATTAGGCGCCGAGGCAGTGCAAAAGCAAGATCGAAGTTCCATTCATCCACCGCGCGTGCGGCAGGGTGCCACTCCATTTCGCCCACGGCAGATTCGATACGGAACGCCCACTCGTGCGTTCACGCTGGTCGAGCTGCTTGCCGTCGTGGGAGTACTTGCGCTGCTCGTGGCGATTTCAGCATCCGCCGTCACAGTGGTGCAGCGAACGGCACGGCAGACCGCGGAACTCGCTGCGCTGCGAAGTGCGCTTCAAGGGTGGACGAGCTACGCGCTCGACAATGGCGGCTCAATCATCCCGGGATTTCTGCCTGGGTTGCCGGCGTTCCAACGAAGTGGTGAGCCGATCCCCACGCAAACCTACGGCGGTGGCGCAAACATTGCGGCGCGGTGGCCGTGGCGGCTCACTCCGTATCTCGGTGGCGATATGCGCGCTTTGTTCGCAGGTCCTCAGGCAGAGATGTGGTCAAAGCTGGAGAACGGTGATCCCGAGCAGATGATCTATTTCGCGAGTCTCTATCCATCCTTTGGGATGAACTCGACATGGGTCGGTGGCGACAGCGAGCGGCTCGGGTTCCTTTCGCCCACGCTTCCGAATGGTCAGCGAAATCCCCTCGCCAACTTTTACCTTCGCCGACTCTCGATGGCACGAAGTCCAGCGCGCGTGATCGTCTTTGCGTCGAGTCGCACGAATGCGACGGCGGATGGCGGCATTGCCGAGGGCTACTTCCGACTCGAGAGCCCGACGCTCATTCAGCCGCAGTGGCAGTCACGGTACGACCCCGAAGTTCCGATGTCGTTCGGCAATCTCAGCGCGCGTTACCGCGACGAAGCATGCGTGGGAACGATCGATGGTGCCGTGGCGGCGGAGGGAGTGAACGCCCTTCGCGACATGCGCCGCTGGGCCGATCAGGCGGACCGCGCTGACTGGAGCTTGCAGCCCTAATCGGTGGCGACGCTATTCATCGCTCTCGCGCAGCTTCGCAAGAACGGAGAAGTCCTCGAGCGTCGTCGTGTCCTGTTGCGATTCTCGCCCCGATGCGATGTCGCGCAACAAACGCCGCATGATCTTTCCCGAGCGGGTCTTGGGCAGGAGCGTGGTAAAGCGAATCATGTCGGGGCGCGCGATTGCGCCGATCTCGTGCGCGACATGTTCCTGAAGTTCCCGTTTCAGCGGCGCACTTGCGCTGCCGACAAAGTCCGGGCCAAGAGTCACAAACGCCGCGATTCCCGTTCCCTTGATTTCATGTGGCATGCCCACGACCGCAGCCTCCACCACGGCTGGGTGGGATACGAGCGCGCTCTCCACCTCCATGGTGCCGAGGCGGTGCCCGCTGACATTGATGACGTCATCGATACGACCCATGATCCAGAAGTAGCCGCGATCATCGCGTCGTGCTCCATCGCCTGCGACATACATCCCTGGCACCTTCGACCAGTAGGTCTCGATGAATCGCGCGCGATCTCCGTGGATGCCACGCAGCATGGCTGGCCACGGCTTTCGGATCACCAGCAGTCCGCCCGTGTTCGCTGGAAGTTCCTCGCCGCGCTCGTTCACGATGGCCGCATCGATGCCAAACATCGGGAGTGTGCATGAACCGGGTACGGTCGGCGTCGCGCCCGGCAGCGGCGTGATGATGTGCCCACCTGTCTCGGTCTGCCACATCGTGTCCACGATGGGGCAACGCGACGAGCCAATCGTGTGGTGGTACCACATCCAAGCTTCCGGATTGATGGGTTCCCCAACGGTGCCGAGCACGAGCAGACTTGAAAGGTCGTGCCGCTGCGGATGCGCATCTCCCCACTTCATGAAGGAGCGGATCGCCGTTGGCGCCGTGTAGAAGTGTGTGACACGGTGGCGCTCCACGATCGCCCAGAAGCGGTCTTCCGCGGGAAAGTTCGGTGCGCCTTCGTACATCAGCGTTGGTACGCGATTGGGCAGCAGTCCGTACACGATGTAGGAGTGTCCCGTGATCCAACCGAGGTCCGCCGTGCAGAAGTAGATCTGTCCGCGCCCTGGCACGAGATTGAAGGTCAGCCGTGCCGTCTGTGCGGTGAAGATCATGTAGCCGGCCGTCGTGTGCACGATGCCCTTGGGCTTTCCCGTCGAACCGCTCGTGTACAGCAGGAACAGCGGATGTTCCGAGTCGACCGCCGCGCATGGGCACTCATCCGACTGCACACCGACGCACTCATGCCACCACAGGTCGCGCGTTGGATGCATCGCCACTTCGTGCGTGGTGCGGCGAAGCACGAGCACATGGCGTACGTCGGGCAGTCGCGTGCACGCTTCGTCCACATTCGCCTTCAATGGCACCACTTGACCGCGCCGCCACGCGCCGTCACAGGTGATGATGATCTTGCTCTGCGCATCGAGTACGCGGTCCACGATCGCATTTGGTGCGAAACCACCGAAAATCACCGAGTGGGGTGCGCCAATTCGGGCACAGGCAAGAACGGCGATCGCCAGTTCAGGCACCATGCCCATGTAGATCGTCACGACATCGCCTCGCTGCACGCCGAGCGACAGCAGAGCATTCGCCGCACGCGAAACTTCGCGCTGCAGTTCTCGGTAGGTGAGTCGACGCACCTCTGGTTCCGGCGAGCAGGGTTCGCCCTCCCAAATGATCGCCACATCATCACCGAACCCCGCTTCGACCTGACGGTCCACGCAGTTGAAGCATGCGTTGGTTTGTCCGCCTACGAACCAGCGCGCGTCGGGTGCGTTCCACTCCAAGACGCGCTTCCACGGGCGCATCCAGTGGAAGCCGCGCGCCACGCCACCCCAGTATCCCTCCGGATCCTGCAGCGAACGAGCATGCTCCTCGCGGTACGCATCCATGCTCGGTACATGCACCGTTCCCATGCTCGTGCGAAAGTGATCGCTCGGTTCGAAGATGCGATTTTCCTGCAGGACGCTGGTAATGGCATCGCTCATGGACGAAAGGCTAGCGCGGGAGTTTGCGGAGGCGATCCGTAGGATGGCGCGATGCTGACGCTGCGCGAGGTGTCCAAAAGCTACGGAACGGTGCACGCCGTCGACCGCGTGTCGCTTCGTGTGGCGGCTGGGGAGGTCGTTGGACTGCTTGGGCCCAACGGTGCAGGCAAGTCCACGACGGTCGCACTCGTGACAGGTTTGGTGCGACCAGACTCAGGGAGCGTGACGATCGGCTCCGCCGGGGATCCATCGAACGCGGCAGTTCGCCGAGCGATCGGCTTCGCGCCGCAGGAGTTGGCGCTGTACGACATGCTCACCGCGTCAGAAACGGTCAGCCTATTTGCGAGGCTCTACGGAGCAGTTCGCAGCCGTCGTCAGGTGCTGGAGGCGCTCGATATGGTCGGTCTCGCGACGCGTGCCGATGAGCGCGTCGGCAGCTATTCGGGAGGCATGAAGCGGCGACTCAATCTTGCGGTGGCACTCGTGCATGAGCCGCCGCTCCTTGTGCTCGACGAGCCGACGGCGGGCGTTGATCCGCAGTCGCGTGCGCATGTGCGCGGCATCATTCGTGCTCGCGCAGCGTCTGGATGTGCTGTGCTGCTCACGACGCACGACATGGAAGAGGCGGAGAAGTTGAGCGACCGTATCGCGCTGATGGATCACGGGCAGATTCAGGCGGAGGGCACCGTGGATGAACTGCTGGCGATTCATGGCGCTGGAAGCAGCCGTGTTGCGCGCGGGCTTGAGAGTGTGCTGCTGAAGCTGACGGGGAAGGAGCTGCGCGAATGACTGGCCCGCTGTTCGCTCTCGTCGGCAAGGATCTGCGCCTGCTGCTGCGCGACCGAAGTGCGTTCGTCTTCACCTTGATTTTTCCGCTGGTGATTGCCGTGCTCTTTGGGATGGTGTTCGGGCGAATGGCGGCACCTGGTCCGATCACCATCGCGCTTGTCAGCGAGGGCAGCGGACCGCTTGCCGATTCATTCATCGTCGCGCTGCAGGCTGACCCAGCACTGCAGGTGGATCGAGTGGCGGGACGCGAGGAAGCGATCGCGCGCGTCCGATCCGCGCGCTGCTGCGCGGTCGTCATCGTTCCCGAGGAGTTCGACAGGGCGGCGGAAGCGCTGCTCACGGGTGGGTCGATGCCGATAGAGGTGTTCGGCGATCCGAGCCGTTCTGCGGAACTGGGGCTGCTGCATGGCAAGCTGATGGAGATCGGCTTCGTGCAGTTCATGCTGAGTGTGGGCGACAGTGCGCGCCTTCAGCGGCAGTCGGACTTGCTGCGCGCGCTGCCCGCGTCAGACATGGGGACGAGTGAGGGTGAACGCGCCGCGATTCTCGATCTGCTTGCCGCGGCGCAGCGGCTGGCGGTGGCGCGCGAACAGAAGGCGCAGCGCCGCTCGGAGAAACAGATCAGCGGCGAAGTTGCGGACGCGTTCCCGCGGCTGAGCGCGTTCCGCCCGGTGCGCGTGATGCAGCGAGCGGTGGTGGATGATCCTGCTCGACCACCATCCAGTTTCGCGGTGACCTTTCCGCAAGGGGTGGTGTGGGGGCTCGCGGGGTGCGTGATGGCATTTGTGACGAGCCTTTCGGCGGAACGCAACCGTGGCACCCTTGGGCGACTGTGTGCGGCGCCGCTTTCGATGCACATGGTGCTCGCGAGCAAGTCGCTCGCCTGCTTCTGCATGGCACTGCTGATGCAGGTGACGCTGATGGTGCTCGCCGTGACGGCATTTGGCGTGCGACCTGTGCAACCTGCGCTGCTGTTCCCTGCCATGGCCGCCATCGCGGTTGCGTTCACGATGGTGGCGATGGCGATGGCGTCGCTGTTCCAAAGCCTTGGCGGCAGCGAGGGCGCGGGGCGATCCGTGATTCTTGTTCTCGCGCTTCTTGGCGGTGGATCCGTGCCGCTTGTGTTCATGCCGCCCGCACTTGCATCGGCCAGCGCGGTGAGCCCTTTCCGATGGGCGATCGCCGCGCTCGAAGGGCCGCTTTGGCGCGGTGGATCCATGCAGTCGCAACTGATGGCGATCGGTGCGGTGCTTGTGGTGGCCGCGGTCGCCGCTGTGATCGCGTGGGGCGCGCTCAGTCTGCGTCGGCAGTCCGCGTGATGCGTCCCATCAGCGGTTCGCTGCGAACGCGCGCGCCGCGTCAACGGCTTCGTTCACCTTCGTGACATCTTTGCCGCCCGCTTGCGCTGTGTCGGGCTTGCCGCCGCCCGATCCACCGCATGCTTGTGCAGTCGTGCGAACCCAGTCGCCAGCCTTCAGTCCCTTGGCGATCGCCCACGCGGGACTTGTGGCGGCAATGGACACTTTCCCTGATTCGGTGTCGGGGCTGAGGAGGAGAATCGGTGTCTCTGGCAACTGTGCGCGCGACGAGTCAAGCGCAGCCATCAGTGCGGCAGCGTCCGCACCACGGATGACTGCAACGAGCGGGCGGCGTGAATCACCGACGACATGCGCCTCCGTGAGCGCGCGTACCTGCGTGACTGCCTCATCACGCGTCGAGCCCTCCATCTTGCGGCGCGCATCCTTTGTTTTCTCTCGCAGCGCCTCCAGTCGAGGCGCGAGCGCGTGGCGCGCGCACATGCCGATGGTGAGTGCCGCTTCCGCCCGCACGATCTCCGCCGCTTCCATGATCAGTGCATCGCCATCGAGACGAAGCGCGGCTTCCACTCGCGCGGAAAACTGTCGTGCCGTCTCTGCCGCTTCGTGTGCGGGACGACCCGTCAGACCGAAGCAGCGGCGAACGCCCGCGGAGGACGCGCCCTCAGACAGCAGTACGAACGACTTGGCACTGTCTGTCGACTCGAGGTGCGTTCCACCGCAGAACTCGATCGACAGTGAGCCCCAGCGCGGATCGGTTGGTGTGCGGTCAAGATCCGCGACCGATGCGCCGATGCTCACGACACGGACGGGATCCGGGTAGCGCTCGCCGAAGACGGCGCGTACGCCCGTGATCGTCTTGGCATGGGCGAGCGGCAGTGTGCCGATCGACACGGGGAGACTTGCCGCGATGGACGCGTTCACCTGCGTTTCCACCTGCTGCGCTTCGCCCGCCGTGAGCGCGCGCGACGATGCGAAATCGAAGCGCAGGCGATCTGCGGCAACGAGCGATCCACGCTGCTGGACATCCTCTCCGATCACTGTGCGAAGTGCAAGATTCAGCAGATGCGTGGCGGTGTGATTCGCACGAATGCGCTCTCGGCGTTCATGGTGGAGCATGATCTCCGCATCGCTGTCCACATGCAGCGTGCCGTGTGCGACGCGACCAATATGCAGGACGAAGTCACCAAAGCGCTGAACATCACGAACCTCGAAATGACCCGCGGCACCGTTTTGTGCGCCACTCTGCGCCGATGTGCGAACATCGCCCTCGTCCGCTTCCTGACCGCCGCTCTCGGCGAAGAAACATGTGCGGTCAAGCACGATGCCGCCGACATCTCCAGTGTCAAGCGACTCACGAAAGTGCTTGCCATCCCACAACGCGCGGATTCGAGCACGCATGGGATGACCAAGGTCGCGCGCAGAATCATCGGTGGCATGGACATGCATCGCCACAAGTTTGGCCATCGCATCGGGCGGCAGCTCCATGCGTGCGCCGTCCTGCGATCCTGCTCGGCTCGTCTCTCGGGCGCGCTCCATCAGCGTCTCATAGCCCGCGACATCCACCCCGAGTCCACGCTCGGCTGCCATCACCTCGGTGAGATCGACAGGGAACCCCCATGTGTCGTGCAGGCGGAAGGCATCCTCGGCAGAAATACTGCCGCTCGTTGACTTCTGCGCGCGCTCGGCGGACTCGTCAAACAGAGCGATTCCGCGCCCAAGCGTCTTGCCGAAGAGTTCTTCCTCTGCACGGATCGTCTGAGCAGCCTTCACCGCTCCAGCTGCGATCTCTGGGAACGCACCGCCAAGGGTTTCGACCACGGCGGGCACGAGCAAATGCACGAACGGCTGTTCCATGCCGAGCGTCTGTCTGCCATGTCGTGCGGCGCGACGCAGAATGCGCCGTAGCACATAGTTGCGACCATCGCTTCCAGGGCCGGCGCCATCACACGCGGCGGCAGTCAGGCAGCGCACATGATCCGCGATGACTCGGTAGGCGATGTCCGTCGGGTCGGTCAGCGATGCACCGTAGGGGCGCGCACCCGTCGTCCGTGCGATCGCGTCGAAGATCGGAGTCCACAGATCAGTGTCGTAGTTGGATCGCTTGCCTTGGATCACGCTCACCAATCGCTCAAGTCCCATACCCGTGTCGACATGCTTCGCGGGCAGAGGCTTCAGCGCGCCACCACTTTCGCGGTTGAACTGAATGAAGACGTGATTCCAGATTTCAAGCACATCAGGGTCGCCGCTGTTGACGAGCTTCGCAGCATTCCGCCCACCGATTCGGTCAAAGTGAATCTCCGAGCAGGGACCGCACGGACCTGTCTCTCCCATCTCCCAGAAGTTGTCCTTCATCGATCCCGGTAGCACATGATCTGCGGGCAGATGCGCGCACCACAGTTCACGCGCCTCGTCATCGGGCGCAAGTCCAGCCGCCTCATGGCCGCCGAAATAGGTCGCGTACAGGCGATCCTTCGGCAGTCCATACACCTCCGTCAGCAGTTCCCATCCCCAGTCGATCGACTCCTTCTTGAAGTAGTCGCCGAAGGACCAGTTGCCGAGCATCTCGAAGAATGTGTGGTGATAGACATCCTTGCCCACATCCTCGAGGTCGTTGTGCTTGCCTCCGGCACGGATGCACTTCTGCGAATTGACCGCGCGCGTGAACGCGCGTGAACCGCGCCCAAGGAACACATCCTTGAACTGATTCATGCCGGCGTTGGTGAAGAGCAGCGTCGGATCGTCGAAGGGCACGACGGCGCTGCCCGCAGCGAAGGTGTGTCCAGCCTTCCGTTGGAAGAAGTCGATGAACGCCGATCTGATTTCAACTGCGCTGCGTGGCTTTGACATGGCGAGAGCGGGGAGGATACGCAGTCATCGAGGCCGTACCATCGAGGGCATGCGGCGTCCCTTCATCGGCGGCAACTGGAAGATGAACACGGATCATGCAAGCGCTCGTGCGCTCGCGCATGCAATCGCGGAGGGCAAGGCCGCGGAAGGTGCTGCCGATGTCGTGGTCTTTCCACCCTTTCCGTATCTGCTGCCTGTCGCAGAGGTGCTCGTCGGCTCGTCGATCGCGCTCGGCGCACAAGATCTGTCAAGCGAGGTGAACGGCGCCCGCACGGGCGAGGTCAGTGCCGAGATGCTGCGCGATGTGGGCGCATCGTGGGTGATCGTCGGTCATTCGGAGCGCCGCCACAAAATCGGCGAGAGTGAAGCGTTGATTGCAGACAAGCTCTCGATGGCGCTCGGCAGCGGGCTTCGTGCGGTGTTGTGCGTTGGTGAGACGCGCGAAGAGCGAGATGCGGGCAAGGCGCATGACATCATCGCCGGGCAATTGCGTTCAGCACTTGCGGCGATTGATGCCGCTGCGATGGATGATGTGGTGATCGCATACGAACCAGTCTGGGCGATTGGCACGGGCATTTCGGCGCAGCCAGCTGACGCGGGCGAGGCGCACCGCGAAATCCGGTCTGCGCTTGTGGCACGCTATGATGCTCGACTCGCTTCTAGCGTCCGCGTGGTGTACGGCGGGTCGTTGGTGCCGGCGACCGCGAAGTCGATCTTCTCGGTGGACGGCGTGGATGGCGGGCTTGTGGGCGGCGCTTCACTGAAGGCGCACGACTTTCTTGCCCTGTGCGCCGCGGCGACGGTCGGAGTAGCAGCCAGCTGAGTCTGGCCGAGGAACGCATCCATGGGATTCTGGTTCAACTTGCTGACTTTCCTGTTCGCCGCCTCGAGCGTCATCTTGGTGTTGATCATTTTGGTTCAACGCCCGCAGGGTGGCGGACTTGCTCAAGCATTCGGCGGCGCGGGCGGAGGCGCGACGGACACGGCGTTCGGTGGTCGAACCGGCGATGTCCTCACATACCTCACACTGGGTGCGTTTTCGGTGTACCTCGCGATCGCGATCACGCTGAATGTGATGGACAACCCTGCGACGGACCAGCCGGTTGAAGATCCGGCGGCGCAGGTTTCAGAGGCGGGCACAAATCTGTTGCAGCCCACCGCAGCGCCCATGGACCCGAGCGCCGCGCCTCCTGCCGCTGCGCCAGTCGATGTGAACGCAATCCCCGCGGTCGATCAGCCGCTCGTCGCGCCGACGGCGCCAGCGCCCGCGGCTGCAGATCCAGCGGCGCCAGCACCAGCTCCCGCTCCGAACCCCTGACCGTACGCAGGAGGACACCGATGATCCGCTCGATGACCGGCTTCGGAGTCGCGCGCGGCGAAGTGGATGGTGTTCCAGTCGAAGTCGAGGTCCGATCCGTCAACAATCGGCACTTCAAGTGCACGCTTCGAGTTCCAGATGAACTCTCCGCGCTCGAGGGTGACATCGAGGCCGCGTGCACGCGGCGGCTCTCGCGCGGCAGCGTTCTTGTGACGCTTCGGATCGTTGCATCTGCCGCGCGCCGCGGTGCGCGTATCGATGGCGAGGTGCTCAACGGCTACATCGCGCAACTGACGCATGTGCTTGGCTCCGAGGAGGCGCGCAAGGTGGACCGCGGACAGTTGCTGACGCTGCCGGGCGTGGTGGTGGAGGATGGCGGTGAGTTGTTCCTCGAGCACTTGCGTCCGACGGTGCTTCGACTGGTCGATGAGGCATGTCACTGTGTGCTCGAAACCCGCGCACGCGAGGGCGAGACAATCCGTACGCATCTGGGGGAGTGTGCAAAGACGCTGCGCGCTCGGACGATGTCGATTCAGGCGCGCACGCCACAAGTGGTCGAGGCCTATCAGACGCGTTTGCGTCAGCGCATGGATGCAATGCTGAAAGAGGTCGGCAAGAGTGTCGAACCTTCGGATCTGCTCCGTGAGGTGGCGATCTTTGCCGAGCGTTCGGATATCGCGGAAGAGGTGGTTCGGCTCGGTGGGCACATCGATCAGCTTGAGCGGCTTCTTGATCCTTCCAACGGCGAACCAGTGGGGCGGCCGCTCGACTTCCTTGCGCAAGAGCTGCTGCGCGAGGCGAACACGATCGCGAGCAAGTCCGCGGACGTGGAGACTGCGCAGCAGGTTGTGGATATCAAGACTGCCATCGACCGCATCAAGGAGCAGGCTCAGAATGTTGAGTGATGCCGCCTCGCCGCTTGGGAGCGCGCGTGTCTCGCAGGTTGTTCGCAGCTCGCAGCCCTCGCTTGCAAGGCACGCACTGCAGCGCGCGCGCGTCGCGGCCGTGCTGTTGGCGGTGATGAGTGCAACGGGGCTGGCATGGGCAAGTCAGAATGCCCCGCGCGGTGCGCAGGAGCAGCAAATTGACGCGCTGCGGATCCGTGGTGGGGCCGCCGGCGATGCACAAGGGAATGTGCGCAAAGTGCCGGTCAATCCTGCCCTTCAGCAGCCGCAGGTGTGGCGGGGCGATCTCATGGGGCAGCCACCCACTCCGGCGCCTGAAGTGCTCCGCCTGTGGTCGCCGGAGGTGTTGTCTTCGGTGAAAATTTCGGCGAAGGTTCGGGCGGCGGTCACCGCGCTCGACTCCGCAATGTTCAACGAGCGCAGTGAGGCGAGCCGCGTTCTGACCGATGCTTCTGTCCCCCCGGAGCAGCTCTTTGCGGTACTCGACCGCGAGGAGCTCACCACGGAGCAGCGTGAACGCCTGCTGGCCGTGGCACAAGAAAAGGTGATTGCACTACCTCGCGGAGCGCTTGGCATCCGAATGCAGCCCAGCGGCGATCTTCAGCGACCAGGAGTCGAGATCATCATGCTGCTCCCTGGCATGCCTGCGAGCGCGGTGCTCAAGGTCGGTGACCGCATCGAGGAGATCGATGGAAAACCAGTCTCCAACTCCAATGATTTAGTGGATCTCATTCAGTCACGATTGCCGGGCGACACCGTGAAACTCCGCGTGGCGCGCCCAGAGCGTGATGAGCGTGGGCGACCGAGACTGGACGGTCAGGGTGGGTTCGTCGAGCAGCGTCTGAATGTCGATATGCAACTGACGACCGCGGCTGACTTGGACAAGTTTGAAGGTCAGTTCCCGTCGATGTCGCGAAGCCTCGTGCTTGAGCGCCGACTGCTCGCGCTGCAGCAGGCCGAGGAGCGATTTGCGCCCAAGCCAATCGCAGTTCGACGGCGGGGCAGCGAAGAACCGACTGATCTGGATGTTCCTGGTGCGCCCTGATGCGTTGAGCGTCGTCTGTCACGCGCCCATCAAATTGCCGATCAAATTGCCGATCGAATCGCCGATCGAATCGCCGATCGAGTTCGTTTGTTCGTTCAGGTCGCTGCAGGGCCAGGCTGGTTGAAGTGAGCGTCCTGAACGGGCACCACCACTTCGAGAACGCGCATGAACACCTGCGCTGGTGAACCCACAGCATCGATGTTCACCACGATCGATGGGGGATAGAAGTCAAGGACTGGGTGCGTTTCTCGGTGATAGACCTCGAATCGGTGGCGAATCACCTTGTCATCCGCGTCGTCCATCCTGTTCTCCTTCAGCGCGCGGCGCCGCATCCGTTGCATCATCGCTTCCTCATCGCCGCATGAAAGGTGAATAACCTTCAGGACATCGAGGGACCTTTGCAGCACCTTCGCTTGCGCCACATTGCGCGGGATGCCATCAAGTACGAGCAGATCCTGCTTCGGCTTGAAAAGGCTCAGCACCGTCTGAGCATGCATGTTCTGCCGCCACATCTCGATCGTCAGCTCATCCGGTACGAGTTCACCGCGTGAAGAGTGCGCGAGGAACTGCTTGCCGAGATCACTCGTCATGTCGAGCGATCGAAACACATCGCCGCAGGCGAGATGGAAGAACCCGGGAATCTTGCCGAGGATCTTGCCTTGCGTTCCCTTGCCAACGCCCGGCGCGCCAAAGAGCAGCACGGACTTGTAGCGTTCAGTCATCGGTGGATCTCCTTCTTGCTCGATGGTAACCCACGGCCTCTGCGATCCGGGAGCAGGCTCGATCGATGCGTTTGGGGCATCGGCGTAGTCTCCGCCCCATGCAAGGTTGGCTGAAGCGTTGGATCCTGCCTGGCGGCGCTGCGGCGCGACCGATGCGGGGCACGCTCGTGCAGCGCGTCGCCGCTGCGCGAGGGATCGATGCCGATGCGCTCGCTGGATTCACGGCACCGACATTCGAGCATCTCAAGCCGCCCGAGGATCTCTTTGGTGCGGTCGAAGTGGGGGAGCGGATTGCCGCTGGGCTGCGCACTGGCAAGCGCATCGCGATCTTTGGGGACTACGACGCGGACGGCATGTGCGCCGCCGCGATCTTGGTTCACCTGATTCGTCATGTGCTGGGTGGAGAGGAACCGCTTGTGCACATCCCCGCACGGGCGACCGAGGGATACGGACTCTCGGTGGATGCGGTTCGCCAACTCGCAGCCGCGGGCGCGCAGATGATCGTGACCGTCGACTGTGGGATCACCGCGCTCGACGAGGTCGCCGTGGCGCGAGAACTCGGACTCGAGGTGCTCATCACGGATCACCACACTGCACGCAGCGATGGACGGCTGCCGAGTGCGCACGCGATCGCACATCCCGCATTCGGTGGAGGCGATGGAACGCTCTGTGGGGCTGCGGTCGCGTGGAAAGTCGGGCTGGCATTTTGCCGCGCGTGGTGCGGCAACGATCGTGTGACCCCTGAACTCCGCGAACTACTCGTCGAAACGCTGGCGCTTGCGGCGTTCGGGACGGTGGCGGACATCGTGCCACTCGTCGGCGAGAACCGAATCATCACGAGGCTCGGTATGGCGCGGATCGCGCGCAGCAGTTTGCCTGGGTTGCGCGCACTGGCCGAGCAGGCAGGGATCGGGCCGCAGGACCGCGTGGACAGTGAGCGGATTTCCTTCGGTATCGCACCGATCTTGAACGCCTGCGGACGGCTCGGAAGCGCGATGGACGGCATGCAGCTGCTCGCGCTGCCGCGCATGGTCGATGCCACCGACGCATCGCGTGAACGGCAAGCCGTGCAGTTCGTTCGGCGTTTCGTTGCGCTGAATGAACAGCGCAAGACCGAAGAGCGTGAGATCTTCGAGCAGGCCCTCGAGCGGCAGGCTGAGGGACTTGGCGCCGCACGGGGAGCGTGCGTTCTTACCGATCCACTGTGGCCGCGGGGCATCGTCGGTACGGCGTCCGCGCGGCTCGCCGAGCGACTGCATGTTCCCGTGGTTCTCATGCAGTCTGCGAAGGGGATGGCGCATGGCTCCGCTCGAAGCATCGATGGATACTCGATCCTTGGCGGGCTCGAGGCGTGTGCCGAGCATCTCGAACGCTTCGGCGGTCACGCGGCGGCCGCCGGTGTTGCCCTGTCCGAGGCAAAGGTGGATGCGTTCCGTGAGTCACTCTCCGCGCACGCCGCCGCACATCGCCCGCCGGACGCGGGTCCATCGGTCCGCGCGGATGTCTGCCTCATTGGCAGCGATGTTTCGTCGGAGTCGTTCGCGGCGGTGCAGCAACTCGGTCCATTTGGTCGTGGATTTCCGACGCCGACCGTCTATGCGAGCGATGCTGTCATCACTTCCACGCCACGCATCTTTGGCAAGGACCGCGATCACATCAGTTTCTTCGTGCGGCTTGGTGATTCGCCAACAGCAGAAGTGTCGTGCACATGGTGGCGGCAAGCGGTGCAGTCGGGGCGGCTGAGTCGCGGACTTAGGGTTCAGATCATCGGTTCACCGCAGGTGGATTCTTGGAGCGGACGCAATCGTCCCGCACTGCAGCTGGCCGATGTCGCTGACCGCGTGTAAGCGGCGCGCCAACGCGGGTTCAAAAGGCGAGGCGTTCTCCAGCGCCAACCTCTGCGGGCAGTGTGGCGCACCTCGCGAGCGCTGCCGCATCGAGCGCGGTACGCGGCGACAGCTCGATCTCCGCGAGACACTGGCCCGTCGTCGGATTGCGCGCGACGCGCACGCCGCAGCGCTCCAGCCACTGCGCGGCGCGTTCCGACTGCAGCGCATTGCTTGTGGCAGGGGAGTCGTCACCCACCGCGTTCTTGATCGGCGCAAACTCCTCGACTCGTGTGGTCTGCGCAACGAGCGCCCGGCGTGCCGCAGGCACCGTGTCGAAAATGAAAGACTCGAGCTTGATCGCGTTCGGCTCCGTCGGCACGATGGGAAGTCCCGTCTGGGGATCGATGCAAGAGACTTTCTTGAGCGCACGGTGGAGGGGGAGCCCATGTCCCTCACGCGCGAGCCGCTGAAGGAACGGGACGCCAAACACATGCACGGCGATCGAGCCTGCATGGTGCAGCAGCGCACCTGCGGCATCGCGCGCCTCGGTCATCTCACGCGGCATGTCGCTGTACTCCATCACGAAGCGCGACTCGCCGCGCTGACAGAAGACGCCGACCTTCTCTGCCGGCGATGTCTTCGCAACGACTTTGCTCGACACTTCCGCCGAACTGTCGGGATGCGCATGGTGGAGACCAATGAACAGCGGATCGATCGGCTTGCACAGCGGATTGTCCACCTGAAAATAAGAGAGCGTGTCGATGCCCTCATGGGAGAGTCGATCGAGCCATCCACTCTGATCGAGCGCGCGCAAGGCACCGCCGTGGCCATCGGGATTGAGTGCGATCGAACTTTCGTTCGCAAGCAGGATGCGCCCTGCGCGATCGAGTGAGGGCAGCGTTCCCTGCACCATCAGATGAACGCTTTCCTGGCCAAGTCCGAACCAGTCATGCGCAGCAAAGAAGCGACTTGTTTCGGCGTGGTTCAGTGGGCTCGTCATGATGAGCCATGGAATCCGTGCGGACCAGCGGGCGCGCGCAGCACCGATTGACTCTGCAAAGACTTCAAAGAGCGACTTCCGCAGGATCGGTGTGGCAGGAAAGGTGCCTTTGGGCGCATCGGAGCCGAGGCGAGTTCCCTGACCGCCTGCCACCGTAAAGGCCGCAACACGATGGGCTGCGATCACGGCGATTCCTTCGCTTCGCAGGCGCTCCGAGTCCGCCTGAGCCATCACGACTGGAGTCACGGGTGCGATGCTTGGCGCATCAGGCTTCGACCTCGGACTGCCATCGGCGAATGCACGCTGCAGCATCTCAAGCGGAAGCGCATCGATCTCGTCGAGCAGGCCGCTGCGCGCCGCATCGGTCAATCGATCCCAAAAGTGGAGGAGATGCTGCTGTCCGAATGTGCCAAGACGGGTGGCAGCGGCGCTCCGCCGTTCTTCGAGTGATGGTCGCTGGGCTGTCGCCACGGCAGTGGGGTCTTCGCGGGAGACGGCTATGTCGCCTTGGGGACAACGGGGTCCGACCAGCCTTCCGGGCGGTGCCGCACAATCTTGCCCGTTCGCAGGTAGATCGTCTGCTCACAAATGTTCGTGCAGTGATCCGCGATGCGTTCCATGTTTCGCGCCGCTGTCGTGATGCGAAATGCGAAGTGAACGCTGATGCTGCCGAGCGCGACTTGCTCCTGCGCCTGCAGCAGCAGTTCATTGCGGAAGCGGTCGACGGTGTCGTCAAAGAGCAGCACTTGGCGAGCGAGTTCAGGGTCGTTGTCCACCAGCGCGCGGTGGCTGTCGCGCAGCATTCCAAGAACGCTGTTCGCCATCACGCGGAAGGTGGGCGGCATCGACTCCGCAGGCTTCAGATGACCGACCACCTGTTCGGCGATGTTGACGCCGCAGTCGGCGATGCGCTCGAGTTCGTTGTTGACCTTCACCAGCGTCAGCACCTCACGGATCGCATTTTCGTCGGTCTGTCCCATCGCGAGGATCGGGATCGACTGCCGTTCAATCGCAACATCGACCGTGTCGATCTCATCGTCGAGGGCAATGACCTGTGCAGCCTTGGTCTCATTGTGATCGAAGTACGCCTCGACCGCGAGTGTGACAAGTCGCAGCACGCTGCCGCCTTGCGCGGCAAGCAGGCAAGTGAGTTCCACGAGCTTCGACTCGAAGGACGCCATCGTTCTAGGATAACTCCGTGGCGAGATTGAGCGTCAACATCGATCATGTCGCGACCATCCGTCAGGCGCGGCGGACATGGGAGCCCGATCCGGCGCTTGCGGCGGCGGAGGCCGTGGCCGGTGGTGCCGACGGCATCACCGTGCACCTGCGAGAGGACCGTCGTCACATTCAAGATGCGGATGTTGAACGCCTCCGCGCGTCGCTGAGTGTTCCGCTGAACTTGGAGATGGCGCCCACTGCCGCCATGGTTGCTATCGCGCTTGCGACGCGCCCCGATACTGTCATGCTGGTGCCGGAGGGGCGCAACGAAGTGACGACTGAAGGCGGGCTTGATGTACATGGGCTTCGCGAACGGCTGCGGGCGGTGATCGATCCGCTGCGCGGTGCGGGCATTCCATGCAGCGTCTTCATCGATGCCGAGGAGCGGCAGGTCGTGGCAGCTGCAAGCCTCGGCGTCGCGATCTGCGAGGTGCATACGGGTCCCTATGCGCATGCGTTCCATGATGAGCAAGCACTCGGGCCGCGCACGCGCGCGGTGCTGGGTGATGTGCAGCGAACCGGCGAGCAGATCATCGCCGCTGGCATGCGGTTCAACGCGGGGCATGCGCTGCACAGGGAGAATGTCGCGCCAATCGCGCGCTGCGGCGGAGTGTGGGAACTGCACATTGGTCACGCCATCGTCAGCCGCGCCGTCTTTGTCGGGCTTCGAGCGGCGGTCGCCGAGATACGCGCGCTTTGTGCGGGCTGAGCGAGCCGCCTTAGCGTGCGCGAGGTGGAGCGCTCTCCACGACACGGTGCGCCGCAGGATCGACCGAACAGTCGATCTCCGCCATGAAGAATCCCCCTCGGTGGCGCTGCACATTCGGCCACATCACGATCTTGTCTGCATCTGGAATCGGGAGGTCCGCGACCTCCGCTTCGGGAACCCAGCGGAGTTCGCCCTCATCAAACGACATACGCGTGACCGACTCATGGTCGATCGAGCGCGTGGACTCGAAGAGGAAGATCAGCCAGTGATGTTCACCGAGATACGCGCGTTCGGAGATGATGCCCATCAGCCGAAGATCCTCGGGCTGCAGCAGCAGACCGGCCTCCTCGAATGTCTCTCGCCGAGCGCACTCATGGGGTGATTCGCCGCGCTGTACTTCGATCTTCCCACCGATCGCGGAGAAACGACCGACATTCGGTGGCTTGCGCCGATGCAGCATCAACAGACGTCGATTTGCATCGAAGAGATAGACCAGCACCGCGATACGAAAGGGCAGTTCAGGCCAATCCTGGAGCTGTTCGGTCGGGTTGAACGGAACGCGATCCGAACCACTCATGTCGCCGCCCCAACACGCGCCGCCCCAACACCCGCTGCCCGAGGCGTCTTGGTGTCGACTGCATGCATGTCCGCCACGCCCAAAAGCCGCGCGATCTCAAGGCGCACAGCATCGGACGCGGGTGCAAGAGGCAGACGCACCACGCCACTGTCGCGCCCGAGCAGTTGCAGCGCAGCCTTCAGCGGAACGGGGTTCACATCGAGAGAGAGAAGCCCGCGCGCGAGCGGATACAGGGCATCATGCAGACGCCGCGTCTCGTGCAGCGAGCCGCCGGCGATCGCGGCGCACAATGCTGCCACTCGGGAGGGCACAAGATTCGATACCACGCTGACAACGCCCTCCGCACCGACTGCGGCGAAGGATGCGGTCAGCGAATCATCGCCGGAGAGAATCGCAATGCCGCAGCGGCGGCGGATGTCACTCGCAGAATCCATGGACCCCGTCGCTTCCTTGATCGCCACGATGTTCGGATGCGCGCTGAGGCGTGCCACCGTCTCGGGTGTGATCGTCACGGCCGAGCGCCCAGGGATGTTGTAGAGCATGATCGGCAGTGGACAACTGTCGGCGACGGACATGAAGTGTCGGTAGAGACCCTCTTGCGATGGCTTGTTGTAGTAGGGAGCAACTTGCAACGAAGCATCCGCCCCAAGCTGATGCGCAAGACGGTGCAAATGGATGGCGTGTGCGGTGGAGTTGCTGCCCGCGCCAGCCACCACTTGCAATCCAAGGGGCTTGCCGATGCGGACCGCGCACTCCACCACCGACTCGTGCTCCGCTTCAGACAGTGTTGGAGCCTCGCCCGTGGTACCGCAGGGGACGATGCCTCTCACCCCGCCCTCGGCTTGAAACTTCACTTGCTGTTCGAGTCGTGCGAGATCGACCTGCGTGCCATCGGGGCTGAAGGGCGTGACGATCGCGGTGAATGCGCCGGAGAACATCATCCGTTCGATACTACGACAGGACAAGCATTCCTCGATCAGCCTCCGCCTGAAAGTCCCGCAGCCGTTGCACACTCCCCTGCGAGCGCCTCCGCACCGCTCGCGGAAGCGGCCTCCGCGATGAGACGGATGATCGGCTCCGTGTTGGATGCACGCAGGTGAACCCACCCCATGGGCAGGTCGATGCGAACGCCATCTGCGTCGTCGATGCGCGCATCGGCGCGTCCGCCAAAGTGTGCACGGACTCGCTCAAGCGCGGGCGCCACCGCGGCCTGCCCGCCCACGGCGGCAAGATCCATCTTTCGCTTGATCATGGAGTACAGAGGCAGACCCTGAACGATCTTCGCAATCGATGCGCCCTCATGCGCAAGCAGTTCCAACGTGAGTGCCATGGCCGACAAGGAATCGCGCACCCAGCAGACCCGAGGCCAGATCAGCCCGCCGTTGCCCTCTCCTCCGATGATGCCATCGTGGGCGCGCAGTCCGCCCACCACATTCGCTTCGCCGACGGCGGTGCGCCATACGCGGGAACTCGGAAAGCGCGCCGCAACATCGTCGATCATGCGGCTTGTCGAGAGGTTGGTCGCAAGCGCGCCTTGCCCGTGCCGCTGCAGCATGCGCAGGGCGCAGAGCACCAGCGTGTACTCCTCGCCGATGTACCGCCCAGTCCCATCCACCATCGCCAAACGATCCGCATCTGGGTCCTGTGCAAAACCAACGACTGCGCGGCCATCGCGACGAACGGCTTCGCACAGGTCACCGAGGTTCTCCGCGATCGGTTCTGGCGTGTGTGCGAACGAACCCGTTCGCTCCGCGTTCAAGTGCAGGAGATCGCATCCGAGTTCGTGCAGCAGGAGCCCGCCAGACCGCGCACCACCGCCATTCACGCTGTCGAGCACCACGCGGAATCGCGCGGCACGGATGCGATCGACATCGACGAGTGACAGCAGGCGTGCGACATGCGTTTCATCCGCATTGCCTTGCATCGATCGAACGCCGTGCCGCGGGGCTGGCGGTTGTGGCACACCCGCACGGAATGCGGCGATGACCTTTGCCGCCTCTGCTGCCGGCAGTGCGAGGCCATCGGCGTTCAGCGTCTTGAGGCCGTTCCACTGCACGGGGTTGTGGCTCGCCGTCACGGCGATGCCGCCGACGGCTTGCAGGTGACCGATCATCAGTCCGACCGTCGGTGTCGCCACTGTGCCTATGTCGATCACATCGAACCCACACTCCTGCAGTCCACCTGCTGCGGCGACCGCGAGTGCGCCACCCGAACCCCGTCCATCATTCCCGAGCACCATCCGTGGCGCGGAAGCGTCCGCCGCAAGCCTCAAGTCGGTGCGCACATGTTCCGCGAATGCTCGGGCGAATCGCCGCGCGACATCCTCCGTCATGGACGCGCCCACAATGCCGCGTGCGCCGGAGACCGAGAGCATGAGAGGTGCATCGCTCATTCTGCGCAATCTAACGGGGGAAGCGCTCACGAGTGGGCACGCGGAGCGCGGACTTTCAACCAAGTCTCCCTATACTCGAACTCATGTTCGAACTCGAGATCCGGCGGATCTTCTCGGCGGCGCATGCGCTGCTCCTGCGCGGTGAGCGCGAGGTACTGCATGGGCATGATTGGCGGGTGGATCTCACCGTGGCCGTGGACCAACTCGACGCCGACGAACTGGCTTTCGATTTCCATCAACTCGAGCGGACCCTTGACGAAGTTCTGCAGCCCTTTCGATCCGCCAACTTGAACGCCACGCCACCCTTCGATCGCGTGAACCCAAGCGCAGAAGCGGTCGCGCGCCATATCGCGCAGGAAGTGGCGCGTCGACTGCCGGAAGGAGTCCGCGTCCAGGCGGTCCGCGTCACCGAAGCGCCTGGCTGCGCGGCGCGCTTCATCCCGCCTGCAATGGAGGCACGCTGCCGATGAGTCGCGAACCAATCAGGGAACCAAGCGTCGATGAGTCCGCAGGGGGAGCAGCCGTGGATCCCGCGCGGTTCATCAACCGTGATCAGTCGTGGGTGGAGTTCAACGCTCGCGTGCTTCAGATGTGCGACGATCCGAAGGTGCCGCTGCTCGAACGCGTCCGCTTCCTTTCGATCTACTCCCGAAATCTCGATGAGTTCTACATGAAGCGCGTCGGGGCGCTCCGCCACGACATGGAGGAGGGCGTGTCCTCAGGCGTGCTCGGCGGAGTCAGTCCGGCGCAACTCATGCACGCCGTGCGTACGCGAGTACTCGAACTTGACTGCCTTCAGGCGAAGGTCTACACGATTCGCTGCTCCCGGCGCTGCGCGCAGCGGGAATCCATATGGTCGGTTGGTCAGACCTGACCGAATCCGAGCGGGCGGAGACACAAGCATGGTTCCGCCGCAACATTTTTCCGATTCTCACACCGCTCGCCGTTGATCCAGGCCATCGATTCCCGTTCATCTCCAATATGAGCGTTTCGCTCGGACTCGTCGTACGGCGGCCTGGCGAACCGGAGACATTGTTCGCGCGCGTGAAGATCCCGGAGTCGCCGTCTCGGCTTTTCGAACTTCGTGCAGGTGGCAGATTCATCGCGGTACAGGAGATCATCGAGCATCACCTCGAGGAACTTTTCCCAGGCATGGAGATTCTGCAGGTGCTTCCTTTCCGAATCACCCGCGATGCGGAGATCGAGCCTGAACGAGATGTGGCAGACGACCTTCTCGTCTCGGTCGAGCAGAAACTGAAGGAGCGAAAGTTCGCGCGTGTCGTGCGGCTTGAAGTCGCGAGAGACGCGAGCCCGCGGATCGTTCGATTCCTGATGGAGGAATTGAACCTCGGTGCGGAGGACATCTACGAGACGGCGGGCTTGATCGATTACGGGATCCTCGATCCAATCGCCGACCTCGATCGCTCGGAACTGCGTTATCCACGGTGGGTTCCGCTTCCGCCCGCGGAACTTCCCACCGAGAGCGGCGCCAGCATCTTTTCCGAGATCCGACGCGGCGACATTCTCGTACACCACCCGTATCAGAGCTTTGAACTCAGCGTGGAGCGCTTCATCGCTGCGGCCGCCGAGGATCCAAAGGTGCTCTGCATCAAGCAGTCGCTCTACCGTACGAGTGGCGACAGTCCGTTCATCGCAAGCCTTATCCGTGCTGCCGAAAGCGGAAAGCAGGTGGCTGTTCTCGTGGAACTGCGGGCACGCTTCGATGAAGCGCGCAACATCGAGTGGGCTCGGAAACTTGAGAACGCGGGCGTGCATGTCGCCTATGGAGTCATCGGGCTCAAGACGCACACGAAGACTGCGTTGGTGGTGCGACGTGAAACAGATGGCATCCGCTGCTACGGCCACATTGGAACGGGCAACTACAACTCGCGCACCGCGCGGCTCTATGAAGACATTGGACTGCTCACGACTGATCCGCTGATCACCGAAGATCTTGTCGATCTCTTCAACTACATGACGGGGCGGTCACGGCAAACGACCTTCCACAAGTTGCTCATCGCGCCAATCAACATGAAGCGGCGCTATGTCGAACTCATCGAGCGGGAGATCGAGTTTGCGCGCTCAGGAAAGCCGGCGCGCATCATCGCGAAGATGAATCAGCTCGAGGATCGCGGCGTGATGGATGCGCTGTACCGTGCCAGTCAGGCGGGGGTCGCGGTCGATCTGATTGTGCGTGGGTTCTGCTGCCTGCGGCCGCAGGTGCCCGGGGTGTCTGAACGGATCCGCGTGCGGTCGATCCTTGGACGCTTCCTTGAGCACAGTCGCATCTTCTGGTTCGGCGCGGGCAAGGACAATCCTCTGGACGGGGACTTCTTCATCGGCAGCGCGGACTGGATGTACCGAAATCTGCAGACTCGCGTGGAAGCGTCAGCGCCCATCGAGCGTCCGGAGCATCGTCGCACGCTCTGGACCGCGCTCGAGTACTCGCTGCAAGATGTCGCGCAGTCTTGGGAACTGCGCGCGGATGGTTCCTACATTCGAGTGACCGATGACACATTGCCGCCGGATGATCCGCGTCGGCTTGGCGTCCACGCGCGTCTCATGGCGGACGCGCTCGCGGCCGCTACACGAGGGAGTGGGTCAGCCCAGAGTGATCTCACTGTCGGTCGACTGCCGGAGCCTCTGCCCCCGGCGCCGCAGAGGTCCCGGAGCCGGAAAAACCGACGTCCGGTCGGCTGACACCAAGATCGAACAGTGTTTCGGCAAGCTGCCCCGGCAACAAGTAGGTGAGGGATCCGCTCGCACGCCACGAGAGCGGCAGGGCATCTATCGCTGATGCGGTGGTGGAGTCGGTCGGCTGGTTTGTCGCTGTGGCGTGTGGGATGACGACTGGAAGGCGCTCAATCGTGATGGATCGCGCCGGCAGGGTGCGCGTGGCAATCCACTCCGTGCTCCACGAACCGGTCGGGGTCGACACGGAATAGCTCCAACGGTCGAGGACAAGCGGGCTCGTGTTCGGATTTCGAAGTTCGAGTCGCATCGCGAACTCATCCGCATTTGTGCCCGTTGAAACGCGTTCAAGCGCCAAGACACGCACCTCGGGGGACGCGGTGCAGCCCACCATCGCGAGCAAGGTGAGCAGGGCACATGCGAGGACACGCATCGGTGACAATCTACGCTTTGTCGCGACCCTACGATGCTCCGATGCGACGGATCTTCGGCGAGCCGTTTTGGTCGCGGACTCTCGGCGTGATTGCCGCGGCGGTCCTGTGGATTCCTGTGCACGCTCAGGAGTTCGCAGTCGTGGTCGTCGATGATTCGCCCACGGCGGAGCAGATGCTTGAACAGGCGCAGGATCAGGCGCAAGGCAATCCAGAGGAATCGGCGCGACTCATTGCGCGTGTCCTCGATGAGTTCGGGCGACGCCTTGTCCATGTCGCTGGGAAGGCGGATCAGTTCTGCGATGCGCGGGCGCGATGCGAGTCCTTCCTTCTCGCGGAACCACGCGTTCTCACGAGCTTTCGTGCGGCGCAGTCAAGTGATGCGCAGCGCCAACTTGATGCAGGGTTGGTTCAGACTGTCTACGACACCAGACTCTGGACTGTCGCGGGTCTCGATGCAGCAATGCGGCTTGCGCAGAATGCAATCGACACGGCCTGCTTTTCGCAGGCAGAGGCGCTCCTGCAATCCGTGTCGAATCATCCAGATCTTGCTTCCATCGATCGCACGCTGCTGATCACACTCCGCGCACTGACAGCCGCAGGACTGGGCGAACGCGAGCGCGCCCTGCGAGTGGCAGGGGAACTGCAGTCGATCGGTACTCCAGCGGCCCGCGCCGCCTTGGAACGATTGTCGGCAATCATCGCGTCCTTTCCACCGAGCGAGGGTGCAGCTGTCAATCCGTTGGTGGCGGGGCCATTCGGCACAGTTGCGGCGAACGCCGTCCGCCTCTGGAGCGATCCGCTTGAGAACTCGATCGCGGCGCGGCTTCGTGATCTTGTGGAGGGTGGTATTCAGTCCGATCCAGTACCCGATGCCCTCTCAAGCGGGCGTTTGCTGGTGTCTATGCCCACCATCGCGGGCTCTACGGTCCTCGTGAACGAGGGCTATGTGCTGCGCGCCTACGACGCATTCTCGATGGAACCCCGGTGGTATCAGTTCATCGGGGCTGCGAATGCTCCGCGTAGCGACGCGCAGGTTGGTGATCTGCAGATCGTGACCGTCGTGGGCGATCGGGTGCTCGCACTCTCGGGGCATGCGCTCGGCAATGAGCGATCTGGAGGAGGACGATTGGTGTGCGTGGATCTGACGAGCGGGCAGCGCCTCTGGGAGTTTGGACTCGATCGAATCGCGAACGCCTATGGGCTCAACGACACATTTCTCTCGGGCGCGCCGACGGTCGCAGGGGATACGGTCGTACTCATGGGGCGCAAGGTCACATCGCGCCTTGAGACCGTCTCATCGGCAATCGGCATTGATCTTCGCTCGGGCTTGATCCGTTGGATCACTCCTGTCGGTGTCGCCCCCGGCATTCGCGCCGCATCTGCGCGTCCGTACACGACGCCCACCTGCGCAGGGAACACGGTGTTCGTGTCGAGCGGCGCAGGCGCGGTCGCATGTCTCGATGGGGTGGATGGTCGTGTGCGATGGGTCCGGCGTGACCCCGTTCCTATTCGCGACATGCTGCTCGATGTCTCGCCTTGGGAAATGGGTGGACCGACACTGACCTCGCGTGGTGTCGTGGTGATCGCGCCTGGCAGCCAGCGCCTGCAACTGCTCGATGCCGCGACGGGTGACGAGATCGACAGCGTTCCGATTGGGCGCGGGACAGCGCTCGATGCGGTACGGTGCGTGATGGCGGACCTCACAGGCACGAGGCTCTTCCTGATCGGCGACTCAGTGACCGCTGTCGATGTGAACGACCTTCGCCGTCCGCTCTGGCGCTTCCGCGATGAGAGTGATGAGGGTGCGCTGTTGATGGCGACCGCTCGGTCACCGATTCGTGGTCGAGTGCAGGTCGGATGGCTTCCAGATGGTCGATCCGCACTGGTCGTTCCACTCGCTGAAGGCACCGCGCTGATCGACGGCGCAAACGGCTCCCGCCTGTTGACGCTGCCCGTGCGAGGACCGGCACTCGTCACGATCCGAGATGGCATTGTGACGGCCGTCGGCAACGAGTCCATTGAAGTACTGATGGATCCGACGCGTGCGCGCAGCATTCTCATCGATTCCATCACACGCCGCCCAGCGGATGCGGATGTCCTGCTTGGACTCGTGGAGTTCGCGCTTCGCAACAAGGATGTCGATGCACTTCGGCTCGCGATAAAGTCTGCCTCCGCAGCGATCGCGGCCGCAGGCGATCAACCAGAACGCCGTTCGCAACTCATCAAGTCCCTTGTCGATTCGGCGCGTAGCGGACTGCTCGGGCGTGAAGGTTCCGATGCGCTCTTCTTGCAGTTGGCTGCATCGCAGAGTGCACCATCGGACCGTGCGCTTGTGGTGCTCGCGCAGGGCGACTGGCTGGAGCAGTCCGGGCGCACGGATGCAGCGGTTGCCGCATGGCGGCAGGTGCTGACATCCACGGACATGGCAAGCGCGATGGTCGTTGCGCAAGGCGAAGATGGTGCGCTGCGGGTCGCGAGTTCGCACGCAGTCATCACGCGCCTGCGTGAGGTCATTCGTCGAAGCGGTCCGATCCGTGAGACGATGCCGATGCCGCCGAAAGGCTCGGCGAACGAACTGGCCGCATGGGCTGCTGCGCAGTCGGGCACTTTGGAGTCGGCAATTGGTTGGCTTGAGGCCGCGCGTCTCCAACTCGGTATTGGCGACACGGCTGCCGCCGCCGCATTGTGCGCGAGCGCCTTGGAGGCATCGATTCTGTGCGGTCAACAAGAGACGCTGCTGAAGACACTTCGCGGCGCACTCGAACTGCTGACATCTGCGGATCTTCACCTCGCTCGAGCGCAACTGGTTGATCGCGCCCGATGTTGCGGCATCATGCCGAGCAACTGGGATGCGATGTCTGAACTTCGCACCGTTCCTGAGTGGGCGCGCTGGCTTGTCGATGGAATGCCTCGGCCGCAGTCGGCATCGGTGGATGCCGCACGCGGATCTGCACCCGAGGCAGTTGTGCTCCGCGGCAAGCTTCTTCCCACCGGTATCGGCCATGATCAGAGTTCACTCCACGGGCAGGCATTCCTTCAGGATGAACGCACGCTGGTTTGTATAGAGGGCCCTGCGCTGATCGAGCGTTGGCGGGTGGAACTTCGTTCCGAGGCAACGTTCGTGATCCCCTCGGGGAAGGGCGCGATCATCATCGAGCAGCCCGAGCGCGGCATTTGCTCGCTTCGCCGTGTCAATGGAGAGGGCGTTGAGATGTGGGGCATCGAGAACCTTGAACTTCTCATTGCTCCCGACCGCCCTCTGACTGGTGCCGGACTCCATCGAGTCATGCATGGAACCCGCGATCTGATCGCGATGCGTTACGACGGGTGGATGGGCAGCATCAGGCTCTCGGATGGCAAACTGCTTTGGTCGCGCGATGTTGGTCTTCAGGAGGTGTTGGCGCTCGATGCCACCGAGACGGCGGTCGTTGTGGCTGGCATCGTCAACACGCTTGATTCTGTCAAGTCATCGGTCTTCATGTGCACCCGAGAGACGGGTGAGCGGGTGGGCGAGTTCGAACTTGTGGATGACCAAGTCCGATGGGTTCGCGCCGTGGGGCCAGGTGCGGTGCTGTTCGGATCTGTTCGCGGTCTTGGGCGATGGGATGCGTTCGGTCCGCTGCGGGGCATCGTGTGGCAGTCGACCGCTGCGCGCGTGCGTGCCACGGCGGATTGTCAGGTGCTCGGTCCAGTATGCATCACGACGGACATGATGGATCGCACGATTCCGACCGATTGGAGCACGGGATGCATGCAGATCGATCGTTTTTCTCCGCCAGGAGCAGGGAGAGCCCGCGAGCCGCTTCGGCGTTGGATCCGGTCGGGCGATCTGCTCATCACATGGAACACTCAGGGAGTCGCCATGTTTGCGCTCGATGGATCCCTCCGAGGACTCTCCGCACTCCATGGTGAACGCACTGTAGATGGGGTGGTTCCCCAGTCATCAGCCCTGCTTGCCTTGGAGCAGGTTGGACGCGCCGCAGTGGCTCGCGGGATGGGAGCACCGGGAACATCGCAGGTGCTTCTGCACCGCCTTGGGTGGACGGAAGGCGCGCGCCTGCTCGGTGCTGCGTACGAGGTGGATTTCGTTCAGGGGAAGTTGGACCGAGCGAGTGCGCTTGACGGATGGCTTTTGCTAGGCGGCCCTCAATCCACCGTCGCGGTTTCGTTGCCATAAATCGCAGTTGACATGTGGCGGTCGGGCGGAGATATTCCCGCGGCGTCGCTCCGACGCGCCTAAAGCATGATTGCGACTCTCTTCAGTTCTCTTGCTCCTCCTCCCGCAAAGGATCGCTTCCGTAAGTCGGCGCTTCCATGCCCCATGGCATACGACGAGGAGGATGAGGACGATCAGGACTTCGACCTCGAGGAGGAGGATGACTTTGAGGATGAGGAGTTTGGCGATGAGGATGGATTTGGTGAAGACGAGGACGGCGCCAAGCCCAAGGCTGATCCTGACGCGGAGGAAGAGGAGGAGGATGACTTCGACGATGATGATGACCTCGAGCCGCAGTCGCTGCCGAATGAGGAGCTCGAGGAGACTGATGAAGACGATGATGAAGAGGAAGATCGCGTTGGCGGTGGGCGCCGTAGCGGTTCGGATGACAACAGCAAGGGTGGGGACGACGACGATGACGACGATGACGATGACGACGACGGCGACGACGATGACGACGATGACGACGACAAGGATGATGACGACAACGACGACGATGATGACGATGGCAACGACGACGATGATGACTACAGCAGTGACGACGAAAGAGATGACGATCGCGGGGGTGGTGGTGGCAGGGGCCCCAAGCCGTCCGCTCCACGGACTGTGCCGAAGCGGCCGCCGCAGAAGTCATCGGCATCATCAAACAAGCCAAGTGGGAGATCGAGTGGCAAGCCAATAGTCAAGCCCAGCGGCAAACCAAGCGGCAAACCAAGCGGCAAGCCAA
>JBJTUC010000066.1:0-37749 GCA_046080505.1 Planctomycetota bacterium
GTTGCAATCGCGCGACCCTCGCAGGCGCATGCGATCCCGCCGATTCTTGCCAACAAGCTTGTTGCCACCGATGGTGCGGCTGGCGATCAGATGGGGAACGCCGTCGCCCTCTCGAACCTCGCTGGGATCACGGGCGCGGAACCCGACATCGCTGTGGTGGGTCTTCGATATGACGACAGCCCTCAGGCAGACCGCGGCTCAGCCAACATCTACAGAAAGAACGCACAAGGTCAGTGGATCTTCGAGGCAAAGCTCGTCGCATCGGACGGAGTGACAAGCGATGCATTCGGCTACTCGGTGGCGATCTACGCCGACACCGTTGTCGTCGGTGCACCATTCGACGACATCACGCTTGCCGACCAGGGCTCCGCCTACATATTCAAGCGCAACACCGCGGGCACATGGTCACAAATCACCAAACTCGTGGCGACCGATGCTGCGGCAACCGACAGTTTTGGCGCCTCGGTGGCGATCACCAACACGGCACTTGGCAGCAGCTCCTTCGGTGATCTCGTACTCGTCGGAACGCCTCTGAATGATGTGGGATCGCTGCAGGATCAGGGCTCCGTCTATGTGTTCAAGCGGAACACGGCAGGCACTTGGGCGGGCGAAGGTCAACTCGCCGTGACTGGAACCGATGCGGGCGCGCTCGAGAACTTCGGATGGTCCGTGTCCGCGTACGGCGACCGCGCATTCATCGGTGCGCCTTTCGACACGATCGCGGGCGCCCAGTACCGAGGATCTGCGTACACCTGGAAGCGCTCAACCGCAGGCGCTTGGACGCAGGAAGCAAAGCTCGTCGCGAGTGACGGCGCAGCAACGGACTACTTCGGCTACGCCGTGAGCCTTTTCGGGAATCAGTGCATCGTGGGTGCGCCAACGGATGACATCGGAAGCGCGGCGGACCGTGGCTCAGCGTATGTGTTTCAGCTTTCGGGCACGTCGACTTGGACTCAGGAGGCAAAGTTGGTTGCCTCGGACGGCGCCGCGGCGGACAACTTCGGCACCTTCGTCGCAATCCAAGGTGATATCGCGATCTGCGGTGCTCCCAACGATGACGGCACAGTCGATGGAAGTTCCACATCCTTCGTGGATGTCGGATCCGCATACTTCTTTACGCAGACGGGCACCGCGACCTGGACGCAGCAGGCTCGCATCGCGGGCGCAGATGGGCAAACAGGTCGCGTCTTCGGAAACGCAGTGGCAGTCTTCGGCACCACCGCACTCATCGGCGCAAACGGTGAGGACATCGGCAATCCCATTCGGGAGAATCAGGGCTCCGCCTCGGTCTACAAGTTGCTGCCGCCCGACTGCAACAGCAATGGCGTTCCGGATGACGAGGACATTGCATCGGGCATCGCACCCGACTGCGATGGCAATGGTCGCCCGGATTCCTGCGATCTTGCCGATGGAGCCGCGGACAGCAACAACAACGGCAAACTTGATTCCTGCGAGATCGCTTACGGGGACTTCGACCTCAACGGCGCTGTGAGCGGAACGGATCTCTCCGTGATCCTCTCAGCGTGGGGCGCCACCAACCCGCCCGCTGGGGACCTCGACAGGGATGGCTCGGTCGGCGGCACCGACCTCACCATCTTGCTTGGGCGATGGGGTCCCGTTCCCTGATCCCGCGGATGAACTCTTGAACGCCTGATTGAGTGCGTGCGCCAAGCGCACGCCACCCATCGAGAGTCTGCGTTCAATCGTGGGCATGTTGGACTTTGCGTACTCCGCACCAACCCTCGCATCGGCCGGCAGTTCCGCGTAGATGACCCGTGTGATCGCAGCTGACTCGTTCGCCCACGCGGCGGAGTCCGACTGTGACGCCCACTCTGCAGCAAGCGCAGGCGTGATTGCAACCCGAAGTGACTGCGCGTATGCCTGCCAATCCCCTGCGATGCGATCACGGATCAGCACGCTGTCCCACAGCGCATGAAGGTTGGTGCGAATGTCACCAAACGCCGTGACCTGAATGCGGTTTCCACCAAGGTCATCCTTGTATCCCGCGTGCAGCGGCTGATGCAGATCGCCGATGAAGTGAATCGCAAAGCGCAGCGCATCGCGGCGCTCCGCCATGGGACGCGAATCGTCCGAAGCGACAGCGAGAAACCGCGGTATCGCAGCGACCACACACTGACCCTCTGGGCAATCGCGCGCCGCATCGAAGGTCGATCCATCGCGCGGCAGATTGACATAGTGCAGCGGCTTCGCCCAGTCCCACGAAGCATCGCCACGGATCTGATCCGCCCACAGACCCGCCGTCGCCAGATCATCGTTGCCCAGAAGTTCGATGACCGCGGCACGGGCCTCAGGCGAAAGACGCCCCGCCGCGAGTGCGCCGACGATGCGGTGCCCATCCTCTCCCCACGCGAAACACGAGGACACAACGCACACCGATGCCAACCATCCACCTCCAACGAGCGCCGCTTTGTGGATTGAAATGGTCATGTCGCCACGAAAGGTACCGACTGGGTTCTATGATTCGATGCATGTCAGCCGTTCTGTTCACGCAGGCCCCCGCCAAGTTGAATCTGGCATTGTCTGTCGGCGCTCCGCGCGCCGATGGCATGCACCCCATCAGCAGTTGGATGGTGACAGTGGATCTGTTTGACGATCTGCATCTGGAACGCCTGCCGGAGGGAAACTTCTCGCTGTTCGCCACCGTCTGGCACCGCGATGCGCTCCGCCGCCGCGACATCGATTGGTCGATCTCGAAGGACCTGGTCAACCGCGCACATGATCAGCTCGAGGCATTTGTCGGACGCGAACTGCCGATCAAGGTGCGCGTCGAGAAGCGCATTCCCATCGGCGGTGGGCTCGGCGGAGGATCGAGTGACGCTGCAGCCATGCTGCGCGCCATGAATGCGCTGTTCGAGCTTCACATCAGCGACGAAGACCTGCGCGGCCTCGCCTCCAATATTGGAAGCGATGTCCCGTTCCTTGTTTCAGGCGGCTCAGCACTCGTCGGCGGAACAGGCGGCGATGTTCAACTGCTCGGCGATCCACCTGAAGTGCACGCCGTGCTCTTCTTTCCCGAAGCTGCATGCCCCACGGCAGATGTGTACCGCCAGTTCGATCGCTCTGCGAAAGCGCCTCTCGTACGCAGCGAAGCCGTCATGTCGCTTGCCTCGCGTACCGCGATCGGCCCCACCGATCCCTTCAACGATCTTGCCGGACCCGCACAAGACATCGCGCCATCGATCGCGGACGATATGGAGGAGATCGGCGTGATCACCGAACTTCCCGTTCATGTGTGTGGAAGTGGTTCAAGTCTGTTTGTCGTCTGCTCTGACGGGATGCACGCGCAGGCATTGGCGTCCCACTGTGCGACGAAGTTGGCGCTGCCCGCGGTTGCCGTACGCACATGCGCGACCCCGGCGACGTGCAGCGGCAAATCCGTCCACAGATGTTTATGATCCAACGCCCATGAAACTGCCGGAACACCTTGATCCCACCCGCTGGGCACAGCTTGAACCGCTCTACGCGCAGTTGCGGGAGCGCGCCATCCACAGTGCAGCGGATCTTGAGCAGTTGATCCTCGACCGAAGCGATCTCGATGCAGCTGCGGATGAGGCGCAAGCGAACCTGTACATCGCCATGACCTGCCACACGGATGATCCTGCGCGGCAGAAGGCGTTCTTGGACTTTGTGCAGCATGTAGAGCCGCAGCTGAAGAAAGCCGGGTTCGACCTCGATCGCCGCATCGCCGAAAGTCCCTTCGCCACGAAGCTTGATGCCGCGCGGTACGGCACTTATCTGCGTGGCGTTCGCCAGGAAGTGGCACTCTTCCGATCGGAGAATGTGCCGCTGCAGACCGAGGCAACAACGCACGATCAGGAGTACAGCCGCATCAGCGGTGAGATGACCGTCGAGTACGACGGACGCGAGCAGACGCTCCCGCAGATGGCGAAATATCTTGAAGACACGGATCGAGGCGTGCGCGAGGCATCTTGGCGATGCGTGGTCGATCGTCGCCTTCGCGACCGCGAGCGTATCGATGACATTTACGACAAGCTCGTTGCGCTTCGCCACCAGATGGCGCTGAACGCAGGCTTCCCGAACTTCCGCGACTTCCAGCATCAGCGCATGCACCGCTTTGATTACACGTCCGAGGACTGCACGCGATTTCATGATGCTGTCGAACGCACCTGCATGCCCGTGCTGAAGCGACTTCACCGCGAGCGCGCGAGTGCGCTTGGACTCACGGCGCTCCGCCCGTGGGACGTGAAGGTTGATCTTCACGGTCGCCCTCCACTTCGCCCATTTGCCGACGCTGACGATCTCGTGCAGCGCTCCTCGCGTGCGTTCCACAAGCTTGACGGAGAACTCGGCGCGCTCTTCGACACGATGCGAACCGGCGCATGCCTCGATCTGGATTCGCGAAAGGGCAAGGCGCCGGGCGGCTACCAGTACCAGCGGCAACACTCGCGCACTCCCTTCATCTTCATGAACGCCTCTGGGCTGCAGCGTGATGTGGTGACGATGGTGCACGAGGCTGGACATGCGTTCCACTCCATGCTGAGCCGCCACGACCCGCTGCTTGCGTACCGCGGCAGCCCGATCGAGTTCGCGGAGGTGGCATCGATGAGCATGGAATTGCTCACCTTCCCCCAGCTCGGTGAGTTCTATTCCGAAGCGGATGCGGCACGCGCCAAGCGCGATCTGCTCGAAGGACTCGCGGGGATGCTTCCGTGGATCGCCACGATTGACGCATTCCAGCACTGGGTCTATACGCATCCCGCCCACTCGCGTGAAGAGCGAACTCGGGAATGGGTCGCGCTGCAGAAGCGCTTCGGCGGCGAGATCGATTGGAGCGGTCTGGAGCCCGCACTCGAAGCCATGTGGCAGCGCCAACTGCATCTCTTTGGCAGTCCCTTCTATTACGTGGAGTACGGCATCGCGCAACTCGGCGCGCTGCAGGTCTGGTCGCAGTCTCGGCTCGATCCGTCCAAGGCTCTTGCGAACTACAAGCGCGCGCTCGCGCTCGGAGGTTCACGCCCGCTGCCCGCACTGTTTGAGGCGGCTGGCATGCCCTTCGATTTCAGCGCCTCCACCGTGCAACGGCTGATGGATGATGTCCAATCGGAACTTGAGGCAGTCCCCGCATGAAGAAGATCACGGTGCTTGGTGGAGGAAAGATCGGTCGCATGGTCGGGTTCCTCCTTGGAACGAGCGGCGACTATCAGGTGCACATCGGTGACAGCGATGCCGCGGCGGCCACGGCGGCAGCGCAGATCGCCAAGGGCAGCGGGAGCGCTGTCGACTTCACGAGCGAGACGCAAGTGATGGCCGCCGTCTCTGGCGCGTGGGCAGTGGTCTCGTGCGCACCGTTCCACTGCAATCCGCTCATCGCATCCTGCGCGAGGGCGGCGGGCGCCCATTACTTCGATCTCACCGAGGATGTCGCCGTCACCAAGAGAGTGATCGAACTCTCCTCGGGCGCACGCACGGTCTTTGCGCCGCAGTGTGGGCTCGCGCCAGGCTTCATCACCATCGCAGCGAACCACCTCGCTTCTCCCTTCTCGGCACTCGACACGCTTCGACTGCGCGTTGGTGCTCTGCCCATGCAGCCGTCCAATGAACTCGGCTACAACCTGACATGGTCGACCGAGGGAGTGATCAATGAATACATCAACGAGTGCGAAGCGGTACAGGATGGAACGCTCGTGCGCGTGCCTGCGCTCGAACACGAGGAGCGCCTCATCATCGATGGCATCGAGTTCGAGGCGTTCAACACATCAGGCGGTCTTGGAACGCTTGCCGACTCCATGCGCGGCAAGGTTCGAAACCTGAACTACAAGACGATTCGTTTCCCAGGGCACGCGCGACTGATGCGCTTCCTGCTGCAGGAACTTCGGCTCAGCGAGCACCGCGACGAACTCCGTCGCATCTTGGAACGCGCATTGCCGTCGACAGCGAATGATCAAGTCGTCGTTTTCGTCAGTGCCTCGGGCATGCGAGAGGGTCGCCTCACTGAAAGCAGCTATGCCAAACGAATAGGCGCGCGAACCATCGGCGGGCACCACTGGACCGCGATTCAGATCACCACGGCCGCGGGCGTGTGCGCCATCGTGGATCTCGTGGCGCAGGGCAAGGGCGCGAAGGCAGGACTCGTGCGGATGGAAGACTTCCGCTTCGATGATTTCATCGCGAACCGCTTCGGCGCGCACTACGCGTGACGCCACTCACTTCGTCGGCGCGCTGCGCACGACGAGGCTGACGACCTCTGCGGGGCAATTCACGCGCAGCGGGAACCACCCTCCTGCGCCCGATGTCACGAACAGATGCGACGCGCCATCGTGGTAGTGACCGACCGTCAAGCGCGACCCGCGACGAACCACTCGCGGCACGCCGCCGCGTTCGCGAATCGCCACCTGCCCACCATGCGTGTGCCCAGCCAGTGTGAGCGGCACACCAAGCCGCGCCGCCTCGCGAAACGCCTTCGGATTGTGCGCCAGAAGCAGATGGGGCACCTCACTGCCACCAGACGCCCGCCGCACCAGCGCCGCATTCCCCGCGATGGAGTTCGACCAGTCCACGCCCGCGATCCGCAGTCCACGAGGTGCATCGACAGCACTCGAACGCAGCGTCACGAGACCAGCGCCGCGCGACAGTCGCAGCACGCGCCGCGCACTGTCGAGCAGATCATGGTTGCCCAAGACAAAGTAGTTGCCGAGTTCAGCGGGTATCGATCCGAGCGCATCGAAGACGGGCTCACAGCCAGCCACATGCAGGTCGACGATGTCGCCCGTGCACGCCACAAGGTCTGGCTTCGTTTGGCGCACGAGATCGATCACCTCCAACGCGCGGTCCACAGGCATCAACTCGCCAACGTGCAAGTCACTCACATGCGCAATCCGAACACCGTCGAACGCGGCGGGCCATCCTGGCACCCACAGTTCTCGCTCGCGAAGATGCACGGTTGTCCGCAAATGCCTGCGCATCAGCACTCCGCCAAGCAGGCGATCTGGCAGTGTGGTCACCATCGCATGACGCAGCGTGGCGCGTGCGAGCCGCCCCTTCGCATCCGTACGCGCAGCGGACCGTCCGTGCGCGATCAGTTCACGAAGCGACTTGCCGCGAGTGGGGCGTTCAGAAGCGGACATCGATCCCCACATACAGCCCCTGCACACCGCCATCGAACGACGCGCCGTTGCTCGACAGATTGAAGTCTTCGAGGCGGTAGCCGAACTCGCCGCCGATCTGCTCGGTGAACATCGCGCGCAGCCCCGCACGCGCGAAGATGAAGTACTGCCCGTTCGTGAAGTTGGATCCTGTCCCACCCGCAGCCTCGAAACGCACCGAACGAAGCCAGGACACGCGGTCCACCATGTTGAAATTGAACTCGATACCACCGCCAACACCGGGCATCACCGCACCCAGTGACCATGATGCAGAAGTGCCAGCGGTCAGATCGTTCACCGTCATACTCGCGCTGTACCAACGCACCGCACCAATCGCCTGAATGCCGAAGTCCACGATCGGGCGACCATCGCTCGCGATGTTGCCGGGCTGCGGCGTGTTGCCGCCCCACGGAAACTGCCGCGTGCTGAAGGGTCGCCAGAGTGTGGCACTGAACTCGCCGCCCGCACTCGCCGCAGCGAAACTGTTTGAAAGACGATCCCCCACCGCGATGTTGACCGAACCGAATGCGCCCGACACGGTGGATGTGATCGACGCGTCGGTCGAGAAGGTCCAACCCGTCAGTTGCACACGCCAGAATTCATCCCATGAAATCGCCAACTCGCCATTGAACGCCGCTTCGTAACCGTTCAGCCCAAGGTCTCCATCCACGCTGAAGGTCGGTCCACCGAGCGCGCTGTCCGCACGAACACGCGCTGCCCACACGGCGGGCGCGAAGTCAATGTGCAGCGCGGGATCTTCTTTCGGCCCGAGCAGTGGCACACTGTTCATCGTGGTCACATCGCTCTTGAACGCTGCACCTGTCGTCTCCGAGATTGCCTGCGGAGCCTGCGCCCCTGCCTGCGGATCTTGCTGAGCGTGCACCCGCGGACCCGCGAAGCCGCCGAACATCAGCACGGCTGCGGCCGCCAGCAGGCGGTCACGAAGCGCCGACACCGTCGATGATTTGCTGCTCCAATGCACATCGTGAGCCTACCGCCAGCCGATCGACCGCCGAACGCCATCGCGCTCGGTCCACGCGCATGGGTGCGCCCACACGACCTCCGATTCACCTTCTCGCGGTCAGGCGGACCGGGCGGACAAAATGTGAACAAGATCGAATCGCGCGCGCAGTTGCGCGTGGCTCTCGCAGATATCGCGGGAGTCGACGACGCGGCGCGTGCGCGGATCGCTCGGCTTGCAGGTTCACATCTCGTTGGCGCCGATGCACCGCCCGATGGTGCGCCGCCATCCACCGATGCGGAGCTTCTCTTTGCTTGCGATGAGCACCGCTCGCAGCGCGCGAACCATGACCTTTGCATTGACCGTCTGCGGCTGCTCGTGCTGCAGGGGGCGGTCCCACCGAAACGCCGCCGAAAGACGAAACCCACACGAGCATCCCGCGAGCGAAGACTCGAAACCAAGCGCATTCAGTCGCAGCGCAAGCGAATGCGCGGCGGGGACGCGGGCTGACGCGCGCGGATCAGTTGATTCGCGCCTCACCCTTGCCCTTCACGACCTCACCGATCACCCAAGCCTTCTCCTGAAGGCGATGCAGTTTCTTCAGAATGCGGCTCGCCGCATCCGCGCGGCAAATGATCGTGTAGCCAATGCCCATGTTGAACACACGGAACATTTCCTCGCTGTCGACCTGGCCATGGCGCTGCAGGAACGGGAAGATTGCGGGCGTTTCCCACGACTTCCGATCGATCACCACATCCACGCGGGATGGCAAAGCTCGACACACATTGCCAGGAAGCCCGCCTCCGGTGATGTGCGCCATCCCCGTGATCGCCTTGCGCGAGCGCGCATCGCCAAGCAGACCGAGCACCGTGCGCGCATAAATGCGTGTCGGCTCGAGCAGCACATCCGAAAGTGTCGTGGCGGACGCGAGCGGGCGATCCGCTGCACGGGCGTTTGCATCGATGAGTTCGGGGTAGGAAGCACCAAGATCAAGTCCGGCATCTCGCACAATACGCCGCACAAGCGTGTAACCATTTGAGTGAACCCCAGAACTGGCGAGCCCGATCACCACGTCACCGCGCTTCACACGATCGGGGTCGATGATCCTGCCCTCTTCGAGCACACCGACGCAGAAGCCCGCGATGTCGAAATCGCCTGGCTTGTAGATGTCCGGCATCTCCGCACACTCACCGCCAAGCAGCGCACATCCGGCGATTTCGCAGCCGCGCGCAACGCTCTCGATCAGTTGTGCCGTCTCATCGGGTTGCAGCCGCGACAGACCGAGATAATCGAGAAAGAACAGCGGCTCCGCACCTTGCACGATGAGATCATTCACATTCATCGCAACGCAGTCGATACCGATGCCCGCAAACGATCGTCGCTCGACCGCCAACAGCACCTTCGTACCGACACCATCCGTGCAACCGACCAGCACGGGCTTGCGCCAGCGGCGCGCCCCCTTGCCGCTCCCCTTGCCGCGCATCAAGCGGAACATCCCTGCGAATCCGCCATGACGACCGAGCACGCGCGCATCTTGCGTGCGCTTCAGCACAGGCCCAATTCGCTCGACCACCGCATCACCGGCATCAATGTTCACACCCGCGTCGCGGTAGGTCAGGCCCTTGCGGGCAGGGATCGCCGTCATGAGCGCATTACACACGATGCAGGGTGGATCGGTCTACGGTCGCGGCAGCGGTTATTCTCGACGGTCCAATGTCCATATTGATTGACGGCAATACTCGCGTGATCTGCCAAGGCATCACTGGTTCAGCGGGCGCGTTCCATACCAAGGGCTGCCTCGACTACGGAACGCAGATGGTCGGCGGCACCACGCCAGGCAAGGGCGGACAGCGCGATCCGAACGGACTGCCGATCTTCGACACGGTTCACCATGCGGTGAAGGCGACCGATGCGAACGCGACGATGATCTTTGTGCCACCGCCCTTCGCAGGTGATGCGATCATGGAGGCAGCGGACGCAGGCATCTCGCTCATCTGCGCGATCACCGAAGGCATCCCAGTGCAGGACATGATCCGTGTGCGTTCGATGCTCCAACACTATCCAGGCGTCACGCTCGTTGGACCGAACTGCCCAGGCGTGATTACTCCCGGGCGCAAGAGCGCCGACGGCCGCTTCGCGGGCGGATGCAAGATCGGCATCATGCCCGGCTACATCCATACGCACCGCGACGATGCACCAAGCGGCAAGTCGGTGGGCATCGTGAGCCGCTCGGGCACGCTGACATATGAAGCAGTTTGGCAGTGCTCGGCGCGTGGGATCGGACAAAGCACCTGCGTCGGCATCGGCGGCGACCCCGTGAAGGGGCTCGACTTCCTCGACGTGCTCGAATTGTTCGCAGCCGATCCGCAGACTGATGCGATCGTGATGATTGGTGAAATCGGTGGCAACGCCGAAGTCATCGGTGGCCGATGGATCCGCGCACATTCGCGCAAGCCCGTCATCGCCTTCATCGCCGGTCGAACCGCGCCCCCCGGCCGACGCATGGGTCACGCCGGCGCGATCATCGGCGGTGCCGAAGACACCGCGCAGGCCAAGATCGAGGCGCTGCGCGCATGTGGCGTGATTGTCGCGGAAAGCCCGGCAGATATGGGTCGTCTCACCGCGGAAGCCCTGCATGTGAACGCACCCGTGCTCGCATGACCCACCACACCCTCAGCACAGCTCCCCGCAACCTTTGGTGCGCTGTCGGGCTGTCTGCTCTCGCCTTTGCTGCGGTCATCACCGTCGCGGTTCCGGCGCAGACGCCGCACACGGATGTCCACGCGAGCGCACCCGCCTCGCAGAAGCGCGATCTCTACGAACGCATCGTTGTGATCGGCGCGAGCGCGTCCGATGGCTTTGGCGTCTTCATCCGACCCACCGAGTCGCCCGCGGCGACAGAACAGACGCCGCAATCCGAGAGCGCGGACACCGCAAAGTCGCGGCGCGCGCCACCCGTGAGCGTTTCGCTCGCGGCAATCCTGCGGCAAGCCGGCGCGCGTTCCGCTCCTGCTGCGACAGATGCACCCACACCAAACGCCGCACCACATCTGCCGACCATCCGTCATTTCACGAGCGGCTTCTTCTTCGCCAATCCGGGCCCCGTGGCCCGAAGCGAAGTCGACCGTGCGCTCGATGCGCAGCCGACACTCGTGCTCGCACTCGACTACCTCTTCTGGTTCGCCTACGGCACCGTGAGCGCGGAGGGCGAACCGATGCGTGACGGCGCGCAACGACTGGAGAATCTCGAGCGTGGACTGCAGCAGTTGCAGCGGATCATCGATGCAGGAGCGCCGATCGTGCTCGGCGACATTCCAGACATGCGCGAATCGATCGGTCGCATGCTCTCCAAGGCGCAGGTGCCCGATGTCGAGACGATCGCCAAAGCGAACGAACGCATCCGCAACTGGATTCACGAGCGTCCATCCACGCGACTGCTTCCGCTGTCGGAAGTGCAGGCCGGACTCCGCGAGCGAAGACCAGTGCAACTCGGTGGACGCGAGTGGACTTCCACCGATGAGGTGCCCCTGCTGCAGAACGATCAGTTGCATCCAACCTTCGTCGGCACGGTCGCGATTGCCTCCGCGCTCATCGACAGCGCACGGGCGTTCGATTCCGACGCCCCGCCGCCGTTTCGCTTCGATCCGAACGAGATCCGCACCAAGATTCTCGAAGCGAAGGCGACGAAACCGCAGCGCCAGCCCGTCAAGGAATCTTCGCCATCAGTTCCTTGAGGCGCGTTCGGTTCGACTCGGACTGCTCCTTCAGTAGCCACGCACCCACCGCCTCGAGCGCCGCGTTCGAGCCACTCACCCGCTTGATTTCTGGGGCGAGCCGACCAAGATCCACGAAGGGTCGCACAGGTCGCACCTGCTGCACAAACCACGCAAGGGTCTGCGCATCCTTGATCGATGGAAGCTGCTGAGTCCACAGTTGCCACAACATGTCCTGCTCCACGGGCGACGGCGAGGCGAGCGTCTTGTAGGCACTCAGGAACGCATCCGATTCACGCGCACGGAAGAGCGGACCGAGCGCCGATGAAGCGCAGGCGGCGCGAACATCATCGCCCTTGCTCGACGCAAGTGTCCACAACTGAACCGCGAGTGCATCGTCGCCACCGCGCACGACATCGGACATTGCGGCGGCATAGTCCGCCGCTGCGCCCGTTCCCTTCGCCGCGACGAGCGCAGCGCGCGCCGCAGCGCGAAGATCCAGCTCTCCCTTCGCCGCATCGAGTTCAGGCGGCGGCACACGCGGCTGTCGAGGCTGCGAGGGCGGTGGCAGCACCATCAGCGGATCACCGAAGAGCGTCACTCGCCATGTCGCATCGATCGGCCCCTCCAACCAGCGACTCGCCACCAAGAACGGCATGAGATCCGCTGCACGCGCGGCGACGAGTTCGGGAGGCACGAACGCGACGAGGTACGGCTCATACACGCTCCCTGCATACGCATAGGTACCGCTCTCCAACCATCGACCGCCGACCGTCTCGCGCACCTGCGCACTGGTCATGCTCCACGAATGAATGAAGTGCAGCGCAAGCGGATGGTGCAGCACGGGAACATCCTCCGGCCAACACTCGACTTCCTGCCACATCTTGAAGAAGTCCATGTTGCCCATCGAGTTCATGAACATCACTTCCGCCTTGCACCCGCTCATCAGCATGTTCAGCCAACCGACCACCGATGCCTTCGCACCCGACAGTTCGAACACATCGAACTGCGCCGTGCGAAGCAGCGATGCAGCGTTCGTCAGCCCATACTTCGCCCAGTCACCATCCGATGCGTAGGTGTTGATCAGCCATGCAGAACGCGGCGCCAAAAACAGGCTGCTCATCGCCACGTACGCGCTTCGTCCTTCGTCCCCGAAGATGTTTGAGGCAACAGCCCATCGGCTGCCATCATCGTTTCGGCATAGTCCGTCGATCGTCGCCACGGGTTCGCCTGGCTTCGATGGAAGTCCCTGCGGTACGGCCTGCGCACGGCTCCCGCGCGGAGGATCCGCCTTGAGCGGCATCGACAAGCAGATCGTGACCGCATCGATCGCGTCGCCGAGTTGCATCGAGGGAAGTCCAGTGGAACGCACCGCATCCTCCACCTGCTGCGCAAGAGTGCGAAACTGCTCCGCACCAAGCGTGTCGCTCGGCTGCCCGAGCGACCCACCCACCCAGAACGGCGCCTGCCCTCTCCCTGCGGTCAGCGCAACGGCAGCGGTCCATGCGGGATCGTCCATGCTTGCGAAAACGGCACCAAATGGCTGGAATCCAACGGCTGCGTACGCCTCGGCGGGCGTCTTCGGCGCAGTGTCCTTTCCAGGCACCGTCCAGGAGTGCATGATCGCCTGCTGAGCCAACGCCTCGCGCTCGGCGCGACCTGCAGGCAGGCTTCCAACCGATGCGCGGCGTACAACGCGCGCTGGCTTGAACGCGCGAACGAACATGGGCGCATACTTCGCGTCCTCGATCAGCACAGGCCAACGACCACGGAGATCCCACCGACCGATCTCATCGAGGTAGGTCGCCGCATCAGGCACAAGCACCACCTGATCAATGACGGGCAACCGCATCGACACTTGAACGGACTGCAGCCCGATCTTCATCGGCCATGGCATCGGAACCTGCTGACCCTGCACTTGCGTCGCTTGCCCCCGCGCATGCACGGTGGCAATGACGGCGACCACACAGACGATCAACACGCTTCGTACCAACACACGATCGCCGTTCAGCCTCATGTCGTGAGGATACGAAAGGCGTTCATCCGTTCAGTATGTAGCCATCCGCAAGCGCCTCGAACGACGCACGCTCACGGTCCACCCACGCGGAGTCTCGCCCGAGTTCCTGTGCCATCACTTGCGCGACCGCTCCTGCGCAGGAACGCGCCGCGCGCGCATCGAGCAACAGGCAGCGCGTCCGACGCGCGAGCACATCATCCACGGTCCGCGCCATCTCATGACGCACTGCGTACGCGGCCACTCCAAGAGGAATCGGCAGGCTCGCATGCAGCGGCGCCTTCCACTCGGATCGCTCCGTGCAGACGGCGCGCACCTGTGCCGCATCAGCACCGAAGACGCGCAACCAATCCTCCGAGGGAAGCGCAGGATCGTTGCACGCCATCCAACCATGAACGCGCAGCGACTCGGTGGCGCATGGGCGTCGATCCAACCCTCCGACATCGATCGCGCGGTCGAGCGTGTCTTCCGCCATCTTGCGGTAGGTCGTCCACTTCCCGCCGAGGATCGACACCAACCCACTCGGATCGACGAGCACCTTGTGTGACCGTGAGATGGACTTGGTCGGACCACCACGTCCACCCTCATGAACGAGCGGTCGCATCCCCGCAAAGACTGCGCGGACATCGCTGCGCTTCGGCTGCCGCTCGAGGTAGCGACCTGCGTTGCGAAGAATGAAATCGATCTCCTCCGGCAGCGCCCGTGGCTCGATGAGCGCGTTCTCCATCGGCGTATCCGTCGTGCCCACCACGATCCGACCATGCCACGGAATCACGAACAGCACACGCCCATCATCGGTGTGAGGAACCATGATCGCACGGTCGCTCGGTTGGAACGAGCGGTCGAGCACCAGATGAACACCCTGCGCTGGTTCGACCATCGGTTGCACGGTCGCATCCGCCATCGCTCGCACCGAATCCGCAAAGATGCCGCACGCATTCACGATGACCTTCGCACGAAGATCAAACGCGCCCCCCGACTCGGCGTCGATCGCGCGAGCACCATGCACCGCCCCATCCGGACCCCGCGTGAGCCCCATCACACGACAGTGATTGACCAGCACAGCACCCAGCGACGCGGCAGTACGGGCAAGCGAGATCGCCATGCGCGCATCATCGAACTGCCCATCGTGATACTCGATGCCGCCGAGCAGGCCCTCCACTGAAACGTTGGGGATCGCCGCGAGCGTGTCCTCACGGGACAGGACCCGACTCGAGGACAGATTGCGCTTCCCCGCGAGCAGGTCGTACAGCTTCAGACCGATCCCATAGAACGGCGCCTCCCACCAGCTGTAGCGCGGAACGATGAAAGCAAGATCGTGCACAAGGTGCGGCGCGTTGTCGTGCATCAGTCCACGCTCTCGAAGCGCCTCGATCACGAGCGCAATGTCCATCTGTTCGAGATAGCGAACGCCGCCGTGCACCAACTTCGTGCTGCGGCTCGATGTGCCCTTGGCAAAGTCCTCCGCCTCAAGCAGGCAGGTGCTGTAGCCCCGCTGTGCCGCATCCACCGCGATGCCAAGACCCGACGCTCCGCCACCGACCACGAGCACGTCGAAGGATGCGCCATTACATCGGGCAATCATCTCGCCACGGGAAAACGCTGAGTCGTTCCTCACGCCTGCCAACCCTTCGCGCACTCCACTGCTCGTCGCCATTGGTGGCGCATGGTGACACGGATCGTCCGATCGAGCAAGGGCGTGAATGTCTGATCAACGGACCGCAGCGCTGTCACATCCGAAACGCGCTTCCACACACCCACACCAAGCCCCGCAAGAAACGCCGCTCCCATGACGGTCGTCTCCAGTTGCCGAGGGCGTTCCACCACCGCATCCAGAAAGTTCGACTGCGACTGCATCAGCAGATCACTCGCGCACGCGCCGCCGTCGACACGCAGCATGCGAAGGCGTGAGCCGAGGTCTGTTTCCATCGCCTCCACCACATCACACACCTGCAGCGCGATGCCCTCAAGCGTGGCACGCGCGAGATGCGCCGCGCTCGTTCCGCGCGTCATGCCCAGCACGCACGCACGCGCCGTCGGATCCCAGTGAGGCGCACCAAGCCCCGTGAATGCCGGCACCATCATCACCCCTGCGCAGTCCGCCACTTGAGCGGCGAGTTCGTTCACCTCCGATGCCGTGCGGATGATCCTCAGCCCATCGCGCAGCCACTGCACCGCTGCGCCACCCATGAACACGCTGCCCTCGAGCGCGAATGTCGCGGGCTGTTCGCGAAGCCGCCACGCGACCGTCGTCAGCAATCTGCTTCGACTCATCACGACTTCCGACCCAGTGCCCACCAGCAGGAAACACCCGGTTCCATAGGTGATCTTGGCTTGCCCACGCTCCGTGCATCCCTGCCCGAAGAGCGCACTCTGCTGATCACCACAGATACCCGCGATCGGGATGGACGCGCCGAACAGCGCTGCGTCGCTCTCGCCACAGACACCACTCGAATCCACGATGCGTGGCAGCACTGCGCGAGGAACTCGCAGCAGATCGAGCAACTCATCATCCCAATCGAGCGTCCGCAGACTCATCAGCATCGTGCGCGAAGCATTCGACACATCCGTCACATGGACGCGCCCGCCGGTCAACTGCCACACGAGCCACGCATCGATCGTGCCCGCAGCCAACTCCCCGCGCTCCGCACGCGCGCGCGCCTGCGGGACATGGTCCAGCACCCACGCCAGTTTCGATGCGCTGAAGTACGGATCCAACACGAGTCCGCTCCGCTGCTGCACGAAGTCAGTCTGGCCGTCGGCTGCGAGCTGCTGCATCACATCCGTCGTACGGCGATCCTGCCACACCAAGGCGGCATGGATGGGAACGCCAGTCCGCCGATCCCACACCACCACAGTCTCGCGCTGATTCGTGATGCCGATTGCGGCTACGTCCTTTCCATCAGCCCCGCACAGCTGCAGCGCCGCTCGTGCCGTCGACAGTTGCAGCGACCAAATCTCCTGCGCATCGTGTTCCACCCAACCAGGCTTCGGAAACCGGATCGTCAACTCTTGCTGTGCACGCGATCGGATATCGCCCGCCGCGTCGATGATCACGCTTCGACAACTGCTGGTGCCTTGATCCATCGCAAGAATGAGCTGGCTCATGGCGTCGGATCACTCCTGCGGCCGCGCTGCACACTTCATGTCAATCTGCTGCAATTGTGCCGCACTGAGCGCCTTGCATACGGCATCCAACGCTTGCATACAGGCGTTATCTCGCTTGACAGTGACTTGCTCGATCGCCAGCACGCGTTCCTGAAGTGCAGCTGCAACTGAGCCCGCATCCATTCCTTCCGCCTTGATCACACTCTCCTCACTCAGGAGCGCCAACAGCCGTGCGGTCAAACTCGCGCGCTGCTCCTCGAAGGTGTCTCGTGCCACCGCAAGAGCGACGCGCTGCCCCTCCGTCAAGCCATCCAACTGCAGCGCCTTTCGGATCGCAATCGCCGCCGCTTCCGTGGTCGAGAACGCGCTCGGATAGGCGGATCGCAGGAACCTCGCCTCGACAACTGGGCGCGCAGCCACAGGAATCACCAACAGCACCGACTCGAGAGCGTGTCGCTGTGCCGCGGCCTTCGCCTTGGCCGCAGCCCTTCCCTCGGCCATCAACTGCTCTTCCCGAGCATTCAGCTGCCGCTGCATCGCCCCCCAACGACCAGGGTCAGTGAGTTGCGACCCTCGCTGCCACAAGATCGGTGCCTGCATCCTCCAAGTCCAGTATCGCTCCTGCACCGCGGCGAACTTTGCAGCAGAGGTCTCGAGCGCGACACGCTCCGATTCGATCACGTGCGCCGCGCGGAGCAGCACATCATGATCGAGCCCCACCGACAGCACGATCAGTGGCACATTGCAGTTCTCCTCGCCACCCGATTGCCGATCGAACACGGCATCGATTCCCCACTGCGGCTCGCCACAGAGTCGCGCAATCCGCATCAGCTCCACAATCGGCTCATCACCGCGCTTCAACAGCGTCACGGACGCGTCCGTGAGCAAGCCCTCATCGAGGGCACGTTGCTCAAGCGCGAGCAACCGTGCATCCTCCATGCGCTGCTCTACCTCCTCCTCGGATCGCATCACTTCCGCTCGAGTCGCGTCCTCGAGCGTCCTCACGCGCTCCTTCAGGCGATGCTCCCACTCCCCGACATAGTCGCGGTGGAGCGTTTCAAGCACCTCCGAAGAAGCGGCATCCGCTTGCAGCGCTGCAGCAATGCACGAAATCCACTCGGAACCCATCGGGCGCACAATCGGTACTCGCGCCACATCCCGCCCTTCTGGTTCCGGCATGGTCGGGCGCGTAGCTGCCTTCGCGACCGCCTCCGAAGCTTTGTCAGCAGCCGCATCAAGAGAAACGACATCCGGAGAGAGGAAGAACACATCCTGCTCGGGGGCCAAGGCGACATCGAATGCTCCACGCTCCGCATTACTCAGCATTCCTTGCATCTGGTTCGTGACGATCTGCGCTGCCGTTGTGCGCCGATCCTCAAGCGCCTGCCACCGTGGATCCATCTCTGGCTGCAGACGAGAGCCATCGGGAATGAGCACGTACCGCGCGGGCGTTTGAAGCGAAATGTCCATCGTCATGAGCGCATCCATCAGGCGACGGTCCTGCACAAACCAATCCACGAGCAGTCGACGAATGGTTGCACGCGACGAGTCGGAGAGCGACTTCGCGCGAATCGCACGGGCCGCGCAGCCCTGCACACCAAGGGAGTGAGCCGTTCGCACCGCGGGATGCGCCACCTGCAGATAGCCATCTCGCATGCCAATCTGCACCGAGATCGGCAGCGACTTGATGGCAACCTCCACCGCCGCGAGCAGCCTGCTGCTGTCTTGCAGGATCTTGGCTTCCTGTCGGCTGACTCCATCAAAGGCTTCCTCGAACGCGGCGCGTCGACCGTTCATCCACTCGCGGACTCGTGCCTCGTCTTCCCTCGCGTCATCGGGTAACGGCTTGTTCCTCGGATCACCCGCGTACTGAAGCACTCCCTCGCCAAACGCCCTCGACCGACCCTCGAACCACCCGAGTTTCCCTTCACTCTTGTGAATCTCCGCCCTGCACGCCTGGCGTACCGCCGAGTCTTGTGCGCCCCAGTTCAGCGTCGGAAGCGTCCACAGAATCTCATGGAAGTCCACCAGTCGCGTCAGCGTCGGCGGATCAATCTGCACATCCGCACCCAGGACCACTCGACGCCGTGCAGCACGCGCAGACGCCACAGCATCGCGCTCTCCCGCATTGGCAGCACGCTGTACCGCGTCAAACAGTGCGGACTCAATGCGGTCTCGGCTCGTACAAATCGCCTCCCACTGAGGCACGATCGAACGAAGTCGCTCCACATCCACGCCGACCATGCTGCGGGACACATCCGCATTCGCCAACTCAAATCGTCCGACGATTCCGCTTCGCAGAGTCCGCCATGCCTGCTCATACTGCGCATGCGCTGCATCGACAGCCGCGGTGCGAGCAACCTCGCCGGCTCCTGCGCGCTCAAGCAGCGTGATGAGATCACCCAGCGAGATCGAATCGCCAAACCAACGCGGCGGCGACGACTGCCAGCCGAGTGCAGCCATCAAACAGATGCACCACAGACAGAGGGAAACGCGCGAAACCGCGCGCAGCATGCGACCTCGCTCGGCCGCACGCCCCCTCACATCGCGGACCCTAGCCCCACCACACGGCGCCACGCACTGACCTGCCCCAAGTGCACCATGTTGTGCGAAAGGCACAGAAACGTGAGCAGCGCACCCGTCGTCGGCAATCGTTGTGCGAGAGACGCCACGGGGTTCGGAGCGGCGAAGGTCGCATCGGGAACCGCCGGGAGTCCATCCGCCACTTCGCTCCATCCACGCATGAACTCCGCCATCAGGATGTCCTTTGCCGGGTAGTGACCAGCCCTGTCAACACACGGCGCGCCATTCTTGAACAGGTCCATCCAAGCGCTCGGGGCAGGCGCGATCTTCACGCCCATCGCTTCGCCCGCACGTGACGCATAGATCGCCAGATGCCCGATGCAAAACGCCGGGCTGTTCATGTCCGCAAAGGGCATGTGCGAAAAGCGATCGGCAGGGATGGTGCGAACGATCTCCTCGGCGTAACCGATCGTCATCCGAAGCGAAGGTGCGATGGCGCTACCAAGGTTCATGAGCACAGACTACAGCAGCCGCCACAACGGCAGCCCGTGCGCGACCACTGCCGCAGCATCACCTTCGGAGGTGAACCGCGGCGGATCACGGCGAACTCACCTGGACATCACCACGCGAAGTGCGCGAACGCCTTGTTGGCATCCGCCATTCGATGCGTGTTCTCGCGCGTGGTCACAGCCTTGCCTTCATTCTTTGCCGCATCAAAGAGTTCTTTGGCGAGACGGATCGCGACAGGCTTTCCCTTCTCGTCGCGGACAGCTTCGATGATCCAACGGAAGGTCAGACTCTGCGCGCGGCGACGATTCAGCTGCATCGGGACCTGATAGTTGGCACCGCCCACTCGCTTCGAGCGAACTTCCACACTTGGCCGAACGTTCTCGATCGCCTTGTGGAACAACTCGATCGATGTCTTGGGCAGCGCGTCACTCTTTTCCTTGTCGAGGCGCACCTGCAAGGCATCAAAGGCGTCGTACACCACGCGCTGCGCAGTCGCCTTCTTGCCGCCACGCATCATGCAATTGATGAACTTGGCGACCGTCAGATCCTGATAACGCGGGTCGGGCTTGAGTTGAGATTCGCTGGCTGTGAACTGCTTTGGCATGACACTCTCCTTCGGGGCTTGCGTGCCGAAAGGCACGCGGTGTTCACCGGGCCGCTGGAGGTTGGGCATCTCCGGAGCGAGGCGACCCGATTACTGCCTTGCGAGCGGACCGTCCGTCCCGCAGCCGAGGAAAGTGATCGGCGCACCTGATGCGGACCGCCGGCTGCCGTCAAGCGGCTGCGCGGCGGGACGCGTTCATTTCTTCTTCGCCGCAGCGGCAGCCTTGCGCTTGACGCCGTACAGCGAACGGCCCTTCTTGCGGCCATCCACACCGAGGCAATCGAGCGTGCCACGCACGACGTGGTAACGCACACCAGGAAGATCGCGCACACGACCTCCGCGCACAAGCACGATCGAGTGCTCCTGCAGGTTGTGCCCCTCGCCACCGATGTATGCCGTCACCTCACGCCCATTGGAAAGCCGCACACGCGCCACCTTGCGAAGCGCGGAGTTTGGCTTCTTCGGGGTGACCGTCTTCACCTGCAGACACACGCCTCGGCGCTGCGGGCACGCTGCCAGATCCGTGACCTTGCTCTTTGTGGCGGGGTCGCGGCGTGGCTTACGAACGAGCTGGTTGATGGTCGGCATAAGAGCTTCCCGTTGGGGGAGCCAAACAAGGTACATGAACGCGCCCGCGACGGCAACCCATTGGCTTGCACAATCTTGACAGAGCGGGCCATTCCTATAGACTCTGCGGTCCGCCCCGCTTCGGGGCTAGCGAGGCACACTCACCCATGAATCCCGTCTTCCGAACCAGCCCAGGACGAACTCGCCGACGCCGAAACCACCAGGCGCTTCGCGCGGCCCATGCGGTCACTTGTCCGAACTGCGGCGCAGCCAAGCGCCCCCATCATGCGTGCAACTCTTGCGGCTATGTCCGCCCGGGGCTGCAGTTGAAGGGCTTCCAGGCGAGCGCCTGACGACCTCCTGATGCGCATCGGCGTCGATGTGATGGGAGGCGACAACGCCCCCGATGAGATCCTGAAAGGCTGCTTCGCTGCCATCCCCAAGATGGTCGCGGGAGATCAGTTGGTTCTCATTGGTGACGGTCCAATGATCGATGAGGCGATCAGCGAGCGCGGTGTCGACCGCTCGATGATCGAGGTCGTTCCGACCACCGAAGTCATCGGCATGGACGAGCCACCGGTCGACGCCGTTCGCGGGAAGAAAGACTCCTCGATCGTGGTGATGGGCCGTATGGCATCACCCAAGCAGCCCAACCGTCTCGATGCCGTCATTTCCGCCGGGAACACTGGGGCTTGTGTGGCTGCCGCGCAGCTGCACATGCGTCGCCTCGAGGGCGTGATCCGCCCCGGCATCGCTGTGACCGTGCCAACCTTTGCGGGTCCGATCGTGCTGATTGATGTCGGCGCGAACATCGAACCGAAGGCACACCATCTCGCGCAGTACGGAGTCATGGGCGACATCTATGCGCGTCGAGTCCTCGGCATCGCCAACCCACGCGTTGCACTGATGAATGTGGGCGGCGAGGAGCAGAAGGGAACACAGGAGATGCGCGATGCGCGCGATCTGCTGCGCATGACGGATGGGCTGCAGTTCACCGGCTTCGTCGAAGGCCGTGGCGTCTTCGACGGCGAGGCGGATGTTGTGATCACGGACGGCATCGTCGGCAATGTCATGCTGAAGATGGCAGAAGGCCTCTCGTCGGGCATCTTCAAGGCACTCGCAAAGGAGGTCTTTGCAATCGACCCGACGCTCGCCTCACGCCTCGAACCTGTGGTCAAGAGCCTTTACGCGAAGTACGACTACCACGAGCACGGCGGCGCACCGCTGATGGGCGTCAACGGCGTGTGCCTGATCTCCCACGGCTCGAGCGTGGCAAGAACAATCACGAGCGCCGTTCGCCGAGCTCGGAGTTTCCTCGACCTTGGCGTCAACGATGAGATCGTTGAACGGCTCGCAGCGGCACAGCACCTCATCGCATGAGCAGCGCCCTGCCCGCGTGCGGAGTCCGCATCTGCGGGACTGGGTCGTATGTGCCTGAACGCCGCATGACCAACGCGGACTTCGAGAAGATCCTCGATACCAGTGACGAATGGATTGTTCAGCGAACGGGCGTGCGGGAACGGCGCATCTGCGATCCCACGCGAGAGAGCACCTTTGATATGGCGCGAATCGCGCTCGAGCGCGCGCTCGAGCGCGCCCAAATGAAGGGCTCCGAACTCGACCTCGTTATCGTCGGCACCGTCACGCCCGAAATGACATGCCCCTCGGTGGCTGCGCGTGTTGGCGCTGCTGTGGGTGCGGTGCCTGCCGCTGCGTTTGATGTCTCCGCAGCATGTTGCGGCTTCGTCTATGGAATCAATGTTGCGCAAGGCTTGATCCGCGCAGGCATGTTCCGCACGATCGGCGTGATCGGCGCGGAGAACATGAGCAGCATCGTGGACTACTCGGATCGTTCGGTGTCGATCCTCTTTGGCGATGCGGCGGGCGCTGCGATCCTGCAGCGCGATCCCGACCCTCGCATCGGATGTCTCTATCAGACGATGGGGGCGGACGGTACTGGATGGCATTCGCTCTATTTGCCGAGAAAGGAGCGCGATGTCCCCGCCGCCGACATGGACAATCCAATTCGCCTCGGCAACATCCGCATGAACGGCAAGGAGGTCTTTCGCTTCGCTGTCACCAAGTTTCGCGAGGTACTCGAAGACGCAATGCAGCAGACCAATCTGACGGCGGAGTCCGTCGGACAGGTGATATGCCATCAGTCCAACTTGCGGATCATCGAGGCCGCGCGCGAGCGTCTCGGTCTGCCACAGGAAAAGGTCTTCATCAACATCGACAAGTATGGCAATACTTCGGCGGGAAGCGTGGGACTTTGCCTCGATGAACTGTCGCGAGCCGGCAAGATCGAACGCGATCGACCTTTCGTGATGGTTGCTTTCGGCGGCGGACTCACCTGGGCAAGTTCCGTGTGGCGAGTTTGAGCATTCCTCTGAAGTGCCGCCGTGCGGTACAACTTCCGATGAAGTAATCGGTTTCACCCGCATCGTCGATACCTCATGTCGATACCTCATTTCCCATGACACATCAGCAAATCATTCTGTGCCCCGGTCAAGGTGCGCAAGCGCCCGGCATGGGTCGGGCGTGGCTTGAGTCGAGCGCCGCTGCGGCGACGATCTTTCAGCGCGCCGACGCGATAGTCCGTATCGGTGGCGAACCGCTCTCCAAGATCGCATTCGAAGGAGCGCCCGAAACGATTCACCGAACCGATGTCAGCCAGCCTGCGCTGTACACATGCGCCATCGCATCGTTGCACGCACTGCAGGAGCGCGGCGCCTGCACGAATATCTGCAGTGCGGCAGGACTTTCGCTCGGCGAGTACACCGCGCTGCATATCGCGGGAGCGTTCTCATTCGAGGATGGATTGCAACTCGTTGCCGAGCGTGGACGGCAGATGCAGGCTGCTGCACAAGCGAGCAAGGGTGGGATGGTCGCACTGATCGGTGCGGACGAAGCGCAGGCGCAGGCGGTGTGCGATGCCGCCGCGCAGGGCGAGGTGCTTGTCTGCGCAAACTTCAATGCGCCAGGACAGATCGTGCTTTCCGGACACGCGTCCGCGTGCGACCGCGCGCTCGAGGCAGCTGCAACAGTCGGCTGCCGCGCCACCAAGTTGCAGGTCGCGGGTGCGTTCCATTCGCCTCTGATGGCGCCCGCCGCCGAGGCAATGGCCGCCGTTCTCGATCGCGTCGCTCTGCAACCGTTGAAGTTGCCTGTATGGAGCAATGTCACCGCCCGTCCGCATGATTCTGGGAACGCTGCACTTCTTCGCACGCTGCTCGTGGACCAGATCGTCCGCCCTGTACAGTGGAGTCAGAGCATGACCGCTCTCGTGGCAGGGCTGCCTTCGGGTGAAGCGCGGCCAAGTTTGCACGAATTGGCTCCTGGCATGGTGCTCAGGGGGCTGATGCGGCGTATCGACCGAACCAGCGAGGTCACTACTCATGACAAGCCTGAAACTGCCGATGCATCGAAAGTCTGACGCAATGCTGATGGTGCGCTGTTCGGTGTGGTGCGTGTGCGCTGCTGCGATCACCATGCTCGGAGCGTGCAGCGAAGAAGAAGCGCAACAAGCTGCGCCTATTGTTCAAGCCCCTCCGCCGCCGCCACCCCCGCCGCCCGAGCCGACGGTGGAGGACATCGCGTCACTGATGAAGTCGCTCTCCATCGATGAGCGCATCAGCCTGCCGGAGGATCTCGCGCCAAAGACCACGGAGGAGCGCAAGGCCGTGCTGCTCTTCTGGAACGCCTTTGCCAAGGAGGACGAGGCTGCGGCTCGCGGGATGATGTCGGATCGCGATGCAACGGTTCTGAAAAAGTTGGTCGATGGTGGTGGTTGGGCGAAGTCGACCGTAGGCATCAAGTCCATCGAAGTGCAGTGCAAGAACGACTCGAACGGCTTTGCGACCTTCGCGATCATCGCGAGCGATCTGCCTGACCGAGCTCTCCTGTGGGACGCGATGGAAGAGGATGGCAAGTTCGTCTTCACATCTTTCCCTGGTCCTCCCGACATTCTCGATCACCTTTCGGGCACCGACTCGATCGCTGCATGGAAGAAGTATGTGAACGACATGTTCGAGAAGTACGCCAATCTCCCCGACGAAGAAGTCGAGATTCCACAGTCCAAGATGGAAGAGAGCGAAGAGTCGAGCGATGGCGGCAGTGGTGGTGGTGGCAACACGCCCACGCCTCCAAGCGGCACAGGCGGCGGCGCACTGAAAAAGCAGAAGCGCCCGCCGATTCCTGACTGAGTGGTCTTTCGAGGCTTTTCGCGGGGCGATTTGCTCGACCTTCCGTCCCCCCCGCGATACGGATGCGATACGGATGCGACGGGGCGATGACCGCCGCGATCAAGCGGCGACAACATCTCTCACATAGCGAGACCACCGTCGACCGACAGCACATGCCCTGTGAGGTAACCACCGCCGTCGGAAGCGACATATGACACCGCTGCTGCGATGTCGTCCACCTGCCCGAAGCGCTTGAGGGGAATGTGCGGAAGCACTGCTTCTTTGATGGTCGCACCGAGCGCGCCAGTCATATCCGTATCAATAAATCCTGGCGCGATGACATTCGCGGTGATCCCCTTCCCACCGAGTTCCTTCGCGATCGACTTGGTCATGCCGATCAATCCTGCCTTCGCAGCGGCGTAGTTCGCTTGCCCTGGGTTTCCCATAACGCCAGCCACCGAACCCATGTTGATGATTCGCCCAAAACGCGCACGCATCATCGGCCGAGCTGCGGATCGGCATGCCACAAACGCGCTTCGAAGGTTGATACGGATCACATCATCAAAGTCCTCATCGCTCATGCGAAGGACTAACCCATCTTTGGTGATGCCCGCATTGTTCACCATGATGTCGAGCCGCCCAAGGCGTTCCGCGACGCCATCGATGAGCGCAGCGAGCGCGGTCCCGTCGCCCACATCGCACGCCGCCACCTCACAACTCCCGCCTGCCGCGGTGATTTCAACCTGAAGCGCGGCCAAATGCTCGGCATTGCGCGCCACTCCCACCACATGCTTGCCATCTGCGGCAAGTCGAAGAGCAATGGCCCGACCTATCCCCCGGCTGGCTCCAGTAACAATGGCGACACGCTTTTCGATGGTTGCCTCCTTGCAGGGCGGCGATCATAGCCATCCGCTTGGACGGACCACCATTGCCGCGCCTGCACAGAACACTGCTCCGCGGTTATACTCTGACGCGGCACAAAAAGCCGATGTTCTTGGTCGTTCGACGGATCAACAGCAACTTCCAACACCTCTAGAGGAGCCCTCCAGTGACTGAAAAAGAGATCGAAGAGAAGGTCATCGCCATCGTTGCAGAGCAGATGGGGGTGGACAAGGCTGAGATCAAGCGCGAAACGAGCTTCACCAACGACCTCAACGCAGACAGCCTTGACATCGTTGAACTGGTGATGGAGTTTGAGGACCAGTTTGGAACTTCGATCCCCGATGATCAGGGTGACAAGATCCAGACCGTCGGTTCTGCGATCGACTACATCAAGACCAACTTTGGCAGCGGCAAGGGCGGCGCAGCAAAGACTGGCTGATACGCGCTGGTGCAGCGCATTCCTGCTGTGAGGACCATCACACTCCGACGCGTGGTTGTGACCGGGCTCGGTGCTATCACGCCTGTTGGTCAGACTGCTGATGAAACTTGGGATAGTTTCATCCACGGGCGTTCTGGCATCGCAGGCATCACGCAGTTCGATGCGAACGAAGATTGGGGAGTCCGCTTCGCAGGCGAAGTTCGCAACTTCGATCCGTCGGCTTTCTTGGATGTTCGCGAACAGCGCCGAGTCGATCGTTTCGCGATCTTTGCTCTTGGCGCCGCGCATGAGGCGGTCCGCGACTGCGGCATCGATTTTCAAACGGGCGACCCTTACCGCCACGGCGTTGCCATCGGATCCGGGATTGGAGGGATCGGGACGATTGAGACGGGCGTCCGTGGGATGGTCACAACGATCAGCCGAAAGATCAATCCATTCACCGTGCCGCGCCTCATGGTCAACGCGGGTGCCGGGCAGGTGTCTATTCGATTCAACCTGCGCGGTAGCAACATCGCGACGGCGACCGCCTGTGCCACAGGGTCGCATGCGATTGGATCTGCATTCCATACCATTCAGCGCGGCGACGCAGATGTGATGCTGGCAGGTGGCGCGGAAGCTGCGGTGACGCCACTCTGCATCGGGGCATTCGCCTCGATGAAGGCGCTCTCGACGCGGAATGACGCACCCACGCTGGCGAGCCGTCCGTTCGACAAGGACCGCGACGGGTTCGTGCTCAGCGAGGGCGCCGCGGTGCTCGTGCTTGAGGAACTCGAGCACGCACGAAAGCGTGGTGCGAAGATCTACGCGGAACTGCTCGGCTACGGCTGTTCGGGCGATGCGTTCCACATTGCCGCTCCTGAAGAACACGGTGCGGGCGCGTTCCGCTCGATGCAGAATGCTCTGGCTGATGCCCAAGTGAACGCCTCCGATGTCGGATACATCAACGCACACGGTACGAGCACGCCGCTGGGCGACGCAGCTGAAGTGAGCGCTGTCAAGCGGCTCTTCGGCAGCCATGCGCATGTGTTGGCGATGAGTTCCACCAAGTCCGTGATGGGGCATGCGCTCGGTGCTGCGGGCGGCGTGGAGAGCATCGCCACAATCAAAGCGCTGCAGACGGGAACGCTCCCGCCGACGATCAACCTCGATCAGCCCGATGAGGGCTTCGATCTGAACTTTGTCGCCAACACCGCGCAAGAACGCACCCTCCGCATTGCCCTCAACAACTCTTTCGGGTTCGGCGGCCACAACACCACACTTGTCTTCGGAACGCTGCGGGCCTGATCCCAGATGCCACGCAACATTCCTGTCGGCAACGGCGAGATGCTCGTTGCATTCGACGACTTCTACCGTATTCGCGACCTGTATTGGCCACGGGTCGGCATGCCGAATCACACGTGCGGACATCTGCAGCGGTTCGGCGTATGGGTCGATGGGCAGTTCGCCTGGGTGGATGCTCCTGGATGGACAAGAGAGTTGACCTACACGCGCGATTCGCTCGTCACGGAAGTTCACCTGCGAAATGACCGCCTCGGTCTGCGACTGCACTGCCGTGATGCGGTTGACTTCTGGAGTCCCGTCTACTTCCGCGAGGTTCGGGTCCACAATCTGCTCGATCATTCGCGCGACGTCCGGCTCTTCTTCCATCAAGATCTCTCGATTGGCGAGAGCGCCGTCGGCGACACAGTGCACTACGACCCCCAGACCGGCGGTCTCGTGCATTTCAAGGACGACACCTACTTTCTGTTCAACGGTTACGGCGCGCGGGCGACTGGCGTCGACACATGGTCGACGGGGCAGAAACGCATCCGAGATGCAGAAGGCACATGGCGCGATGCGGAGGATGGCGTGCTCAGCCGAAACTCCATCGCACAGGGATCGGTCGACTCGACGGTCGGATTCACGCTCGGTGTTGCGTCGCGCGGCAGTGCGCTCGTGACGTACTGGATCTGTGCGGGCCACGACTACGCGCAGGTCAAAGCGCTCGACGACAAGGTGCGCGCAAAGACGCCGCAGCGCATGATGCTGCGCACCGAGGCTTACTGGCGTCTGTGGGCGACCAAGGAGGGAATCGACTTCTCTCCCCTGCCGACGACCGTTCGCGATCTCTTCATCCGCAGCGAACTCATCATTCGCACACAGATAGACAAGGGTGGCGCGATCATCGCAGCCAACGACTACGACATCACTCGCTTTGCGGGCGACACATACTCCTATCTCTGGCCGCGCGACGGCGCGCTCGTCTCGAACGCGCTGGTGCTTGCGGGGCAAGGTGAACTCTCGCAGGCGTTCTTCCGCTTTGCTGCAAAGGTGATTGAGCCCGCCGGCTACTTCCTGCACAAGTACAACCCCACTGGGACCGTCGCATCAAGTTGGCATCCATGGGTGCTCGATGGGAAGCGGATCTTGCCGATTCAGGAGGATGAAACGGCACTGGTGGTCTGGGCGCTGCGGCGTCACTTCATCACCTTCCGAGATGTTGAGTTCGTGCGCGATCTCTACAACCCGCTTGTCATCGAGCCCGCGGGCTGGATGCTGCGCTACCGCGACTCGAACGGGCTGCCGCAGCCCTCGTGGGACTTGTGGGAAGAGCGGCGCGGGATTCATCTCTTCACCGTTGCATCGGTGATCGGTGCGCTGAAGGCTGCCGCTGCATTCGCAGATGAGGTGGGTGCCGCAGACCGCGGCGCGGAGTTCGATCTCGGCGCTGAACGCATGCGCGAGGCGATGATCCGTCACATGTGGAGCGAGGAACGCGGCTGCTTCGCACGAATGGCGACCCCCGATGGTGTCGGTGGCTATCACCTCGATTTCACGGCCGATGCGAGCGCGTGCGGGCTCTTCGCATTTGGAGCGCTCGAGGCGACTGATCCGCGCGTTGTCAGTCACATGCGCATGCTGCGCGAGAAGCTCTGGGTCCACACGGATGTCGGCGGCATGGCACGGTACGCAGCAGACCACTACCACCAGATCGAGAGACATGATCTGCAGCGCGTTCCTGGCAATCCATGGATCATCACCACACTGTGGTACGCACAGTGGCTGATCGCGCGCGCCCAGAGTGAGGAGGAACTTGCGGAAGCCATTCCACTGCTTGAGTGGGTTTGCCAGCGCGCTTCAGCCTCGGGCGTGCTCGCGGAGCAATTCGATCCCTATTCGGGTGCGCATCTCTCCGTCAGTCCTCTCACCTGGTCCCATGCGGCGTTCATCACGACGGCACTGCGCTATCTGCAGCGGCATACGCAGCTCACTGGCATCCAGCACGGGGTTCAGGCGCGCGCATGAGTGCGGGTCCTGCGTCACTTGAGCGTCCCTGGCGCATTGCGACATTCGTGCTCGGCTGGTTGATGGTCGTATGGTGTGTTCAGGAATCAGCCCCACCGACTCCAGCGAATGACGCCGATCCCGCACGCTTCGGTGCGCAGCGTGCGCACGCTGAACTCGTGCGCTTCGTCGCTGATGGAACCCCGCGCGCGGTGGGCAGCGCGGGACACAGCGCAGCGAGAGATCGGCTGCTTGATCGACTGCGCGAACTTGGCGTATTACCAACGACCCACCGATTCTTCGCACGAGGCTGGAACAGAAGCGCCGTCGAGATGCACAACATTCTGGTCGAAGTTCCAGGGCGTCACACCACCGACGGACCACTCCCGATGCTCTGGGCTCACTGGGATGGTGTGCCAAGTGGTCCTGGCGCGGGTGACAATGGCGTGGGCGTTGCATGCGCGCTCGAGTGCATCCGTGCACTCCTGTCGGATCCGCCAGCGCGTACCGTGATCGTTGTCTTCACCGATGGCGAGGAGGTCGGCCTCTGGGGTGCGCGACGATTTGCCGAGGAACACCCGTGGTGGATGCGAGCAGGCGCCATCGTGAATATCGATGCGCGTGGGAGCAGCGGCCCGGCAATTCTCTTCGAGACAGGCGCCGATGCAGCGGCTCACGCACGCCTCATCGCGTCGTTGAACGCGCCCGTGTGTTCCACCAGCTTTGCAGCGGAGGCATATCGACTGATGCCGAACAACACCGACTTCACGGTGGCTTTGCGCACGGGTCGCCCAGGATTCAACATCGCCTTCATCGGATCACCGCGCAACTACCACACCGCAAATGACCGCATCAATCAAGTGGATGTCGCGACTGTCGGACAGATGGGCTCGACAGCACTCGCGCTGCTGCGGTCACTTGCCGAAGGTTCGACGCCAATGCCAACACCGAGCGAGCACGCCGCATGGACGCGCGAGTCGGGCGCTGCCTCACGACGAGGCGCGGTCTGGTTCAACGCGCTCGGCGGTCTGATCGTTCGCTGGGATGGGTGGATTTCCATCGCGCTTCTTGTGTTGGCAGGTCTCGGCACGGTCACTGCCGTACGCCGCTGCTGCGAAGTCCCGCTGCGCGCGATCCTGCGAGATGCGCTCCTTCTCTCGGCAGGACTCACACTCGCCGCATCGATTGGCTGGATCTTCTCCATCGTGTCTCGGTGGATCGCCCCTGCGTCCTTTCCGTGGCCAGCCGCGGTGAACGCTTGGGTCCTGATTGCAGTTGCACTCGGTGCGTTCGCCACATGGGCACCTCGACAAATTGCATGGCGCTTGAACGCGCGGCGAGCGATCACTCCAACCTCAAGGCGCGTTCCAGCAGTCGCGGAACTCTGGAGCACGATGATCGCGGCGAATGCGATTTCCATTCTGCTTGCATCGTTCATGCTGACCATCGCACCAGGCGCCGTGCATCCCCTGCTGCTTCCGGCAGTCGCGGGTTCCGCGGTGCTTCTGATCACTCGTGGACGCGCACGCCTGCCCGATGCGGCTGCCGCCGCCGCGACGCTCTTTGCGATTGCCGCGTGGGCACCGCTCGAAGTGATGTTCCACGATGCGTTCGGAACAGGACTTGGCATCTTCAGTTGTTTGCGCGGTGCACTCGTTGCGCTCCCCGCAACGGCCCTCATCCTGTCGTTGCCGCCACGCTGAGACGACGAGCCACCAGACAATCGTTCCAACTCGGCGGGTACTGCGCATAGACCGATGGCAGGAAACTGCAGCGCCATCCGCGCGCCTCCAAGTCTGCCTCGATCGGTGATGCATAGCAGTGACGGCGCGGCGCTGAATTCAGCGCCAGCGTTGGATACACGCGAAGCTCCGCGGCACTCACTCGTGCTAGTTCACCGATTGCCTCATGATGCCATGCGAGATCAAATCGATGCCCCTCAAGAAAGCCATCCTCAGCAAGCGGCGCGTAGAGGAAGAGCAGATGCCCCGAGAGCACCAGATCAAAGTGGCGGTCCGCAAACGGAAGTCTGGGCAGCGAAGCTGCTCGGTAACGCTCACGATTCGCCCGAAAATCTTTGATGAACCGCTCGAGCGCCTCATGCTTTGCACTCGCGTATGCGTCCAGATCGCCCGCAGGCGCAGCCCACGGCTTCGCACGCATCTGCGCGATGCACGCATCAATATCCGCGCGCGCGCGCCGTTCCAACTCATCGGCACTGGCTTCGTAGGCAGGATCCACCGCAATCACTTCGCAGCCGATCGCCGCGGCTTCTGCTGCGAACGAACCGGGTCCACCAGGACAGTCGAGCACCCGAAGCCCACGAAGTTCCTTCGCATCAAGGCAGAAGCACTGCAGATACTCCGCGAGCGTCCGCCCGAAGAATGCGACGGTTGGCAGGCTGAACGGCGCCTGGCCCGACATCAGCTGCTGCCTTCACGCATGCGGTCTACGCCCGCAGGAAACGGATACCGCGCAAAGACGCCCGTCCGCGCACAATCCCAGAGCGACACGGGCGGATAGCAGTCGCCGTGGAAGCCTGCATCATGCATCGCCTTGAGCACGGCTTCGAGGCTCGGCTCGTCACCCGAATGATTCAACAGCCGATTGCTCTTCGCGCCGAGAAATGAGATCGTGGCAACAGGCTGCCGATCCGCCCGACCCTCGAGCATGCGCGCCGCAGTCCGAAATCCGCGGTAGATGTCCTCAAGCGTGAAGTGGTCGCGTCCGTGAGGTCGGAGCAGCGCGAGGACCAACAAGCGATCGAGGTCGAACTTCAAGATGTACGGCTCGCGGTCCTCCTTCGCGTGAACTTGCACCGCACTTCGGAACATCTGCGCATAGCTCGTTGCGGAACTCAGCGTCCACTGGCTCGTCGGAATGAGCTTCAGAATCTCACCGAGAATGCCATGCGAATTGTCTTGTTCATTCACACCGCAGATCAGCGTGCGATAACGACCGTCCACAAGATCATCGAGCAGGTGCTGCCCCCACTGAACCCGAATCCGCCGCGACGCATCCGCGGCGCGCGGATCGCCCGCAGGAAGCAGTGTCACCTTCGGCCCTGCAGCGGGGATCTCGACCAAGCGGTCGCCATCGCCCTCATAGACGCGCGCCCCGCCACTGGCGGGCGCACTCTTCTTCACGCTGGGAGTTGTGGATCGAGCCATGCCACCATTATGGCACAGCGGGAAGCGCTGCGGGCAGGGAAGCATCCGCCGGCGCGGCCGCGGGCGCGGTGGACTCGAACATCGGCTTCAAGTAATCGCTACGCCAAGAAGGCAGCTGAAAAATCCAACCGTTCCACGCCTGCGCTGCCGCATCAATCCGCGCGTCATGCTGCGCACCGCAGGCCCCCGGTGCCAATCGAACCCACACCCTCCCGTCCTGCATCCACAGGCGAACGGCGACAGCGTTCGCGTCATCGACCCAGGCTTGCGCCTCGATCGAATCTGCACGCAATGCATCCTCGGAAACTTCACGCCGCACATCATCTGGCGAGAACCCAGTCAGCAGAAACGGCAGTGTGCTCTTGATCGCGTCGAGCCGCGGCGTCGCGGTCACCGGCTGCCCGTCAGGACCCGTCATGTTCCATTCGCTCCCAGTGCGAGTGAGTGTGACATCCGCGAGCGTGATGCGCTGCAGTTGATCGGATGCGAAGTCCGCGACGGGACCCGCAAGCCAACCAGACACACCCACGGGAACATTCAGCACACCCGCACAGCGCCAGACTTGCGGGTCATCGCTGCCGCGCGCGTACACGCCAGCGGGCGATGACGCAGTTCGGCCAATCACCAAGTCGGCCAGCGGCTTCTCCTTGCCAGCGGCGAACACTCGCACCCTCCGCGCCGTTCCACTTGGATCGGGCCACGCGATGCCGAGATTTGCGTGCCGATCCGGCTTCGCGGTCATGCGCTGCGATTTCCGAAGTCCGTCGAGCCCACGCACCACTTCCTGCACCGACTCCGCCTTGGCAGGAAACCCATCGCGCGAAAGCAGAACCCACCGCCCATCCTTTCGCTGCACATCGATTCGGTCACTGCCCTGCTCGATCTCGACGCGGTCGATCGCTGCCGCATCCGATGCGAACATCACCAACGGCTGTTCAACCTCGGTCGTGCCACCGCTGCGGCTCATCCGAATGAACACCGCAACGAGGACCGCAGCGACGGCCACCACGAGAAGAACGCGCACCACCTGACGACTCATGCTGCCGCCCTCGCCGATCTACTGCGCCGACGCACTCCCAAGAACACGGCCGCCACCGCAACGATCCCGGGCCACACCAACACATTCAACAGCATCAAACGATGACCGAGCGCCTCCACATCCTCTCGCAGACTGAACTGCACCTGACGAAGTTCCTTGCGCGCGTCAATCACTTCCTGTTGCAGGCGTTCGAGCTGGGTCTGCTGCTCGGGCGTGAGCAGCAGCATTTGATCGGGAGTCTTCTGCTGCTGCATGCTCGTGATGCGCTGCTGCGTCTCGCTGATCCGCTTCTGCAGTTCATCTTCGCGAGATCGAAAACGCTGCTCCGCATCACGCTGCAGCGCACGAACAACATCAAAAGGACGCTGGCTACTGCCGCGCGCGCGCAGACCGAGCAGCGCCTGATTGCCGCTGAGTTGCTCGACGGTGTTCAGCAGGAGCGACCCGTTGTCGGCGAACGCGCGCCAACCAAGACTCAAGTTGCCAAGCCGCTCTTCCTGAATCCATGTCTCATCCCTCAGCATGTCCGCGTCCGCGACGACCACGATGCTCGCGGGCGCCGTCCCCTCCACAGGCGCAGATGTCGGCGGGAATGCGCTCCGAACGACACCCGTGAACCGCGCCGCGATGACACGCTGCACACCATCCGCCTTGAAGTCGCGAAGCAGCGCTGATGGATCGGCAAATGGCCCGAGCTTTGATCCATCGATCAGCATCGAGTCCACCGAGCTTCGCGCGAGCGGCACCATCTCAAGTTTCGACCCCTCGCTGCGATCGAGCGATCCAGCGGACATCAGGATCAGCGTCTGCAAGACGCCAAACGCCGGATCGTCGCGAGTGATCGCATCCTTGTTCAAGTTCAACCACGCGACAAAGTCCACCGTGGCAAGCCCCGTGTCGCTGCGCGCGCGCACGCGCTGCGCGAAGGTACGGTCCGCAACGACTTCGTTCGCCTTCCAGGCGATTCCCCACGACGCTGGCAGCAATCCGAAGTCGCTCGGCGTTCCGCCAGATCCGAATCCGCCAGGCCCCATGGGCGCGGAGTCGCTCTCGCAGAATGGATCAAGAAACAAAAGCATTCGTCCACCAGCGAGTGCGTATGCGTCAATGGCGCGCAAGAGGGGCTCCGAAAGTCCCTTCGGATGTGCGACGACCAGGGCATCGAACTGTTCGGGCAACTTCTCGCTGCTCGGTGGCACCACTTCCAGTTCAAACAGGTTGCGAAGCTGAGCCATCACTTGCCACGGCGGCGTCATGCGCTGCGAACGCGGATCGAAACTGCTGTCCATCGGCAATCCAGTCACGAGCGCCACCTTTGCTCGCTGCGTTCTTGAGACGCTGATGATTGCGCGCGACACGTCGTACTCAAGGAACGCCTCCTCTTGAGGGTTCAGATAGGGAAGACACTCGCGTTGATCCGTCGCGCCTGATACCAACAGACCCAGCATCAGCGTGCGCCCAGCACCATCGGCAGTGATTGGCGCGATGCCCGCAGCCTTCGCGGTGTCCTCGGCCTCAGAAAATGGCTGCGGGTCGACAATCTTCAGATCCACCTTGCCATTCGACAACGCCACAAGACTCTCAAGAAACTCCTGTACACGCAGCGCATGATTGCGTATCTGCGGCAAATCACGCGAGCCCTCCGCGGTGAAGAACAACTCCAATCGCACAGGTTCGTCGAGCGAAGCGAGCATCGCACGAACACCGGGAGAGAGCGTGTACACAGAACCCTCGGTGAGATCGATTCGGATCGGCAGCGGCACCATCGACAGGGATGCACTCAACGCCACCCACGCCAAAAGCAAGAGCGCGCTCGCCTTCAGTGCCAAGGATGACTTGCTCGTTCGCGGCATGTCAGGCGCTCTTCTTCCAATCGATCAGGAACGCCGTCGCCAGCACAAGCGCCGCGATGCCCACGACGAAGTACGCGATGTCACGGAGATCCAGAACGCCGCGCGTCAGACTCGTGAAATGCGTCAGGATGCTGAGGCTAGCGACCGCATCGACCACGCTCGGCAGCGCCCAGCCGCGAAGAAAATCAAGGACCACAGGAAAGCCGCTCACCATCAGCAAGAAGCAAGCCACCACGGTGACCACAAAGGCGATCACCTGATTCTTCGTCAGTGCTGAGACAACACCACCGAGCGCAAGAAAAAGCCCTGCCATCAGTGCGGTTGCGACATAGCCCGCGATGATCATTCCCTGATCAGGATCACCGAGCCACGACACCGTCATCCAGAGCGGTACGGTCAGCACGATTGCGAGCACACTGAACGCCCACGCCGCGAGAAACTTCCCGAGCACAGCCTGCCAAAGCGGCAGTGGCAGCGTGGTCAACACCTCAATAGTGCCGAGCCGGCGTTCCTCAGCCCAGAGCCGCATCGACACGGCAGGCACAAGAAACAGCAACAGCCAAGGCGCGAAATCGAAGAATGGTCGGAGATCCGCCTGACCGCGTTCATAGAGACCGCCGAGGGAAAAGGTGAAGATCCCAGCGAGAAAGAGGAACACAACCAGGAACACCGCGGCAAGCGGCGTGGCGAAGTAGGCGCGGAACTCGCGGCGGAAAATCGCCCGCCACGGCTGCATGCGCCCAGTCATGAGCGCACCTCCGCACCCCCGCCGGTCATTTCGCGGAAGACATGATCCATGCGGTTGTGCTGCACGGAGGCCGGCGCACGAGCTTCAAACTCCTGCGGTCTTCCATCAAACACGATCCGGCCGGCTGCAATCAGAATCACGCGGGTACAGACCGCCTCCACTTCCTCGAGAATGTGGGTCGACAGAACGATGGCCTTGGTCGAACCCATGCTGCGGATGAGTTGCCGCACTTCATGTTTCTGATTGGGATCAAGCCCATCGGTCGGCTCGTCCATGATCAGGATCGGCGGGTCATGCAGGATCGCTTGAGCAATGCCGACTCGACGTTTGAATCCCTTCGAAAGTGTTTCGATGGTTTGCTGCTCGACTCGCTCCAAATGGACTTGCGAGATCACAGTTGCAATTCGCTCGTGAAGGACCGAACCCGCGAGTCCGCGCACCTGCCCGATGAACTGCAGGTACTCAAGCACGCTCATGTCTGGATAAGCGGGCGCCCCCTCCGGCAGATAGCCAAAGCTGCTCCTCGCCTGAATCGGCTCACCATCGAGAGAGAACCCGCCGAGCGTTACTTGCCCTTCGGTGGGTTCGAGGAACCCCGTGATCATCCGCATCGTTGTGGTCTTGCCCGCACCATTTGGCCCGAGGAACCCAACGACTTCACCCGCTGCGACATCAAGCGTGACCCCGCGGACTGCCTCTATCTGCCCGAAGCGTTTCGTCAGGTTTTCGACGTGAAGAAGGGATGCCATGAACGCGAGCGACTCCAGATCGGAGTCGAAGACTATCAGCCGAGAATGCGCAGCCCCCTTCACCAAGTTCGGATGCGACACGCAAAAATGTTTGATCAGCCAACAGATGCCAAAAGTGGATTATCTGATGATAAAAGACACTTTGACCATCTCTGGCTCTCAAATCCGATGTTATAGGACTTCCATGAGTGGCGATTTACACGCGAGATCATGTCTGTTTGCCGATAAATCATCTATCGGCAGCCGCATGGTGCAGCTGCCTTGTTCAGGAATCCTCAGGAGCTTCAAGACATGCAG
>JBJTUC010000067.1:0-14351 GCA_046080505.1 Planctomycetota bacterium
CGCCGCGACGGACAACTGCCCCGCCATGTCATGGATGCGCAGTCTAGCGATGTGCCGAAGCGACTCCGCGATGGGCGCTGTCTGCGCCTCCTCGCCGGGCGCACCCGTGAGGACGACATCATGAACGCCACTCGCGAGAAGTTCCGCACGCGTTCCCTGCAGCAGTGCAGTCCAACGCGCATCCATCCAGCGCTTCCCGATCCAACCGTTGGTTGTGGCCAGCAGCAGCATGCGCGGGCGGATCGAGTTTCGATCGCGCGCCGTCTGCCATTCGCGTTTGCCCGCGCCCGATACTTCGAGCCGCATATCGGCGCGCGCGGGTGCACCGACCGCGGCAACCAGTTCGAGCATCGCATCCACCACATGCGAATCAGGACGCCTCGGCACTCGACGATTCGCTCCCAACCATGCGAACTCGCGGCTGCCTTGATGCCCCACCCGCGTTCGGGCGCCCGTCACCAAGGTCATCAGGCCGCTGCGCGCGAGTCCCTGCGCATCAATCACGAGGTCATATCTGCCACGCCGCAACTTGGTGAACCACTGGACCGTTCGCACGGCAACGGGCAGGCTGCGCCACCAATGCCGAAACTCGCGCTTGGGGAATCCGATGACGCGGTCCACCGCGGGGTGACCCTGTACCGCGCCCATCCATCGATCTTCCACGACCCAGTCCACGGATGCTTTCGGGAAAGCCTCCCGAAGCGACCACGCCAAGGACACCGTGCGGCACACATCGCCGAGCGCGCTCGGGCGCACAATGAGGATGCGCCTAGGTGACGACCGCATGCGAAGGAACGCCCCGAAGTATAGTGCGCAAAAGGGCGATTCCGAACGGCATCCGTGAACGACCCGAAACAACAACCTCAGCGACCTGCGACTCCGGCTGCGGCACCCGCTTCGACGAATGCGCCGAAGGCACCCCTCCCGCCGAGCACCCCCGCGCGCGATCCTGGTGAGTCGGCCAGTGGCGACAGCGGCGGTTCACGCAGCGGCAGTTCGAGCGACACCATGCTCGGCAAACTCATCGTCGAACGCGGCCTCGCGACACAGCCGGAGGTGGACGCCGTGTTCGCCGCGATGCGAACACCTGCGGGTGCCGCGCGTGCGTTCACCGACATCTTGATCGAAGGACAGATCGTGACGCGGCGACAACTTGCGCGACTTCGCAGCGAGGCGGAGAGCGACCGCTCAGTGCTGCGCGTCCCGGGCTATCAGATGGTGAGGAGACTTGGCGCAGGGGCGATGGCTGCCGTGTATCTCGCGCGTCAGACCAGCCTCGACCGATTGGTGGCGATCAAGATCCTGCCGCGTCGTTTTTCATCAGATCCGACATTCGTGGAACGGTTCTACAAGGAAGGACGCGCCGCGGCCAAACTGTCCGATCCGAACATCGTGGGTGCGCTCGATGTCGGTAGCGTTGGAGAGCAGCATTACTTTGTGATGGAGTATGTCGATGGCGAAACCGTCCATGACCTCATCACGAAGTCGAAGCGCATATCCGAGCGCGATGCCCTCACGATCACGCGGCAGATCGCCAGTGCGCTGAAGCATGCGCACGCGAAGGGATTTATTCACCGGGACATCAAGCCGAAGAACATCATCATGACGAAGTCGGGCACCGCGAAGCTCGCTGATCTCGGTCTTGCGCGCGCCATCGACGACAAGAAGGCAGCCGAGGCGGAGCGGCACAAGGCGTTCGGCACTCCCTACTACATCAGCCCCGAGCAGGTGCGTGGGGCGGTCGACCTCGGGCCACCTGCGGACATCTACGGACTTGGTGCAACGCTCTACCACATGCTCACGGGGCGCGTTCCCTTCAAAGGGAACGGCCCGAGTGAAGTCATGCGTGCACACCTGTCCGAGGAACTTGTTCCGCCCGATCAGGTGGTCGGCGGTATCTCGCAGCACGCGGCTGAGATCGTTGAACTGATGATGCGCAAGCGTCCCGCAGAGCGCTACCAAAGCGCGGTTGAACTGATGGAGGACCTCGATCTCGCGCTCGCGGGGCAGCCGCTGCGGTACGCAACCCGAGCAGTTGATCTTGCTGACATTGCCAGCGATGTGGAGTCGCAGGCGCAGACCACCGTTCAGACCGCGGCCACCACAGGTCAGTTGCCGCAGTGGGCGATGCTGTTGATTGTGGTGCTGTCGGTCGTCTGCCTTGCGCTGCTTGCCCTCGTCATCCTGAAGTAAACGCACCCTCAGGCGGGTGCAGCACGCCAACTCGTCAGCGCAGTTCGACCATCATCTCGATCTCAACGCTTGCACCGAGCGGTAGCGCGTTGGTGCCAACGGCCGCGCGGGCATGGCGCCCGGACTCGCCGAAGATTTGCTGCAGCAGATCGCTCGCACCATTGGCCACCTTTGGCTGCTCGGTGAATCCATGACAACTCGCCACGAAGACGCCAAGCCGCACGATGCGCGCGACGCGATCGAGCGTTCCGCCGCACTCGCCCGCCACCACAGCGAGGCCGTTGAGAACACACTGGCGCGCCGCCTCTTGAGAACGCTCGACCGAGACGGGGTCGGGAACCAACCCAGTCGCTAAAAGTGTGCCATCGCGGAACGGCAGTTGCCCACTGATGATCAGGAGGTTGCCCGTCCGCACGCAGGGCACATAAGAGGCGACTGGCTTCGGTGCGGGCGGCAGCACCAGCCCAAGATTTGCAAGGGCGGCCATAGGCGAAACCGATGGGAACTGTGTGGAAGTTGACTGGGTCATGGCGGGAGGGTGAAAAAATGAATCGGAAGTGAGAACTTGACTCAACCTAAATCGGGGTTACTCTCGTAAGAGTAGTTGTTGGACATCTTGGCTGGCGGGACTTTTTACCGAGCGTGTTCCATGCTCACCCTGTCTTGATTGCCCTTGTTTTCTAGGGCGACTCTTACCCACCCGCAAGCCGACAATTCGTGGCTTCCCTTCCGTAGCGAAGCGACTGCGGGTCTGTGCTGATCGGTCAAACGGCAAATCAACAGGCCAGCCGACGGCTGGACGATGGTCTTGCCGATGGCTTGACCGACTGTTGGTGCAGGTCCTCGCAGCGTGCGCCCCCTTGGGCGAGCTCTGGAAGAGGCAGATCTCTTGGAAGCAACAGATCTCTGGGAAGCATTCTTTCGCGCTTGAGAGGTGGATCGACTGTTTTTCGTCACGCCGTGACGGCGGTCGACCCCCCGCAGTTCTATGTAGTTGAAGGGCTATCGCAGGTAGCCCAGCCACAGACGCCCTCTTGTGAACACCATCACTATGAACAACATCATCCGAAATCCCCGCCGTGCTTTCACACTCGTCGAACTTCTTGTGGTCATTGGCATCATCGCCGTGCTCATCGGGCTGTTGCTGCCCGCGCTTTCCAAAGCCCGCGATCAGGCGCGCACCATGAAGGATTCCACCCAACAGGTGCAGATTCACAAGGCAATGGTGATCGAGTCGAACAGCGACTCTCAAGGTCAGCTCCCTACACCAGGGAAATACAATCGAAAGGCGTACGGCGGCGTCCAAACTCAGGGTCAAGGGCTCGAGAACTTTGCATTCAACAACACTGCGCGCCTTTATTCAGTCTGCGTTGCACGAGAACTCTTCAACACGGACATTCCGATCGGTTGCACCGAGTATCCAGGCTCGAATGTGGTTGAAAAAGGCAAGGCATCGACCATTGGCCTCGCATCTGATCAGCCTTACAACTACGCCGCCTACGATCCGACCCTCGACAACAGTGACACCACGCCCGCCGGCTACTGGGACGACACCTTCTTGGCGAACATCCATCAAGGCAATCCCACTGGTACGCCGACCTCGGTGTGCAACGCGTCGTTTGCTCACCAGCCTCTCTTTGGTGAGCGGAAGAAACTCGGATGGAGAAACACAGGGGACAGCAGCCGTCCTCTTCTCGGCACGCGCGGGGTGAAGCATCTGAATCAGGGCACCAGCGCGGCTGCGGCGCCGGCGGATTACAGGCAAAGCCCAACTCTGCTGCTCCACGGCACGAAGAAGGAGTGGGACGGGAACGTCATTTACGCGGACAACCACGCTGAGTTCACAGCGACGTTCTACCCAAAGCAGACCTCTTACATTTGCCCGAACTCAGGATCCTCTCTCGATCGGGACAACATTTTCAACATGGATTTCGCATGCGGCCAATCAGGAACGACGGGCGCTGCAAAGCAGGGCGATGCCATCCTTGCCTTCACCATCGGAACCGCTGTTCAGGCAGACAACGGTACGTTGGTGTACGACGTCAATCTGCCTGCGAACTGAGCTACTCGGAGCACAAACCATGCGATCTTCCACACCATCCTCTCATCCGAATGGAAACACTATGAAGTCACACCGTCGCGCTTTCACGCTCGTCGAACTGCTGGTCGTCATGGCGATCATCGCCCTTCTGCTGGGCATCCTCCTGCCCGCTCTTGCACGCGCTCGCAAGAACGCGCAGCAAGTCAAGTGTGCGACGCAGGTCAAGGAAATCCACAAGGGTTGGATCACGGAGTCCAACAACGATGCGCAGCAGCAGCGGTATGTGATACCAGGCGAGATCAATCGACTTGCCATCGGTGGACAGAACATCCCTGGTCGTGGCGATTTCAATGAGGCGAAGAACTCCCATCAGAACATGTGGTCGGTGTGTATTGCCAAGAATCTCTTTTCTCCCGCGCTTCTGATCTGCCCTGCAGAGACCAGTTCAAAGGTTGGGCAATGCACCAATTACAACTTCAATGCGTACAAGCCTGCGACGGATAACTACTGGGACGGTGACGTTCCCGACGGTGGTGGTGGCGGAGCGGTTGGCAATTTCCGAATTCAGGGAAATGGCGCAGTACTGACTTCTTCCGCGACGTCCTATGCAGCGCTGCCGCTCCCCAACAACGAGCGACGCCGTCGCGAGTGGCGTCAGTCAGGCAACTCCAAGTTTGTGATCCTTGGCAACCGTGGCGTTCTCAATGGCTCATTGACCGCCAACGACTACCGTGCCTCTGAAACGCTGCGGATTCACGGTGACAAGGATCAGTGGGAAGGCAACATTGTCCACAACGACAACCATGTGGAGTTTGTGCGCACCTTCTCTCCAGAAGGTCTTGATCGCATCGGCACGGGCAGCACGGCCCTCCTTGACAATATCTTCTTTGCGGAGCCCACCGCCAACAACCGTGACTCTTTGATCCAGATCGTGACGCAGGTCACTGGAAGCGGAGCAGCCACAACCCACGTGGCGTCGTGGGATTGACCGACAAAGCCCATCCCGTTCTCAACCCAAGACCCCGGCAACTTGCCGGGGTCTTTTCGTTCGCAGATGTCTCCTTCTCGCACCTAGCATGCGCGCCATGGAGGCGTTCCATCGCTTGTGTGTGTGGCGCAATCCACTGCCGCCCATTCTCTGCTTGCTCGCGCTCAGTGCGCTTGCTGCGACTGTCCAAGCGCCGCAAGCGGTTCCCGCAGAGCGCCAAGCCTCGACCATTGCCGTGCTGCCCATCCGTGGTGCGATCGATGACATCACGGCACTTTCGCTTGAACGCCGGGTGGAGATCGCGAGACAGCGCGGCGCCAACGCAATAGTGCTCGAGATCGATACGCCGGGCGGTGATCTGGTGGCGACGCTGCGAATCTGCCACATGATCAAGCAGGATTTTCCGCCGAACACCGTGGCCTGGATCCACCCACGCGCATTCTCGGCCGGAACCATCATTGCGCTTGCGGCCCGCGAGATCGTCGTGTCGCCAGGGTCCTCCTTTGGCGATGCGGCACCGATTCAAGCGATTCCGGGCGCTGGACTCATACCCCTGCCGGCCACAGAGCGCGCCAAACTGGAGGCCCCGCTCATCGCTGAGGTGGTCGATAGCGCAAGAGCTCGGGGATACGACGAGCACTTGGTGACGGCATTCGTGCGCCTTGGCAGTGCGCTGTGGCTGATTCGTTCGGTGGGAGATGACCGCACTGCCCTTGTCGACGAGGAGGAGTACCGAGATCTGTTTGGCGAAGATCCACCCAAAGCAGCACTCGCCGATGTGCCTGATGCGCAGCCCACCGAGGCGGACGAGAGTGTCGCACAACAGTTGCTGCCAATGTTCTCCAAGCGGTCGCAGACCAAGACCGCGGAACCTGCTGGCCCAGTCGACCAACCAGAGGAGCCAGATCCCGACGCCGAGCCTCGCCTCTCGCGCGCACGATTGACTGCAGCTGAACGCACCAACTGGACGCTGGTGGAGCAAGTCACGCGCCCCGATCAACTGTTGGTGCTTTACCCGCGCGATGCGATCGAACTTGGGCTCGCGCGTGGCATCGTTGGAAACGATACGGAACTGGCACAGTGGTTTGGCGCAACCACCGTCGAAAGACTCGAGGAGAGTTGGTCGGAGTCGCTCACGCGTTTCCTTGTGTCATGGCCTGTTCGCATAGCACTGATCGTGCTGATGCTGGTTGGCTTCGTCATCGAGGGGTTCACGCCCGGCTTCGGGTTCTTTGGCGGCGTGGCCGCCGTGTCGCTGCTGCTGCTCGTGGGTGCGCCAGCGCTGGTGGGACTCGCGGAGTGGTGGGAGCTCATTGCTGTAGTGCTCGGGCTTGCGCTTGTCGCTCTCGACATCATTGTGCTTCCTACGGGCGGCTGGGTCGCGGTGATAGGTGGCGCGCTTCTGCTTGGCGGACTTGTGTCCAGTTTCGTCACGCGCGATCTCTCGACGGCGGTTGGTCAGCAGCAGTTGTTCTTGGGCATCGGATCAGTGCTTGTATCGCTGTTTGGCTCCGCCGCGATTCTTTGGTTTGCGGCTCGATCGCTGCCGCAGTCCCCACTCCTTCTCCGTGCGGTTCTGCACTCGGAGGCAGCGGCGGGCACTCCGCCAAAGCGTGCTTCCCCCACGCTGCCAGCGGTTGGCAACAGTGCCGTGGCGATGACCACACTTCGTCCATCGGGCAAGATCACTTGCGGCGGCAAGGTGCTCGATGCCTGCACCACGGGTGAGTTCGTGGATGCTGGCTCTCTGGTCCGCATCGTCGGCGTGCGAGGCGGCACGATCGAGGTCGAACCTACGATGACCAACTCGATGAACACGCCACAGCACCCAACAACAAAGGATGAGTCAAAGGCATGAGCATCGTGGCACTTCTACAAACCGCGGTATCAGCTACACCGCGCGACGAGGTCTATCTTTTCGTGGCGCTGGGCTTGCTCGCGCTCGCACTGGTTCTGTTGGTTTTGGAGCTCTTCGTGCCGACCGGTGGCGCTCTTTCCATCATGACAGGCGTCGCCGCCGTGGCATCGATCGCATCCATGTTCATCTATGACACGGTGTATGGAGCCGTCTATCTCGCGCTGCTGTGCGCGGGAAGCCCGCTCGTCCTCCTCCTCGTGTTCAAGGTGTGGTCGCATACGCCGATCGCGCGCCGCATGATCCTTCAGCAAGGTGCGGACGGCGCGACTCAGTCCGATCGGATGCAGACGGAGAGCGGAGACCCGTCGGTCGCCTCGCGCGGCAAGGCAGCTGCCGCGATGACAGCACGCCTGTCAGAGTTGGTCGGCCGAGGTGGCACTGCGGTCACCACGCTCCGCCCTGTCGGCTTTGTGCGCGTGGAAGGCCAGCGCATCGACGCGATCGCCGAAAGCGGCTTCATCGCGGAAGGTGCTGCCGTTGATGTCATTGAGGTCTTCGAGGGGCAACTCAAAGTCCGCGAACGGCGGGCTGAGTAACATCTCGCCCTTATGATTCCTTCAAAGATTCTTGCACTGGCACCTTGGGCTTGGGTCGGTCTCGCCGTTCTTGCCGTTGTTGGACTGATCTTCTTGCTGATCATCGGTCAGTACCTGCAGTTGTGGCTGCAGGCGTGGCTCAGCGGCGCGCCCGTGAGTCTGATCGACCTCATCATGATGCGCCTCCGGAAGGTCAACTCATCGGTCATCGTGATCAACCGAATCAGCGCACGCAAAGCGGGGCTCGACATCAGCACGCAAGCGATGGAGGCGCATTTTTTGGCGGGCGGTCGCGTGACCAATGTGGTGCGTGCCATGATCGCCGCCGAGAAGGCAGGCATAGATATGGCCTGGGATCGAGCTGTCGCCATCGATCTCGCAGGACGTGACATCGTGGATGCGGTGAATACCTCCGTGATGCCAAAGGTGATCGACTGTCCGAATCCCAACTCGGGCAAGCAGACGATCGATGCGGTTGCGAAGGACGGCATCCAACTGAAAGCGAAGGCGCGTGTCACGGTCCGAACCAACATCGCGCGGCTCGTGGGTGGCGCAACGGAGGAGACGATCATTGCTCGTGTCGGCGAAGGCATCATCTCGACGATCGGATCAGCCGAGGACCATAAGAGCGTGCTCGAGAACCCCGACAAAATCTCGAAGACCGTGCTGGCCAAGGGTCTGGATTCTGGAACGGCATTCGAGATCCTTTCGATCGACATCGCCGATGTGGATGTCGGTGAGAACATCGGAGCGCAATTGCAGGCTGCACAGGCCGAAGCAGACACGAAGCGCTTTCAGGCGCAGGCGGAGCAGCGCCGCGCTGCGGCCGTCGCGCAGGAGGCGGAGTACAACGCCGAGGCGCAGAAGAACCGCGCGCTCGTGATTCTTGCGGAGGCTGATATCCCGCGTGCAATGGCGGATGCATTCCGCGGTGGCAATCTTGGCGTCATGGACTTCTACCGAATGAAGAACCTGAACGCGGATACCGATATGCGGGCATCGATCGGCAAGGGCACTGCCTGATCCCCAGATTGTGTCGGCGTCACACCCGGCTCGCTTGCCCGAGACGAGCGTTTCCGATTGGCTTTGCAGTGCCCCACTGATCACGCAGCACACGCCGCATGCCGTTGTCGCGGAGCAGGTAGGCGATTCTCCAGCGTTCGGCGGCCCCACCGAGCCACGGAGCGCGCCCTGCAGTGCGATCAATCCGACCGACTGCAGTTTGCATGTCCACAAGGGTCACGCTCGTCCTTCCGCACGCGACAGCATGCCACCGCGCGACCCACCCGACTGTCGCCACTCCAAGCGCAAGCGCGGCAATTCCGTCGACAGCACTCCAGCCATACGCGCCGCTGCCCCACACGCGCCCACCTTCAACACGCGTGCGCAGCCAACGCGTGACAAGTTCGTCGATTGAAGCGGAGTCATTCGATCCCGCTGCCGTTGGCATCGCATCGACCGCCCCGAATCGCGCACCGATGGGCCAATCAGTGCCGATGGTTGGAATGACCGCGGTCGACCGACCGCGCTGCCAGCGCAGGCTGCGCAGCAACTGTTGAACGGTGGCGCGCGCGCGCGAGGGAGCACCCGCGGCAAGCGGCTTGGGATCTTCGGTCCGCGCAAAGACCGCGCCGCGCAGCATCGCGCGTTGACGCTTCGTCGCAGGCTTGATCGTCGACAGCGACAGTTCATCGGGAAGCGCGCGAAGCAGAATGTCGAGCAGTTCCGTCCACCTGTCACCGCGAACCGACGCCAACTTGGCCGACGAGAGTGTCTGCGCAATCCAGCCCAGTCCGTCGATCCGAACAGAGAGCGGATGCGCACTGTCGAACCATCGAACCATTCGCCGTTCAAGCGCTTCCAATTCCCCCGGCTGCGAGCGAAGTCCCCCTGCGATAGGCGCATCAGGTGCGGCAGCGAGTGACTCTGGAATGCCACGGAGCGCGATCCGAAGCGCCTCAACTTCTTGGCCGCGCAAGAGTTCGCCGCGGTTCGCCGTCACGCTGCCACATGCAAAACTCACGCCAAGCCTTGACGCGTGTGCATCGGGTGAGAGCGTGTAGGGGAACATCTGGCATGCGAGCGGCTTCTCCGCAAAGCCACGGCGCGCATGAATGCGGCACTTGCCATCCTCCTCGAGAAAGACGCATGCGCCATCCGCCCGCTGGCGCAAATACCGCTGACCTCGAAAACGCACGACCGGATCAAAGCCAAGTTCACTCCGCCAGCCCTGCGTTTCGATGCGCTGCAGATCGACATCGCGCAGTTGCACTGAAAAGTCGCGGCAGCAGGAGCCGCACCCATGACAGGAGTAGCGCTGATTCGGCGTCGCGAGCGGCAGAATGGGAAGTTGAAGCGGCATGCTTACCGCACTGCCAACGCAAGACGCGCCAGGGAGTGCGCGATGGCGCGCGTTGCACTACCCCGATGGCTCAGCGCGTTCTTCTGCTGCAGCGTCAGTTCTGCGCCAGAGACGCCGCTTGAACGAACGCGAAAGAGCGGGTCGTAGCCGAATCCGTTGTTGCCACGCGCCTCGTGACCGATCCAACCGTGAAGGACCCCCTCCGACTGAGCGATCACTGTTCCGTTCCCATTCACAACGCACATCGAACACACGAAGCGCGCGGTGCGCTGCGCATCGGCCACGCCCGCCAGACGCGCCAGCAACTTCGCATTGTTCGCCGCATCTCGCGCGGCACGATCGCCGTCCACGCCAGCCCAGCGCGCGCTGTGCACACCGGGTTCGCCTCCGAGCGCATCAACGACCAAACCCGAATCGTCTGCCAGCACCAACCGCCCGACAAGCGATGCGTATCCCAGCGCCTTGATGCGAGCGTTCTGCGCAAAGGTCTGGCCATGCTCCTCGGGTTCTGGTGCGTCACCCGCGCCGACATCATGCAGCGAGAGCACGCGCCAGCCGAGCGCGCCGAGCACGCTGCGAACCTCATCCACCTTGTGGGGATTTCCAGTTGCGACGACAACTTCTTGCATCTGCGATTTCACTTGGTCGATCATGTCTGCAGAACGCCCGTCCGCAGCGCACCATCACACGGAGCCTGCGCGGCGATCTGCATGGCAAGCAGCAGTTCCTCGCGCGTGCGATGCGGTTCGATGATGCGGTCGATCCAGCCGCGGCTCGCTGCGTAGCGGATGTCCTGCTGCTGCGTGTACGACGCGGTGATCGCCGCGAGCAACTGCGTACGCATCGCGTCATCGACAACCTCACCGCGCCGCTCGCGTGCCGCGAGGTCGATCTGCAGAAGCGTGTTTGCAGCCTGCGCGGCCCCCATCACCGCACAGCGTGCAGCGGGCCATGCGAGCGTCAGCAGCGGATCAAATGCACGCCCGCACATCGCGTAGTTGCCGGCACCATAGGAGTTGCCGACGATCAGCACGATCTTCGGCACGACCGAGTTGCTCATGGCATTCACCATCTTGGCGCCAGCACGGATGATGCCCCCCTGCTCGCTGTCGCGTCCGACCATGAAGCCCGTCGTGTCATGCACGAACAGCAGCGGGATGCGCCGTTGGTTCACATCAAGCATGAACCGTGCCGACTTCTCCGCGCTGTCGTCATAGATCACGGCAGGCATGCACTTTGCCGTGGAAGGTCCGGTCTTGCCGCCCGCCATACGCCGCTCCGTCATGCATCGCTGATTCGCGACGATACCCACGGGAAACCCGCCGATTCTCGCGTAGGTGCAGACGATCGACGGACCGTACTCCGACTTGTACTCATCCATCGAGTCACGATCGACGAAGCACTCAAGCAGTGTGCGCATGTCGTACTGACTGCCAGGCTCGCTCGAGTGAATGTCGTAAACCGATTCGCCCGCGCGCGATGGCATGTGCGCTTCGCAGGGCGGTCGCACCGCGACGCGCGCGGCTGCGTTCGCGTCCATCAGCCTCCGCAGCCGATCGATGCACGCCGGGTCATCCTTCTCGCGGAAGTCGATGGTTCCAGAAACCTGGGCATGCATCTGCGCACCGCCAAGCTCTTCGCTCGACACCTCCTGCCCAATCGCCGCCTTCACAAGCGCGGGACCTGCGAGATAAAGACCGCTCCCCTCGGTCATCAGCAGCGTATCGCAGAGCACGGGCAGATAGCCGCCGCCCGCCACGCAGTTGCCCATGATCGCCGCATACTGAGGGATGCCGTCCGCGCTGATCACTGCGTTGTTGCGGAAGATGCGCCCGAAATCATCCGTATCGGGAAAGACATCCTCCTGCAGGGGCAAGAACACACCCGCGCTGTCCACGAGATACAGAAGCGGCAGTCGCGCCCGCCGCGCGATCTCCTGCGCTCGGATGATCTTCTTGCAGGTCATCGGGAAGAACGCCCCCGCCTTCACCGTCGCATCATTGGCGATCACCATGCTGAGTCTGCCTTGCACACTGCCGATGGTGGTGACGACGCCCGCCCCCGGCGCACCGCCGTACTCGCGGTACATGTTCCACGCCGCCATCAATCCGCATTCGAGTGAACGCGTGTCGGAATCGAGCAGCAGTGATATTCGCTCACGAGCGGTGAGCCGCCCATGGCGATGCTGCCGCTCGGTGCCGCTGGCCCCGCCACCCTGCTCGATCGACGCCGCGAGCACCACCCACTCATCCGAAGCGCTGCGCAGCGAAGTCGTCGCGGTCTTCATACAGAGCAGGATAGGCGGTCGAAACGCGCATTCCTGCCCCTGCCGATCCTGGCGGGGCGGTTATCGGATAATGCGGGCTTCGGCTGCCATTGCATTGACCCGCCCGCAGAACCGCGGTACCCTTTGGGACTCAATTCAAAGGCACAGAAACGCCCCCGCGACGGGGGTTCGACAAAGGAATCCATGATCACGACGACCGAGCGAGCGCCCATCATCGCGGCGCACAAGAAGCACGACAAGGACTGCGGTTCAACGGAGGTGCAGATTGCACTTCTCACCCAGCGGATCAATTCGCTGCAGGATCATTTCAAGGCACACACCAAGGATCACGCAGGGCGACGGGGGCTGCTCCTGATGGTCAGCAAGCGCAACAGCTTGCTCCGCTACCTCGCTGAAACGCGGCGTGCGGATTACGCGTCGCTCATCAAGAAGCTCGGTCTGCGCAAGTAGCCGACGCATCGTTCACCCCCGTGGGTGGCAGTCGCTTGTGCGCAGCGCATCCTGCGCTCCAGCCTCTGCCACACCGGGATCTTCCGCTGCAGCATCTTCGACTCTGAAGTCTGTGGCATCAACTCGCGCGGCGCGTTCCAAAGAACCACGCCCCGCAACGCATCGACTGAAAGGCACTCATGACAACTCGACAGCATGTTTCCGTGGAACGCGAGATTGGCGGTCGCACTTACCGCCTCGAGACGGGCAAGATCGCGAAGCTCGCAGGCGGCGCAGTCGTCGCCACATACGGCGAGACCGTTCTGCTCGCCACCGCCGTTCGCGCCAATCCGCGCGCAGGCATCGACTTCTTCCCGCTCACCTGCGACTACCGTGAGAAGGCACCCGCTGCGGGCAAGTACCCAGGTGGCTTCCGCAAGAAGGAAGGCCCGCCGAGTGAGAAGGAAGTCCTCACGATGCGCATGATGGATCGTCCGATCCGTCCACTGTTCCCCGAGGGTTTCGTGGATGAGGTGCAGCTGCAAGTCCTCGTCCTTTCGCACGATGGGCAGAACGATTCGGATGTGCTCGGTTGCAGTGCCGCTGCGGCAGCGTTGCATCTCTCCGACGCACCGTTCAACGGCCCCGTTGCGACCGTACGCGTGGGCCGCATCTTCATCGACGATCAGCCGACCTTTGTGATCAACCCGACCCAAGCACAAATGGAGTTCAGCGATCTTGATCTTGTGCTCTCGGGTCACTCCGACGGGATCAACATGATCGAAGTGGGCGCGGCCGAGATCGGCGAAGCCGACATGGTCGAGGCGATCCGCTTTGGCTACGACCATGGCGTTCGCCCGATCCTTGAACTCATCGAGGAACTGCGCGCGAAGAGCGGCGCACCTGCCAAGCGTGCAGGCGATTCCGTGGCACCGAGTGCGGAAGTCATGGCGCTTGTGAAGGAGAAGGCATACGACCAACTGCTGAAGGCGCGCCAGATTCACGGCAAACAGGCGCGCAACGACGAAGTCGACCGCATCAAGAAGTGGGTCATCGAGTCATCGTTTGCCGTGCCCGCTGGACTCAGCTACACCGATCATCTCGCCGCGGAGAAGCGCCTGCGCGAAGCCAAGGAGAGCCTGCGCCTGCTCGAGAAGAAGATCACGCACTATCTCGTCGCAGAAAAGGGTGTTCGTGCTGACGGTCGCGGCCTCGACCAGATCCGCGCGCTCGACATGAGCGTTGCACTGCTGCCCCGAACGCACGGGTCGGCGTTCTTCCAGCGTGGCGAGACGCAGTCTGTCGTGACCTGCACGCTTGGCACCACCAAGGACGAGCAGATCGTCGACGGGCTGATGCCCGAGTATGCGAAGAAGTTTTTCCTGCACTACTACTTCCCCCCCTTCTGCACAGGTGAAGCGGGCCGAATCACGGGTCCTGGTCGGCGCGAGATCGGACACGGGGCGCGCGCGGAGCGGTCGCTTCTGGCGATTCTCCCGAGTTCCGAGGATTTCCCCTACACCGTTCGCCTCACAAGCGAGATCACCGAGAGCAATGGTTCATCGAGCATGGCCAGCGTCTGCGGCGGTTGCCTTGC
>JBJTUC010000068.1:0-3794 GCA_046080505.1 Planctomycetota bacterium
GCATGGAAGTGGCAGTGCGCAGCCGTGTCCGCGTAGTTGCCTCGTTCCGCTACTTCGCCGAGCGCCCCACGAGCCCAAAGGTGACTTCGCGCGCGACCGCGCGCATGTTCAGCTTGAAGTCTTCGACATCTGGGTCGCTTCCATTGCTTGACCCCAACCTGTCACGAAGCAGAACAAGTCCGCACGCTACGAAGACCGCCACGATGGCAGCGATCAAGACGGTCTGGGTGCGCCGCGGCGCAGATCGCTGGAGAGGCGCGACGGCCGGCTCCAAGACTTCGATGGAAACCTGATCCTCCTGCTCCTGAATACGCGCGATTTCAAGTTGCTTGGTAAGCGTGATGAACACCTCTGCTTGCACCGTCACCGCACGCGCGAGCCGTTCTTGATCCGCCTTCAGATCAGGTGTCGCGATCTTGCGGTTGAGGCGGTTGAACTCCGAGAGCGCCTTCTCTGCATCACGCAGCGCCTTCGTTGCATCAGCGACTTGGCCCTCGATGAATGCTCGGTTGTCGCGCGCCTTGCTTCCTCGCACTTCACGGTTGTAGCGGATCAGTTCGTCGACCAGCGCGTTTGCGGACTGTGCCGCGAGCTGCGGATCAGCCGCGGTCATCGTGAGCGTCAAGATCGGCGGCGCTGTCACGGACTTCATCTTGACCGAGTTGACTTTCACGATCAGCCGCAGCGCAGCAATAGCGCGCTCCTGCCGTTCCAACTCCGTGGGCGCGTCGATGCCGAGCGTGTCGATGAACCGCATTTTGCCCCCTAGCTGCGGCGCATCGAACGTCATCTTCATCAGCGTCTCCAGAAACGCACGGCTCGTGAGAAGTTCGGTGTAGTACTCGGGTGCGGTGTTCTCAGTCACCACATCCGTCACCTGCGCTGCCGAGCCCGCGATCGCACCCATCCGAGCAGATGCGCTCTTGCTCTGCGATGGCATGAACTTGGTCGTCGCCGTGTAAGTCGGGCTGACGGTCATCACATAGCCCGCCTCCGCACCTGCCACCAGCAGCGTGAAGATCGCGATGAACCACCGCGCACGGATCAACACATTCACGATCCGCAGCAAGCGGACTGGCTCGCCCATCTGCTCCGCTGGCAGCTGCTGTTCCGATTGGTGTTGTGTCTGCTGCAACTGGGGCTCTTGCTCGAGACGAGTCATTTGGCTTCAACCTGCGGCTTTGTCATGATCACCACGGTGCTCCCAGGCGGAACCTTCGGGTTGAAAGCCTCGCCCTCCTGCTTGGCGAGGATCCCGCCATCGGGCAAGTGGATGATGATCTTGGCAGGGTCGGCAGTCGTGCTGAAGCCACCGCACATGTTCAGATAGAACCCAAGTTGCGCATCCTCCACCCACTGCAATCGCGCGGGTTTCATGACTGCGCCTGACACATCGACCGTCTGCAGCCACTCCGAATCCTTGATGAGCGGCACTTCAATGACACTGCCCGCACTCAGACGCATGGGACTGTCAGGATCGTCACGCGCATCGATGGTGCGCGCCGCATTGTTCGCAGCAAAGACCAGGACGCGCGAACGGTCTGCCTTGTCGAGGTAGCCGCCACACTTGGCGACATAGTTCTCAAGCGCTTGACCCTCCTTGAACTGCAACACGAGCGGTCGGCGAACCGCACCTCGAACTTCGATCGTGCCGGGGTTAGCGGGGACATGAATCTCATCGCCATTCTTGAGAACGATGTCGTCACTGCCGCCCGGCGCTGCGAGCGCCGAAGCCAAGTCAATGGTGATCTCGTACATGACGGGACTTGCAGTCGTATCGAGCGTCGGCACACTACGGCGCCGCCGTACAGTCGCTCCCTCTGGGAGTCCGTCCTTGCGAAGTCCGCCCGCCTTCTTGATCAGGCTGGACATGGTTTCGTCCTTTGCCGCAAGCGAATAGTTGCCCGGGTACAGCACTTCGCCCGTGATCGACACCACATCGAGCGGTTCCCATCCGAGCACATTGCGCACGCTGATTCGGTCGAATGGACGGAGCGCAAATCGATTGGCAGCAGCCTGCGTGATGAAGTCTTTGAGTATTGGAACCACCATCGTTCGTTCTGTCGCCGCGGCGGTGCCCGTGGTTCCATCGGACTCCGATCGCGCGACCACCGCTTCCACCTTGTACGCATCAGGTCGTAACCCGCCCGCAAGCACCAACAGGTCCTCAAGCGTCAGCCCCTCGACCATCGGATAAATGCCAGGCTTCTTCACCAGCCCATCGATTTGAACAGTGCGCCGCATCGCGAGATCCTCGTACGAGTAGAGACGGATCACGTCGCTGTCCTGCAACTGCATGTTGGCGGATGGATCGCCTTGCAGCAATGCGCCGAGTCGAAACGGGATCAGCTGCTCGCCGATCGATCCAGGCACCTTCCGAATGATGTGCGCCACATCCTTGTACGCGGCGCGCTCGAACGCAGGATCCTGAAATCCGCCGCGCACAAAGATCAGGTCGTAGAGTGTCATGTTTTTGGCGAGCACCGTTTTCCCCGGCTGCTTCACATGACCCTCGAGGGTGACGAACTTGTCCTGCCCAGCGAGACCGAATGACGACTGCACGAATACTTCATCCATTTCGCGCAGCGGCATGTTCTTGTCGTTGTTGCCCGTAAACGCAAACTTGCCCGCTGCGTCCTTCTGGAACAGCTCTGCGAGCGAGAAGATGGTGAGCGACTTCGAAAAGTCGTCCTCGGTCCGAATCAGATCGGCTCGGTCCGTGAACGCATACTCGCGCAAACCTTCGGCCTTGTCGATCAGGTCGCGCATCGTCATGTTTGGCTGCCACTCGTAGGTTCCAGGGCGCACGACGCCATCACCCCGCACAGATACCACTTTGCGGCGCACCTGCACATTGGTGGGCACGCGCACCGTGTCGCCATCCTGCAGCGCTATGTTCGGTGTCGCCAGATCCATGATGTTCGTGACATCCACATCGATCACCGACTCGCCCTTGCCGGGCTCGTTTCGGATGATCTGCACTTGGCGGGGATATGCGTCCGGAGTGAACCCCCCGGCAAAGTCGATCAGTTCGCGCATGCCTTCGGAGCCGGTCAGCTCGAAACGGGTTTGCCGACGAACCTCGCCCTCAATCGAAACGGTTCGCGACTTGAGCGGCACGATGATGTAGTCGTTCGGCTTCAGCCGAACCGCATTGAGATCGAGTTTGCCTGTCAGGAAGAATTGGTAGAGGTCGACGATCTCTGTGTCGCCGTTGCTGCGGCGGACCTTCACCTCGCGCAGGGAACCGCCGTTTCGCACGCCCTCTGCGTTGTTGAGCACATTCAGCACATTCGCCATACCTGCGCTGATCAGATAGGCGCCGGGCTTCTGGACCTCGCCGAGCACATACACCAGAAGAGGTCGCACCTTGCCGAGGCGAATATCGACGAACGCCGTCGATTTGGTCGGATCGGCGGCATTGATGTAACTGGAGTAAATCTGGGATAGCGCCTGCATCACGACGGGTCGAAGTTCCTTCAGTGTCACTCCGCTTGTTGCGATGCGTCCGCCGTCATCCGGAAGATCGATGAAGCCTTCATCGGTCACGACCAGATTGAACTTCTGTACAAGTTGACCCCAGATCGAAACGATCACTTCATCGCCAGGGCTCAGCACATACATCTCGTCGATTGGCCCATCGGAGATCTTTTCCGTTCCAGGACGAAAGCTGTCGTAGCCGAATGCGGACTGTGCCGTCACGGCAGTCTGCGGTGCGTTTGGCGTAGCAACCCGAAACGCCTGATCGCTTGCGGAACTCGCCGCCGCGGGCGCAGGCGTTGCCGCCGCGGGCG
>JBJTUC010000069.1:0-17799 GCA_046080505.1 Planctomycetota bacterium
CGAGGCTGACAACAACCTCAACACCACGTGCGGTTACGGTAGTTACCCCACCATCCCCGCCGTCCCCCCCCCGCTCCCTCCTGGTCCCCCCGCTTCCCTCCTTTCCCCGGCATCTTGCTTTGGCACGCCCGACGTCTCTTATCACTGGGCTGTTCCCGGGGTCACACCGGCGGAGACTGAAGTTTGTTTGCCGCGCGTCCGTCTTGTCGGTGCCCTGGTGTGCGATGGGTTCTTTGGACAAGAGGAACCATTTGTCAGCACTGGATATGGCATTGACTTGGACCGACTTCAGACTCCAGGTGATGGTTATCTCGATTACGTACTTGACTGGCGCGACGCTCTCGGTGCAGATGAAGTTGCACTCGTGGGAACCAACTATGGATCCGACAGCGCGTTTGTCGGATTGGCGAGCGTCATGACTGATGCGAACAATCTTGCTCAGGCTCTCGCTCGCCTCAGCGTGCCGGCGAATCCCCACCCGGTGGTCGATTCCACCAACCCGCTCGCTGCCCCCGTCGGGGGAATCTTGGGACCTTCCGATGTTTCAACGCTCCAGGCCTTTTCTGAGAGCCCCTTCTGCTTGCTCGATGCGACGATTCTCGGCGACTTGGTCTACGCACACGAACTGGGGCACAATTTTGGTTGCCAACACAATCACGAGGCGCCCTCTGCAGAACCGGGTGATGCACTCTTTCCTGACTCTTTCGGCTTCGGCGATGATGATTGGCGAACCGTGATGGCCTACGCAGCTGGCGGGAATGTGCGTCTTCCAGGGTTCAGCAATCCAAACAAGACTTGGGCGGATTACGGTGGCGATCCCGATGACAACCAGGAAGCAGGCATTGAATTCGACTTTGATTGCACTGTATTGGACGGGGATGGCACAGATGCCGAGTACATCGAGGAGTCAGGCGTCACGCTGCCGGGTGAAGACCCGTGCACGAACACGACCGATGATGAGCCGAACACTCCGGCAGCAATGGTTATTGCGTCAGACTCGCGGATCGAGGACAGTGCGGAAGACCGAGCAAACAATGCACGATCGATTTCTCAGGTGAAGTTTGACTTTGCCAAGTTCCGCTGCAGCATTTTCCCCGTTGTTGATTGCAACGACAACGAGATCGACGACTATGTGGAGGCGGTCGATGGTCAGATCGCTGTCGAGGGTGGCGGCACGTCAGGCGGGGCGGACTGCAACGGTGACGGTATCCCAGATGCATGCCAAGTAGCCGTTGAGGATCCGGGCATCCCAAGCCCGCTCGACTGCAATCAGAACGAGGTTCCAGACTCCTGTGACATCGCCAACGGCGACAGTCAGGACATCAACAACAATGGCGTGCCCGACGAATGCGAGGACTCGACCCTTGCATTCTTTGAGGGTTTCGAGACCAAAGTGTACGGCGCTCAGGACGGTCTCCTCGACATTGCTCGGGTCAGTCCCAGTGCCTTGGCAGAGCTCCGAGTGGATGACCCGAAGTTTCCCGAGTACTTCGCCACCATCGAGACGCAAGACCAAAACGATGACACCGTCACTGGTGGATTCATCTACACCGACAACATTCCGTCGATTTTCCAGTACGGGCTTGGTGAGAACGGATCGTTTGGACAATGGGGTCCCATCCTCGGCCAAGGCTTCGCAACAGCATTCGGATCGCGCGCCTATGGTCAGCGCCTCGTGTTCAACGGCGCCACGGGAGACTTTCCCTCTGGCGACACTGCTACTGGTGCCAGTGGCGTCACGATCATCCGTACCTATCGCCCCGTGAAGGAGGCGCGATTCTTCATGAACGCCTTTGACTTCAAGACCTACTTTGACTTGGAGAACCTTTATCCCGGGACCTTCCCAGAGTTGATGAATCACCCCTATTTGGAGGCCAATGCGATTGTGGTCGAGGGGCTGCTGACCCACGACGAAAATGGGGACCCCATCCCTCCCGAGCAGAAGTTTGTGCAGGTGTACGACATGCGAGCGATTCAAACGCCGCTTTATGCGACAGGGTTCCCAAGCACAACGATTGAGGGTGGCCCCGTCCGTGTGGCGCAGCCGTTCGGCTCAGATCCTGATCCAGACTTCAAGTTCGACGAAATTCGTATCGTTGGCGCTTTTGTGGTTCTGGACAACCTCTCGTTTGATCTCGGGCAAGAATTTGCTGCGTGCCCCGCCGACATCGCGGGCGGCATTCCTCAGGCCGGTCTCCCAACACCCGATGGGCGCGTTGCGGCGGACGACCTCGTTTTTGTTCTGGCGCTTTTCGGCGGCGATCCTGCAGGCAATCCGCTGGCTGCGATCGCCGATCTTGACAGCGATGGGGATGTCGATGCTGCCGACTTGCTTGAGATTCTCGCGTCGTGGGGTTCCTGTCCGGGCGGATCTGGAGGCTGATTCACTCCTCTGACCTCATCCCAAATCCAACATGCCTTTTCTCCTGAACTGAAAGACTCCCATGCTTATCTCCACAACACTCGCCACAGAGTTGCTCCTGCTGACGGCGGCCTCGGACCCACTCGCGGCTGCTTCCCCTCAAGACGCCGTGCTCGTCAGTTATGACCGTGTTGCCCGCGGAACACAGACAACCCTCTGCGTTTCGACTCCGATCAGCGGCGGTGAGGGGGGGCCAGTCAGTCTGGCTGAACTGCGCAGCATGGTGGCGGTGACTGAGAGGGCTGTTCGTTCACCCCACTTCGAGCTGATGATCGACAACACCATTGGCGGTATCTCGTGGGAGCAGCACAAGGAAGCGGCTGCGGACGCGGCAGAGGGAGGCATCGCGGGCGAACCAGTGGAACCGTTCAACCTGCGACTGCTTTTGACGAGCGGTTCCATCATCCCTCCATCGCAGCTTGATGGTTTGACGGCCGCACTCGCGGCAGTTGAAGAGTTTTTCGAACAGCACATCCAGTCGTTCAACATCACGGTGACGCTTCGCGTTGCCTATGTACCCATCTCCGCTGGACGGCTTGGGTTCACAACAGCGAGATACTCCATCGAGAAATACTCGGATGTCGCGGATGCGATAGACCGGACCAGCCTGAACGAACTCGAAAGTACGCCCGTCTCCGTCCGACCGTCTATTCCGATTCGTTACAGCGGCGTGTCAACCGCAGCAACGCAAGAAAACCGCGTGTATGTAACGCGCCCACTGAAGCTCGCCTTGGGGCTGCCTGAGGCGGGCGGCATCAGTACGCCGAGCGATGATGGAACGATCTCGCTCAACTCCGCGATTCAGTGGGACTTCGATCCACAGGACGGCCTTCGCTTCGGCACTGGTTTTCTCTACTCGTTTCAAGATCACTTGATCCGAGAAGTCGTGCAGGCCATGGGATTTGTGGCGGGCGCCGACTTCCTTGTCCGCGACTGCACCGTCATGGACTTGTTCCGTTTCCAGGCCGATGCTATTGATAGCACTTATCTCATCGCATCCAACACGAATGTCTTTGGGGGAGCGCCACCCGTGACATGCGCACAGTTTGCCACGGCATACGAGGCGGGACTCGTCGATGGACAATCGGTGATTGGAGCACTGGACTACAACCCAGGCCTCAACAAGACGCTCATCTCGAAGTGGAAGGCAGTCAACCCTGCGAATACGGCCAACCAGTTGCTCGGAGCGGCAACGGCAGCGGTAGGAGATCTTCCAGATCCACTGGAGTTTCTACAACATCAGATCGCAGGAAACTTCGGTGTCAACACGAACGTCTTTGACGACGCTGAGATTCTGCCCATCATTCCAGCTGCGCAGCGAACAATCGGCTATCCCGATGGTGCGGTGCAGACCATTGCAACAGTCGGTGCCGGAGCTGGTGCTCGATGCGCAATCATCGATTTCCGAGCGAAGGTGCCTGCGGTCGCTGGTCCTCCAGCGGTCGCCCAGTTGAACCGCGACTTCCGAGGAGCGATGCCACGAACCGTCGCGCGAAACACGGTTGCCAACACTTCGATTCTGAACTTCATGGTGGACACCACCGGCAGTGCGAGCGACTACGAGTTCGAGATGTATGACGGCTCGCCCGTGCGTGGAGCATTCATTAAGCAGGACGAACAAGGCGACCTTGGTACGCGCTGCCTTTTGGGCAGAGAGATTGGACGTGGAATCACCTATTACAGTCGCGATGCTTGCTCGTACACCCTCAGCCCACTCGATATGGAACCGCTTGGCAAACTGCCGGACTTCCTGTCAGCGCGGGAGTGGCTCGCACTCGACATGTTTGGATGGTCAGTCGACATGAGCACACTTGATGCGACCGACGAGGGTGACACATCGGTTGATCTCAACTGCGGCCCCTGAGGCGACTCGTTTCTTGAGTGCCTCAAGGTTTGTGGATCAGGCGTTGGCGGCCGCTTCGTGCGGGTGGGCTTCTCCCCTTCTGCTTTCCCATGCAGTACCGCACTGGTGTGGAGTAGTAGCGGGAATCTCCGACGCTTGCTTGGCAACCGAACTCGGCGGTCCCACCGCCCAACTCTGCCGGACCAAGCAGGTTCATGGGACACAGTGGATCGAGGCAAAGCGGTGTGTTCAGGGTCTCCCCAAGGCCGACGCGGTGGTGAGTGCTGATCGGAGTCTTGTCGCTGCAGTTTCCACCGCAGACTGCTGCCCTGTACTGGTGGCGTGCCTTACATCTGGATGCGTTGCGGCCATTCACGCTGGATGGCGAGGGCTGGCGGCTGATGTGATCGGTGCAACGATCCAGGGCATGACGTCTGCCTTTGGTGCACATCCAACCCACATGGTGGCTGCCGTCGGACCGTGCGCGTCCGCCTCGCGGTACGAGGTTGGCAAGGACGTGGTGGATGCCTTCGCAGACCGCGGTCTTTCAAGTGCGATCCGTGTACCGGCGGGGACACGAAGTGGGCACGCCTTCGCAGATTGTGCAAAGGCTGCTTTCCTGCTCCTGCAGCGCGCTGGCGTTCCCGTGGCGTCGATTGAGAGCAGCGCTCCGTGCACAATCAGTGATGTTCGCTTTCCAAGCTATCGCCGCGATCCATCGAATCCTGCGCGTATGACCAGCGCGATCGCATGTCGATCATGAACACCGCGGGAGCACTGCTACACTCTCGCCGCGCTGGACAGGTGGCCGAGTGGCTGAAGGCGTCGGTTTGCTAAACCGGTATAGGGACTTCAATCCCTATCGCGGGTTCGAATCCCGCCCTGTCCGTTTTTCGATCTCTCCGTGCGCAGCGCGGCGCCCATGTCAAGACGCTCTGCGCCGCTAGACTTCGCGGTCCAATGAAGATTCACGAGTTTCAGGCGCGTCAGTTGCTTTCTGATGCGGGCATTCCGGTTCCCAAGGGGCGCATGGTGCAGACAGCCGACGAGGCGTTGGCCGCTGCGCGTGAACTCTTCACGAGCGGCTCTACGCAGGCCGTTGTGAAGGCGCAGGTCCATGCGGGCGGGCGAGGCAAGGCAGGGTTCGTCAAAGTGGTGCGTTCCATCGACGATGTGGTTGCCGCAGCACGGTTCATGCTCGGCAATCGAATGCACAGCCCGCAAACTCCGCCGGAGGGGCTCGAGGTGAAGCGTTTGCTCGTTGCCGACGCAGTGGACATCGCGCACGAGTACTACGTAGCCGTCCTTGTGGACCGTGAACGGCGAACCAACACCCTCATTGCGAGCGCTGAGGGCGGAGTGGAGATCGAACGGGTCGCTGAGGAACGACCTGATGCGATTGTTCGCATCCCGCTCGATCCACTGACCGGGCTGCTCCCATTTCAGGCGCGGCGCGTGGCGCTGGCGCTTGGATTCCGTGGGAAGGCCGCGTCTCAAGCAGCGACGGTGCTGACACGGCTGAGCAGTTTGCAGCAGAAACTCGATGCGAGTCTGGTGGAAGTGAATCCTCTCGTACTGACGCCGCCAAGCAGTGCACATCCGGATGGACAGGTGATGGCGATTGATGCCAAGTTCGCGTTCGATGACAACGCGCTGTTTCGGCACTCGGAGATCGAAGCGCTCCACGATCCTGCCGAGGAGAACGCAGCCGAGCTCCGCGCGCAGTCGTTCGGGCTGTCCTATGTGGCCCTCGATGGCAATATCGGCTGTCTTGTCAATGGCGCAGGGCTGGCGATGAGCACCATGGACATCATCAAGTTGCACGGCGGCGAGCCGGCGAACTTCCTCGATGTTGGCGGCAGCGCGAGCGAAGAGGCAGTGACCGAGGCGTTTCGGATCATCCTCAGCGACGGCCGTGTGGAAGGCGTACTCGTGAACATCTTCGGCGGCATCATGCAGTGTGATCGCATCGCGCGCGCGATCGTTGGCGCGGCGTCGACGATCGGCTTCGATGTGCCGCTCATTGTGCGCCTCGAGGGCACGAATGTGCGTGAGGCGCGCGCGATTCTCGATGAGGCGCGTTCACGCATCCCATCCATGCAGTCGGCATCGGATCTTGCGGACGCTGCTGCAAAGGTGGTTGCTGCCGTGGGCGCGCCAGCCTGAGTGGGTGGAGTGCCGAGCCGCTGTTCCCGCGAGTCATTCACGCTTCTTGTCAGTCACTCACCTCCCCTGTTTCCCCTCGTTGGAAGGACTCATTCCATGCTGGTCCTGTTCGACATCGATGCCACCCTGCTGAGAACGGAAGGCGCTGGCATCCGTGCGATGCTGTCGGCGGCACATGAGTTGTTTCCAGGGCGCGCGTTTTCCTTCGAGGGAATCGAGGTCTCTGGTCGCCTCGATACATTGATCTGGCGCGAGTTCATGCGGCGCCACGGCATTGAACCGACCACCGATCTGCATGTGCCCTTCCGCCGCCTCTACGGAGAACACTTGCAGCGTGGCTTTGCAGCAACATGCCGCTCCGATGCGCTGCCAGGAACACGCGCGCTGGTGGATGCGCTTCTCGGGATGGATGGGATCGACTTGGGAATTGTGACGGGCAACTACGAGCACACTGGAACGCTGAAGATCGCGAAGGCTGGTTTCGCGCCCGAGGCCTTCCGTTTCAACGGGTGGGCGGACGATGGCGACCATCGCCGCGATCTTCCAAGAGTGGCCATGGACCGCCACGGAGCGGTGCGCGGCAGCCGTCTTGCGGCAGAACGCGTGACAGTGATTGGTGATACGCCGCATGACATCGACTGTGCCCGTTTCAATGGCTGCCGGTCGATTGCCGTGGCCACAGGGACTCACCCGCGGGCGGAATTGGCCGAGCACCAGCCAGATCTGTTACTTCCGGACCTCCGTGACTGGCAGTCCGTGCTCTCGTGGATTGCCTGTCGATGAATCCAGCATGGCCCGCACCTCGCGATAGTCTGCAGGAGTGGACGAGCCAACGGAACTATGCAATGACTTCTGTGTCAATCAGCGCATTGCGCTGAAAATGGATCTGCCCGACACGCGCGAACCAACGCTGGAGCTGTTTGACCGACTTCGCAAGACTTTTCCAGCGCTCACGCGTGTTCGACGCAGTGAGGACGAGGTGACTCTCGAGAGCGAGGAGGATCGCGATGACTTTGTGTGGGTCTCACTTCGGCGCACCTCGATTCGCAGTGGGCACGCAAGCCCACCCTCGTTGCAAGATGCGTACCGAGTCCATCGCGCGGTGCTTGAAACTGCGCCATGGTTTCTATCGATCAGTCCGCTCGATATCGAGCACATCGACCTGACATTCGGATTTGACTTGGAGACCGATCAGCCGCGAGACAGTGTGGTGTTTGATGCGCTGCTCGCACAGTCCCCGCTCGCACGGCTGCTCGACGGCGAAATGGACAAGCCCGTGGATGTGCAGCCGTTCCTTGGCATGTCGCTGTCGCCTTCGGGGAACTTGATGGCGACCTTTGAGGTGAAGACGCGTCCGCGCAGCAGCGATGGCACAAAGGTTGCCTTCCCAGAGCCGATCAGCGTTTATCTCACGGTACGGCGGAACGGTCCGCTCGGCTCACTCGAGGAGCTGCCTGGCGTTTTCGCCACGCTGTGCGGCCATGCGGAGCGGCTCGCCGACGAGCGCGCGATCCCCCATCTTGTGATGCCAATCCGTGAGGCGATCGCCGCGCGATGACGAGGGGCGGCGGCGTTCATCCGATTCCTGCGTCGACCATCGCCCGCGCGGCCCACATCGGCAGCGTCACAAGCGCGTTGTGAACGCCATGTGCGAACATTGCGGTCCAGAGTCTGCCCGTTCGCCAGTAGACCCAGCACAGCAGTGATCCGGTCACCGTCACGGCGATGGTTCCCTCCAGTCCATAGCCGTGAACCGCGGCAAAAACCAAACTCGACACGATCGCTGCGGCGGTGAAGCCCATGCCTCGCAAGAGTGCACCAAAGAGCAGTCCACGAAAGATGATCTCCTCGACGATTGGCGCGCCGACGACTGCATCAAGGGTGTCAAGGAACGCAAGCGGCAGCGGACCAAATGCAATGATCTCATCGAACCCCTCCCACCATCCGCTCGCCGAAAACAAATCAGGCAGTGAGGAGCCGATCGTCAAAAGGACGACCTCCTGTGCACCAAGCAAGAACAGCACTGCGCCAATGCACTGAAGCGCATTCGCGCGCGAAGGCTCTGCGGTCAGTCCAAGTGCAGAGACGACCCCACCATTCTGCCGCGCCGCGCACAGCCAGATGAGGAGCATCGTCGGCACAATCCAAATCAGGAGGGCACTCGCAGACAGATACGACGCGAGAGACGCAGGAATCGGCATGAACTGCACAACGATCCCGAGCAGCAGCGTCCAGGCACTCAGACTGCCCATCACGATGACGGCCGCCGAGATGCCACAGGCGCCGTCGACGATCGGCAGTGACAGCCCTGATTGGCAGGGACGGATCAACTCGGTTCGCCGCCACAGCAACCACACGAACGCCATGATCGGGAGGGCCCAGGTGCTTGCAGAGATGGTTCCCAGAATGATGCGCCATTGAAACGGGACAATGGGCGCGTTGGCAGACGGTTCGAACACCATGAGCGTCTCATCGCGGATCTCATCGATGATCGACGGATCATCGATGATCTCGAGTTCGACCCCCTCATCGCGAAGATCGTTCCATTGCATGGCGGCGTCTTCGCTTGCCACAGCCAAGTCATCGGGCGAGAGCGGCTGGAAGCCAGAGGAGATTTCATCACGCATCACGGCCGCGTCCAACCGCTGCACGACCTCGAGCGCGCGCGGAGGATCCTCGAGCGTGTCCCACGGGCCTGCAACAACGGACATCAGCACGATAAGTCCCGCATCGAGCAGGCACAGCAACGCGCAGACCACGGTCACGACCACGATCGTCGGGTGCTTTGGATCGAAGGCGCGTCGGATGGCAGGAGGCAGCTCTTTCCCTGCCTCGCTTGCCTCACTGGTCACGCTGAGATCGTAACCGCATGTCGGCGTGCTGCACAGGACTTGACCGCGAAATGCCTATGCTGCCATGCCATGCGGACACGAATCATCGTGGGGGCACTGCTCATCGCAGCGCTGATTGGACTTGCCGCGACGGATGCGTTGATGCCGTCGCTGCAGATTGGAGATCTCGCTTTCGGTCCCGGTGTTGTTCTCGCGCTCGTAAGCCTGCTGCTCTTCACGCCGCTCTTGGCTCTGGAGTTTTCATCCATGGTGACGCCGCGCGGAGAGGCTCGGCGCCCGCTGCTGCACTGGATCGCCATCGCGGGTGGCACGATGCTTGTGCTCGCCACCGCGGGTGCTCTGCCGCAGCCAAGCGCTGCACCCGCAGCCTTGACCGCGCCCTTTGCTGCAGCGTGTATCGCTGGCGTACTTCATGTGATCAGCCGTCACAACGATGGCTTTGCGCGCGCAAGTGGGGCCGTGCTGCTTGGGTTTGCACTTATCGGAGTGCCGCTTGGGTTCTGGTTGCTGCTGCGGCGTGATACGGATCCATGGACTCTTGCCGCTGCGATTCTGTGCGTCAAGAGCGCGGACATTGGCGCATACTTCACGGGCGTTTCGATCGGCCGAAACAAGATGTGCCCATGGCTCAGCCCTGGAAAAACTTGGGAGGGGTTCGCAGGTGGTGTGGTGCTCTCAGCGCTCGTTGGGTGTTCGGCGAGTCTCATCAGCGCAAGTGATGCGGCTGCACGCCACGGCATTGAGGCGGTGGATCCGGTTCGCGGTGCATGGGTCGCTGTGCTGCTTGGCATGATCGGAACGCTTGGGGATCTGCTCGAGAGCCTGCTCAAACGCGGCGCAGGAATGAAAGACTCGGGGCGCCTGCTGCCTGGGATGGGCGGCTTGTACGACGTCTTTGACTCGCTGCTTCTGGCGGGTCCCCTGGCATGGTGGCTTCTTGCCCGCTGACGCTTGTTTTTCGTGATTGGGCGGCGCGTCCTTCCTGCTACCCTTGCCTGTCCATGACTCTGATTGCCGACCTCGTCAGCCTGCACCATGTGGACAGTCAGGCACGCGCACTCCGCTCACGCTTGGAAGGTGCTCAGCGGCACAGGACGATTCAGGAACGGCAGGGCGCACAGCTGCAGACGCGCATGGACGAAGTACGCGCGCAGATCCGTCATCATCAGTCAGCGGCGGCGAATCATGAAGCCGAGAGTGGATCGGTGGACGCGAGGGTCGAGTCGCTGCGCCAGCAGTTGAATGCGAGCACCAATCCTCGCCAGTACTCCGCCATCCTTGCCGAGATGAAGACCCTGCAGACCAAGCGCGATGAAATCGATGAACTCGCGCTCGCCCAGATGCAGAAGGCGGAAGACTTGCAGACCAAACTCGCTGAGATCGAGTTGCAGGCCTCGGAGCGGGCGAAGATTGTCGATGTCGCCAAGGCCGAGTTCGAGACCTGCCGAGCGGAGGTGGCTGAACGCCTCGCATCGCTCGAGCAGGAACGCGCGGCAGCCGCTGCGCGCGTCCCACGCGGCGAACTAGAGGCGTTCACCCGCGCAGCGGATCTCTACGACGGTGAAGCCATGGCCGAACTGGTGACGATCGACATGCGTCGACGGGAGTATGTCTGCGGGGCCTGCAACATGGAACTCCCCGCCGAAAAGTACGCGACACTCGCGTCGAACCCGAATGTGGCCGTGACATGCACGTCGTGCCAGCGCATTCTGTTTCTGCCGCAGGTCGCAACAGTTCACTCGTAACCGAGACGCCGCAGGTCATCCTCTTCGAGTCCGAAGTGGTGACCGATCTCGTGCAGCAGCGTGATGCGAATCTCGCGCGCCACAGCTTCCTCGCCACCGCATCGAGTTCCAGCCTCGTCTGTCCACGCATCCCAGCCACCCGCCTCGTCGATGATGCCTCGGCGGAAGAGCTGAATCGTGTCTGGCAGTTGTCCGGAGTCGAGCACGCTTCGGTCGGTCTGTGCCACGCCGGTGTGAAGCCCGCATAGGTCATCCTCATCCGGATTCATGCCCATCTCCTGCAAGAGTTCGCGGGACGCCGCATCGTCGACCACCAGCGGTGACTCATCAAGCATCGCCACGATGCGCGGAGGCAGCTGTGCGAGTACGCGCTCGAGAAGCGCATCGAAGCGCGCGCGTTCTGCCGCGCCAATGCGCGCACTCATGTCTGCACCGCACCAACGAGTTCGCCAACAGACTGCACCCCCTGCTCGCTGCACCATCGATCCAGCCCACGCACGACCCGCCTGACCGCGCTGTGATCGATGAAAAGCAGCGTTCCGATCCCAACCGCCGTTGCCCCCGCAAGCAGCAGTTCAGCCGCGTCTTCCCAGTGCACGACACCACCAGTGCCGACGATCGGTACGCCGGCATCTTGGGCGACACCGCGGTAGACCTCGTGAATGACACGGACCGCGATCGGATGAATCGCCGGGCCGGACAATCCACCGCTGCCGCGCGAGAGACGTGGCCGACGCGTTCGCACATCGATCGCGAGCGCCGGCATGGTGTTGCACAGTGTCAGCCCTTGTGCACCACCATCGATCGCCGCCGCGCAGGTCGCGACAGGGTCGGCAAGATCAGGCGCAAGTTTCACGAAGAGCTTGCTCCGTTTCACTGCGGGTCGAACCGCAGCCAGAATCCCGCGTACCGATGCTGCGTCCGAACCGAAGTGACGCCCCGTGCCTGTGTTCGGACAGGAGAGATTCAGTTCGATAAGGGGGAACTCGCCCGTGTCATCGAGCGTGCCAGCCACCGTCACATAGTCCGCCTCGCTGTGCCCGGCCACGGATGCAAAGACCTTGCATGGAAGTGCTCGCACGCGGGGCAGTTCCTCTTCAAGGAACCGCGTCAGCCCCTTGTTCGCCAGTCCGATCGCGTTCAACATCCCGCCGCGCGCTGGAATGATCCGCCACGGCGCATTGCCGTCGCGCGACTCACGGGTAATGCTCTTGGTGGTGACCGCACCAAGAAGACGGAGATCGATCACATCGCCAAGTTCATCAACGGTGCCAGCGGTGCCCGCGGCAGCAACAAGTGGGGTCTGCAGTGGAATGCTGGCGAGATTCGTCGACAGCGGCGGTGCAATCACTCCTTGGTTGTAACACATCTACAATGATTCGACATGAGTACTCCAGAACGCATTGCGCAGTTTGAGAAGATGGCCTCGGCGGATCCAACCAATGAGATGGCCCATTTCAGCCTGGGAAACGCGCTGCTTCAGGCGGGCAGACACGCGGAAGCAGCCCGCAGCCTCCAGCGGGTGATCGAGTTGAGCCCAGGCATGAGCAAGGCGTATCAACTGTGCGGACAGGCGCAGATCGGTGCGGGTTGGGCGGATCAGGCCGTCGTGACGCTTGAGCGCGGCTATGCGCTGGCGGCAGAGCGCGGAGACCGCATGGTCGAACAGGCGATTGCAAACGCGCTCGAATCGATTGGTCGCGAGCCGCCACGGATTGAACGCGCCTCACGCCCTGCAGCCGCTGTCGCGGATGGAAGTTTCGTGTGCAAGCGGACTGGGCAGCCCGGCACACGTCTTTCTGGGCCGCCATTCAAAGGCCCCGTGGGAGCGTGGATTGGCGAGAACATCTCCGCGGAAACATGGCGGAACTGGATCGGTCAAGGAACCAAGGTCATCAATGAGATGCGCCTCGACTTCTCGCGCGACAAGGATCAGGAAATCTACGACCAGCACATGCGCGAGTATCTAGGCATCGATGACGAGGTGTTGGCTTCGATCGCTGTTGCCAAGCCGGTCGCCTGATCGCCATCAGGTCCGCCGCAGCCAGACCCACCACTCGAGCAGCAGCACGAGAGCGGCCGCGAGCAGCAACCACTGCCACACCGACTGAGATGCCGCACGACTCGGCTGCGCCGCGACGTTGTTGGTTGCCAACTGCAGCTCCGACGCCGTGTCGAGGCGACCTTCCGCTTGGCAGTCCATGTTCACCGCATAAGCGATCGATGTTGGTACGCCAGTCTGCGATCCGCCTTGCCATGCGATGGTGGCTGTGCCCGCACGCCGCAGTGGTCCAAGCGTGAAGCGACCGCCCTCGAGCAGCGAGAGTGGCGCAGTGGTTCCCGATGAAAACCGAGCACTCGGCGCCTGCGCGCCCGCAGGCAGTCGTCCAGAGGCAACGGCGCCTGGGCTCAGCGGCTCGTCCGCCGCAGGGAGACCACCCGCAGCAAGCCATGCCAGTGCGTTTGCAGTGAAGTTCACAAAACTGCGTTGGAACGGCCACTCTGTATCGATGGGATCGAAGGAGACATAGACAAGCGTGAGCGGCCCGCGGCTGAGCGTCAGGATCATCGGACCCTCGCTTGCCTCGACCACGACATCGCTGTCGCTGCCAGGTGCAACGGCAGTCATCGATGCCACAAAGAGGTCATCGAGATTGACATACTGCATCAGCGGATGCTCGCTACGGATGCTGCGCGGTACTACTTGCTCCTTCGTGCCAAATGGAACGATCGATGTGCCCACCGGTGCCAAGCCAAACATCAGATAGCGGCCGCGAGCCATCGATTGCACCGTGACCTGTTCAAGCACCACGACATCGAATGCGTCGGGAGCCACTGGGTCCTTGGCTACCCGAGCATTCCATGCCTCCGTCGTGAAGGTCTCGAACGCTGCGGGCGACATTCCTTGGATCACGGATCGAAGCACGAAGGAACCGCGACCGACGAGGGCAATCTTCAGCCCGCCAAGCCGTGGTGCGACAACTCGTGCCGCGTTGTCGGCAGCCAACAGATCGTCCGCCGTCACACGGACTTCCACCACCGCACCTGCAGGAACCTGTACGCCAGGGAAGACCGCCTGCGTCTGCCCAGGAAGCAGCGCCCCAGTGGCGGCGTCCTGCATTGCAGCGCCCAACTCGACGGGCGATGGAGTGACCGCAACAAGCCTCCCGTCCACGCGAAGTTCGAGATCTGTCTTGGTCGGGTTCTTGCTCCAAGAAACGACCCGCACAAAGACCCGAACCTCACCCGGACTTTCCGGCATACGCGTGACGGCAACGGCTCCGATTCCGACATTCTGCGAATCCTCGCCACCGATGCGGTGGAAGATCACACGCTCGCCATCCCGAAGAGAGAGCCCAGCCAGATCACCGATCCGTCCATCCGAGTACACCTCCAAGACGGCGGGGACCGCGGAACTCGCAGTGCCGTCTTCACCTCCACTCGCCGCGAACGAGCGCGCCAACTCCACACCTCCGCCGATCGCAGACAACTCATCGGTTGCTTCGATTGACTCGATCGCAGCGATGGCTTGGGCAGAACTATCGGTGAATGGGCAGAGCACAGTTGCCTCTGAGGCAAATGCAATCACCATGATGGACGGAGCGGGTCCTGCGAAGAGACCGCCGCCGTGAAGTGCGCGAACGCGGTCGATCGCCTGCCGCTTTGCATCGTCCAGTCTTGTGCTGGCCTCCGGCCCATCCACGGCGCCCATCGATCCAGATCGGTCGATCAAGAGCGCAATCTTCTCGGCGCCCGCGAGACCGAGATCGACCTGCGGTTGTGCGATCGCGAGTGCGACCAGACCGAGCGCAAGCAATTGCAGCAGCAAAAGCAGCGACAACCGAAGACGCTGAAAGGGTGCATTTGCACGAACATCCTCGGCTGCCCTGCGCCAGTGCATGGTGGCGGCAACCACCCGCCGAGATCGGCGCAGCCGAAGAAAGTAGAGCGCAAGCAGTGGCGGGATCGTCGACGCAGCGATCACTGCTCCCGCGACAGGCGCGATCCAGTCGACCGCAAGGATCGATGGTGGCACGACCATCATGCGAGGAGTCCCCGCCGGCGCAGATAGTCCACCAAGAGCGTTTCCAACTGCAGCGATGTCTCGACAACCTGATGGGCGATGCTTCGCCGAACGCAGTACTCCCGAAGGGATGCGACATGGGCATCGAGACGCTCACGGTACTGCTGCACCACGGCGCTCGAGGCAGTCACCTCGACCTCAGCCGCGCTCTCGGAGTCGACAAGCCGCAGATCCCCGAGCACGCCATGACGCGCGGGATCGATCTCTTCGGGAGCAAGCAACTGGAGCGCATAAACATCGAAGCCTCGTCCAGCGACTGAGCGCAGCCCCTTCTCGAAGCCATCGGAGAAGAGAAAATCACTGATGAGAAGCAGCACACCGCGGCCCTGACCACCGAGCGCTACCGCACGACATGCCGCGGTGAAGTCCCCCACACCGAGCGGCTGCAGATTGAGCAGCCACTGTCCCATCTCGCGAGTCCGCCGACGACCGCGCAGCCCCGTCAGCCGCTCGATGCGGTCGTCTGAAAATGAGAAGAGGCTGACACGATTGTTGTTGACCAGTCCGATGTAGCCGAGCGCCATCGCAAGTCGACGCGCGTATTGCATCTTGTTGGGCGTTCCAAAGTCCATGGATGCGCTCGCATCGATGGCGATCACGAGCGACAAGTCCTCCTCTTCAAGAAACATCTTGAGGAAGAGTCGGTCGAGACGCGCATAGATGTTCCAGTCGACAAAGCGAAGATCATCGCCGTGGGTGTAGTTTCGGAAGTCGGCAAACTCCACCGACTGTCCGCGGCGGCGGCTTCGACGCTCGCCGTGGATCTTGCCGGAGAAGATCTTCTTGCTCACCACATCGAGTCGATCGAGGTGCGCCATCAGACGAGAATCAAGGAGTTCATCGACGGTGCGGGGATCGCTCACGCAGCCTCCCCTGCGGGCTGCAGCTCGGCAGGTGTTGCATGAATCAGCTGCTGCACCAGAGCATCGGTCGTCATGCCACCCGCCTCGGCCTCGAAACTTCGCACGACGCGGTGGCGAAGTGCAGGCAGCGCTGCGGCGGCGATGTCCTGGGTGCTGACCGCAGTACGACCGCCCATCAGCGCCATCACCTTTGCACAGGAGATGATGGCCTGCGCTCCACGCGGGCTCGAGCCGACTGCGATCAGGTGCTCGCACTCAGGCGGGGAAAACGCTCCACCAGGTTGCGTGGCAAGCGTCAGCCGTACTGCATAGTCCTGCACATGGGGCGCGACAACGACAAGTCGCGCGAGGCCCTGCGCCCACGCGATCTGCTCCGCGTTCAGAACAGGCTTGACTTCCGTCGCCGCGGATGGAACACCCGTTGTTCGCTCGATGATCTCATTCAGTGTGTCACGCTCCACCGGCGGAACGATCACCTTGATCAGGAATCGATCGAGCTGAGCCTCGGGAAGCGGATAGGTTCCCTCCTGCTCGATCGGGTTCTGTGTTGCGAGCACCAGAAATGGCCGTTCCAGAGTGTGCGTCATGCCACCGACCGTGATCGACCGTTCCTGCATCGCCTCAAGGAGCGCAGACTGACTCTTGGGCGACGCGCGGTTGATCTCATCCGCGAGGAGAATCTGCGTGAAGAGCGGTCCTGGTCGAAAGGTGAACTCTCGCTGACCAGTGCGCGGATCCTCCATCACGATCTGCGTCCCGATGATGTCCGCTGGCATGAGATCGGGCGTGAACTGGACTCGGGAAAAGCGTAGCCCGAGTGCCTGGCCAAGCGTGCGCACGAGCAGCGTCTTGCCAAGACCCGGCACCCCTTCGAGCAGCACATGACCATTGGCAAAGAGCGCAACCAAGACCGAAGTGACCGTCTGCTCTTGACCGACCAGCACGCGACCGATCTCCTCACGGAGCCGCTGAGCAGCGCCGCGGAACTCCACACATGCCGCGCGCACATCTTCGCTCGTGCGAATCGCCTGCAGTTGTTCTGCAGTATTCATGCCAGTATCAGGGCTTGCTCTTGCTTGGTGTGGTCTGGCCAGTCTTGGCGTCGATGCGCTGCTTCACATCGCCGAAATAGTGCTTGTGCAGATCGCGCAGGTGTGGCGGGACAGGATCGTCTCCTGTGCCCTCTTCGTAGCCCCGCTCGATGTCTCCAGCGATTTCCTGCAACTTCGTTCGGCTCTCGCCGACAACGGGTGGAGCATCCACGAGTTGACGCGCAATCACGCCCTTCCGCTTGGACCCCATACGCGACTTCTTCCCTTCCACTTCTGCAGCGACTGCATCGGTTCCATCGCCCTGCGGTCCTTCCGCAATTGCGCCGCCCTTCGTGCCACCCTGACGCCCGCCTCTCCCGCCGCCCGATGGAGACTGGCACTGACCGCTTCGACATTGGGAACGCAGGGATTTCGCAGCATTCTCGAGTTCTGCATCCGCTTCCATTTCGCTGAGTACTTCTTCCGCATCCTCTCCTGCCTCGCCGTCCGAATCCTCTGAACTTGACGAGGGCGAGCCATCCTTGCTCTTGGCACCGCCGTTCTTGCACTTTGAGCAGGTACTCTTGCAGGACTGAGAGAGTTTGCGGAGCTTTGCGTTTGCTGACTTCTGACTCTTGATCGCCTTCCGCATGCGTTCCTTCTGCTCCGCGTTGAGGTTCTTTGCCGCTGCAAGCGCAGCTTCCACGGCTTCCGTGTTCGAAGCGATGTCGCCGTCCATGCCAGCGGCCTCGAGCGCGTCGCGCAGCGCTTCATTGGAGTCCGCCGCGTCAGC
>JBJTUC010000070.1:0-35843 GCA_046080505.1 Planctomycetota bacterium
GGAGCGACTGGCCAGTGAGCGCGTTCACGGAGCCGAAGTCGTAACCATCGAGGCGGGGGTTCGAAGCAACGCCGATCGCAGAAACATACGAGGTGCTGGACGCACCGGCGAGCTGGAAGGCGCCGGTGGCCTCCACCACGCCAATGTCAGCTGAGGCAAAGCTCGCTGCACCACGTGCGAAAAGCGCGGATGCTGGCAGGAGCATTTTCATTGGATGGAAACCTCAAGAACGGGGCGGAGGGAGCGGAAAGCACCAACATGATCAACGTATTCCTCCCGCCATCCCGACAAACGCAATCGAGCATCATCCTTGATCACCAACGTCGCGAGATTCACAAAAAATGTCTCACACACTTCACGCGCACCAAAGACAGCGCCGCGCGCACCCAAAGGCACGCGCGGCGATGATTTCTGCAACCGGCCCCATCCCGAGGGCGAGTCGCGAATGTCGCTCGTTTCGGCTCAGCGGCGCCGACGCGAGGCAAACCCAGCCAGTCCAAGCAGCGCGATTGCGCCAGGAGTTGGAACCGTCGTGTACGCAAGGAATGCGCCTGCGGTCGAGGCCGTACCCCAACCTGGGGTCGCTGCGTTCGAACGGGAAAGATGATCGACGCCTGGGTCATTCCCGCCGCCAGAGGTCGCGATGTCGAAGTAGAGCGTCTGGCCGGCGCCCAGGCCCAGTGCAGCGAGCGAAACCGTCCAGGTGACGGTGTTTCCACTCACCGAGTTGGTGAGGTACATCTCGCTGCCCCAGTTCCAAGCCGACCCAGTCCAAGAAACAAACTGAGCGTTGTTCGACGGTGCATCGACCCATGATCCGATGTAGTGATCGATTTGGCGACCACCCAAGTCCACTGGGCGCGACCAGGCATTTGAACCAGTGCCGCCCGCCGCAGTGTCGAAGTACATCATGTACTTCGTCCAGTTTTGGAACCCGACAGTGGTCACGCTGATCGAGAGGTTGACGCCGTCATCGAACATGCTGACCGAAGCGATGTCCAGATTGCTGAAGCCGTTGTCGAAGAGGTCGTTCGTGTTGTCGGAGTACGCCGCGATCTGGGCTTGAGTGGCCGAGGCCACAAGACTAAGGGCGACTGTGGATGCGATTGAGGTGAGGATTGTTTTCATGGGAGAGAAACTTTTGAAGGAAAATTGCTGGGGAAATCGTTGGATTCAACGGCGCCGACGCGAGACAAGGCCCGCAACGGCAAGCAGAGCCACGGCGCCAGGGGCTGGGACCAAATCGCCGCTGATGACGACATTGTCAATGCGGTTTGAACCGCTGGCGGCCGTAGTTACCAGCGAGCGAAACCGAATCAAGAGTTGGCTCGCGTCTTCGGCACCGGCGAGTGCTTGACTGCTGGTGTACAGCGCGTTGTAGGTCGACGTCGACCACGTTCCGGGCGCCCCGCCACCGCCGGACTGGAGAACCGCGTAACTCGCCACAACAGTTGTAAAGCTCAAGCCACCGTTCGTACTGAAGATGAGTTCGAAGGACGCCGGTCCCGTTGAACTGCGCGCCTGATCCCACGACACGCTGATGTTCGAATAGTTCGAGGTCGAGACGCGAGCTTCGTAGTAGTCGCCGCTCGACCAATTGTTGCTGCTGAAGGAGTACTGCGATCCGTTGCCTGCTGGCGAGGTGTAAGTCGCTGCAGCCAAAGTGTGGAAAGATCGGAGTTCGCTGTTCGCAGTCTGATCACCAGCGTCTGCTGCGCCTACGGAGTAGTTCTGCCCAGTTGGGACCTGCCCCGTCCCGGTTGGGAACGCGGTGGTGATCGACCAGCTCGCAACTACCGCGGCGGCCGACGACATGGAAAGGAACGCAGCAGCAGCAGTGCTTGCGCCAACAAAGACGAGTTTGGGGGACATTTGACGGCTCCAGGGACAAGGGACTCAACCCGATCAGTCCGTGCTGACCGCCCTTGAACCGCCCAACGTTGCAGAAAATTAGCACCGATCTAAGTCAATTCAAACTGCAGAGCAGATTTTGTTTCGCTTTATGGTTGCCGGTGTTTCCTGGATCCAGTACAGTCGGCAGTTCGAGGGTTCTGTTTCCCTTTCCGCATTGACCGCCGCTCCAGGCTCTAGATGGTCTAGAACCGCAGCGACTGACTCAAGCCACGGAGAGCCAACGCCTTGGAAGCCATTAAAGGAATCGGTGTCAGCCCGGGGATCGCCATTGGACGCGCTTGGGTTCAAGAGGAGCATGACCGCCGCGTGGCTTTCCGAACAGTGGAGCCGCGGCATGTCACAAGCGAAGTTCAGCGCATTGATGATGCGATCGCAAAGTCAAAGGCGGATATTTCGCTTATGCGGAATAGAGTCCAAAGGCGCGGCGATTCAGCGGCCGCGGCGATCTTTGACTTTCATCTTGAGCTCCTTTCGGATGCCAATCTGATCGCTCCAATTCGCGGCGACATTGAACGGGAGTTTGTGGTGGCGGAGTACGCCGTTTCGGAGAACTTCGGCAAGCTAGCGGACCGACTGCGCGAGGTGGGAAACGAGATGTTTGTGCAGAAGGCGATTGATGTTCTCGATCTTGAGCGTCGAGTGCTGACTCATCTTGGTGGCTCTGGACCAGATGGGCTGAGCGATCGAAAGGGTGCGATTGTTGTGATCGCCCATGAACTCACGCCGAGTCGCGCCGTTGAGTTGCACCGTGCGCGCATCGTGGCGTTTGCCACCGATGGTGGTGGACAGACTGGTCACACCTCCATCGTGGCGCGCGCGCTTGCCATGCCCGCAGTCGTCGGCTGCACCTCAGCGACACAGGACATTGCCGATGGCGACACCGTCATCATCGACGGTGATGGCGGACTGGTGATCGTGCGTCCCGACGACGCGCTGCTCGCCCGATATCAGGGACTGGCACGCGAGGCGGAGCAGCGCCGTACGGACCTGCGCAGCGATGCTGCACAACCATCGCTTACCCGCGACCACACCACCATTACGCTGTTGGGAAACATTGAATTCCCCGAAGAAATCAGCTCCATTGAAGACAACGGAGGCACGGGTGTTGGGCTCTACCGCACGGAGTTCATGTTCCTGACCAGCGAGACCGCACCCACCGAAGAGGATCAGTACGAGGCGTACCGCAAGGCAATCGAATTGTCGCGCGGTCGCACGCTGACGATCCGCACGCTTGATCTCGGCGCGGACAAGTGGACGCAGGAGCACCTCACCGAATCGGAACGCAATCCGTTTCTTGGACTTCGCAGCATTCGCTACTGCCTCGCTCATCCCGAGATGTTCAAGACACAATTGCGCGCTCTGCTGCGGGCGAGCGCGCACGGATCGATCCGCATCATGTTGCCGCTCGTGACCCACGTAATGGAACTGCGCCAGACCAAGATGATGCTGAACGACCTCAGCGAAGAACTCGAGGAAGACGGGATCGCTTTCGACAGGAACATCCCGCTCGGGATCATGGTGGAAACGCCGGCCGCGGCGCTGATGGCGCGCGCCTTTGCGCATGAAGCGGCGTTCCTGTCACTCGGCACGAATGACCTTGTGCAGTACACGCTCGCGGTCGACCGCGGCAACGAGCGCGTGGCAAATCTCTACAACGCGGCGAATCCAGCGGTGCTGATGCTGATAAAAAGTGTGGTTCGGACCGCAAGGCACGTTGGGATCGATGTCAGTGTGTGCGGCGAGATTGCCGGACAACCTCTCTTTGTGCCATTGCTCATCGGGATGGGACTTCGTACACTTTCCATGTCTCCGAGCCAGATTCCCGCGGTCAAGCGGGTGGTGAGGGGGCTCGACATCGAACACTGCGAGTCCCTCGCCAGGCGCGTGGGCTCGTTCGAGTCGGATCGGCAGGTGCTGTCGTGCCTGCGCGACGAACTTCGGAGAATCGACCCAGAGGCGCTTGCTGGCGCAGAGCACGGCTAGCCCTCATTACCGAGAACGGTCACAAACAACAGGCACTCTTGTCCTCCGCAGGACCCGCGAGCGATTGGCCCATTCGGCGCACGCTCGGCCGCGAGGACCTTGGGACAGGATGTGCGGATGGATCACAGCGAATGCGGTTTGAACAACCTTGGACACCAACGACCTTGTCGGTCGTGCACAACAGATCCGTCGGGCCATGCGCGCGACTTTCTGCGGCGTCCCATCTCCTGTCGATCTGTCATGAACCGCCGCGACAGTGCGGCAGGATCTTGCAGTGCAACTTGACGGAACAGACGGTCAGCCCGCAGACGAACGCGGCGAACTGAATCACTCTTCGCAGACATCGGCTCAGACGGAGGGAAGCGCACGCTCGGCATTTGTGCCAGAGGGTGAATCGCGCCCCGCCCCCCCGCCTCCGCCAGCGAACCCTTCGGACTATCTCGAGGAGGCTCTCGAGCGATCCGCGCTCGATGAGGCGCTTCTCGAGGAGGATGAGTCGGAGCCTGAGGCGCAGTCGGATGGCGATTCGCACCCTGATGCGGAGGTTGAACGCGCATCGGTGCGCGCCGAGAACGACCGTGGCGACGCAGAAGGTGCGTCGATCGAGACAGGCGAGGGAACCGACAGCGGCACACAAGGCGAGGATTGGTCTTCCGATTCCGAAGGGCTTCCCGGTTCCGATGGAGAGTCCGATCCCGATCTGCCGCCGCGCGCCGATGGATCCGACGAAGAGGCGGCGGAGGACGACGAGTCTGCGGTTGGTTCGGGCGCTGCGCGCGCTGCGGCGCGTGGGGTCACAAAGCATGAAGCGGCATTCGCCAATCGCCGTGTCACGCTCGTTGTGAATGATGAGCCCGGGGAGGAGACACGCATCGCGGTGCTCAGTGACGGGCGACTCGATTCGTACTTTGTCGAACGCGAGGCAACCGCGACGAATGTGGGATCCATCTACAAGGGTCGTGTGATGAACGTCGAGGCCGCGATTCAGGCGGCGTTTGTCGACTTTGGCAGTGGGCAGAATGGGTTCCTGCACATCAGCGATCTGCATCCGAAGTACTTCCCCGGCGGCGGACAGACCGAACGCGTGGGCAAGAAGATCGGTCGAAGTGAACGGCCGCTCATCCAACAGGCGCTGCGCAAGGGGCAGGAGATCTTGGTGCAGGTCATCAAGGAAGGCCTCGGCAGCAAGGGACCGACGGTCACCAGTTACCTGAGTATTCCGGGGCGCTTGCTTGTGATGATGCCCGACATGGACCGCGTCGGCCTCTCGCGGCGTGTGGACGACGAGGATCAGCGGCGCGACATGCGACGCATTCTGGACTCGCTCGAGTTGCCCGATGGATTCGGCTTCATCCTGCGCACGGCGGGCTTCGATGCATCCCGCACGGAACTGCAGCGCGACGCGGCGTATCTCAAGCGGCTTTGGGAGGCGATGGAGACGCGCAGCGGACGAACGGGTGCGCCCTGCGAGCTGTATACGGAGAGCGATGTGCTCGTGCGCACGCTGCGCGATCAGGTCGATGCGACCGTCGAGTCCATCGTGGTCGACAGTGCCGGCTCCTTCGAACGCGCGAAAACTTTCCTCGATGTGATCGCACCGCAGTCTGCGGACAAGGTGCAGTATTACAACGGTGCAGTGCCAGTGTTTGAAGCATTTGGCGTCGAACGCCAAATCGACGAGATTCACTCGCGCGTTGTGCCGCTTCCCTCGGGTGGCGCGTTGGTCTTTGACCAGACCGAAGCGCTTGTGGCGATCGATGTGAACAGCGGACGAAGCCGCGCCGCGCGCGACTCCGAGACCAATGCGTTCCTCACCAACTGTGAGGCGGTCGAGGAAGTCTGCCGCCAGCTTCGCCTGCGCGATCTGGGTGGACTCATCGTGATCGACTCGATCGACATGCGACAGATGCGGCACCGCCGCGAGATCGAGGATCGTCTGGCCGCACTACTGAAGCTTGACCGTGCGAAGACATCGTTCGCACCGATCAGCGAGTTCGGCATGATCGAAATGACGCGCCAGCGCATGCGACCAAGCCTGCGCAAGATGAACTACGCCGACTGCCCCAACTGCGGCGGCAGCGGCGAGATTCGCGTACCCGGAGCCGTCGCGGCAGACGCCATGCGTCGCATCGCGCTGCTCTTCAGTTATGAGAAGGTTCGGCGGGTGGAAATCGTCTGCTCCGTGCGTGTCGCCGCTGAACTGCTGTCACACCGCAGGCGCGCAATGCACGAACTCGAGGACCGCTACTCCAAGCGCATCGATGTTCGCATCAGCGAGGTCTTCGCCGCCGATCGGCTCGACATGTATGCGTACGAAGCCGATGGTGCGGACATCGAAATCGATCATCTGCCTCGACCCCTGCGTCCCAACGCATCTACGTTGCACAGCGACTTGCCCGAGGCCGACGAGGAGGATCTCACACCCGCCGAGTCTCTGTCACGGAAGCGACGCCGCAAGCGGCGACCTGCACCCGCGGACGCAACCGCGATCGCGATGGCTGGCGGCTTCGACGATCTTCCACCTGTTGTTGCGAATGAAGCCTCGCTGCGTTCATCCATCAGCCGTGCAGCAAGCGCGAGACGTGATGATGATGCCAACGAGAATGACGATTCCGCCGACGGTGGCGGTCGCCGGCGCGGCGGACGACGAAATCGTCGCGGTCGTGGCGGAGACCGAGATGGTTCCGACCGAGGTGGCGCGCCCAAGGCGCAGCCGGCCGCTCCAAAGCAGGACCAAAGTCCGCAGGGGTCGCGGCGCGATGGTGGTCGGCGCCGACGCGGGCGTGGCGGTCGCTCGGTCCGCTCGCTTGCCGACATGGCGCACGAGCAGGCGGCCTTCGAGACGGCACGCGTGGCGGACATTGCGGGCGTGTCGGTGGATGATCTGCTTGCGCGTCTTCGCAGTGCAGTCGATCCTGATACGGCCGCACTGCTGCTTCCGTCCACATCGATGCTTCCGCCCGAGATCATCGGCGTTGCCGCTGGATTGTTCGAGGCAGCGGAGTCCACCGCGGCGAATGAGCATGACGAGGCGGGTTCAACGACCTCAGAAGGTTCTGGCGATGCTTCGAGCGGTGCTTCGAGTCATGCCCCTCCTTCGGGAGACGGCGATGATGCAGGCGATAGATGCTCGCGCCGCCAACGGCGCGGACGAGGGCGTGGGCGCGGAGGTCGCGGTCGTTCTGGTGGTGCGCAGCGCAGCGACAGTTCGGCGCCAAGCGAGCATGCGACACCCGGTGCCTCGCCAGGCGCGGCACTCGGCGCAGCACCAGTTGCCAAACTAGTTTCCGACCCCGAGCCACCGCCTCCGCCACTCGCAGCGGCTCCCGCTGCGGAACAGCCGCCCGCGAAACCGAAGCGGCGATCGCTGTATGGCGCGGCAGTTCGACTGCTGTCGTCGATCGAGCGGTCGAAGGCAAAGGGACGATCCGAGTGATTGGTGCGAGCGAGAGATGACTTCGCCGCGGCGAATCCTGATTCTTGGCTCGACCGGATCGATCGGTGTGAACGCCGTCTCGGTCGTGGAGCATCTCGCGTCTCACGGACGACCGCTGCAAGTGGTCGGACTTGCCGCGGGGCGCAGTGCGTCGGTACTTGCCGAGCAAGCGCGCAAGTTGCGCCCCGCTGCCATCGCTCTCGCCGCAGATTCCGACGCTGCACTTCGTGACATCGCGGCAGGTACGAAAGTCCTCACTGGTCCTGGTAGTGCGCTCGAGCTCGTCCGATCGTATGCGCGGCGTGGCGACCTCGTGCTCGGGGCGATGGTCGGAGCCGAAGGCATTCCACCGCTGCTTGCCGCGATTGAGGCGGGCTGCGATATCGCGCTCGCGAACAAGGAAACGCTTGTGGCCGCTGGCGAACTCGTGACGACGCTCGCACGCCGAGCGAAGGTCGAGATCATTCCAGTGGACAGCGAGCACAGTGCGATCCTGCAGTGCATGCGCGGAGGCAGTCCACAGGAAGTGGAGCGCATCGTTCTCACCGCGAGCGGCGGCCCATTCCGCCGCGCGACCCGTGAGCAGATCGAGTCCGCCACGCTTGAGGACGCACTGCGACATCCGACGTGGACAATGGGGCGGAAAGTCACGATCGATAGCGCAACGATGATGAACAAAGCGCTTGAGGTGATTGAAGCGCATTGGCTCTTCCAACTGCCCGCGGAGCGGATCGATGCCATCGTTCACCCGCAGTCCATCGTCCACTCGTTCGTGGAGTACCGCGACGGCAGCGTGCTTGCGCAGCTGTCGCCTCCCGACATGCGGCTGCCGATCGAGTTGGCGTTCACATGGCCGGAACGCGCCGCGCGCTGCGCGAGGGCAATGGACTGGCGAAGCCTGCGCACGCTCGAATTCGAGCCTGTCGATCATGATCGGTTCCCAGCGATCTCGCTCGCATGGCAGGCGATCCGCGCCGGCGGCTCATCGGGAGCAACGCTGAATGCCGCCAATGAGGCAGCCGTCGAGGCGTTCATTGATGGGCTCATCCGATTCGGCGACATCGCGCGGCTCGTGCGCGGTGCACTGGAAGCACTGCCCGTCACCACTGTTACGACGCTCGATCAGGTGCTGGCCGCGGACCGCGCCGCGCGCGCCTGGGTGCTTGCACGCATCGCCGCGACACCCGTCGCTCGGTGATCGCTGACTTGCGTGATCCGAGCGCGCTCCAATGCCGCGTTCGGTAGTGTGACGCCGCGACTGCGATGCGTCTACCCTTGCGCGACCCATGGAGTGGCTCGGTACTAGCACCAATTTTGTGATGGTTGTGATCGGCTTCGGCGTGCTGATCGCCGTGCATGAGTTCGGGCACTTCATCGCTGCGAAGTGGGCGGGGGTGCGCGTCGACAGTTTCGCTGTCGGCATGGGGCCCGTGGTGATCGCCTTTCGGCGCGGCATCGGGATCCGCTTGGGATCGACGGAAGGCGAAATGCGCCGCCGATTCGGAGGCGAGGCCATCACAATCGATCCAAAGCGTCTACAAGAGGCGGGCATCGCCGAGACGGAGTACTCGCTTCGACTTCTGCCACTCGGCGGTTTCGTTCGCATGCTCGGTCAGGATGACCTGAACGCATCCGCCACGAGCAGTGATGAGCGCTCCTACACCAAAGCGCCGATCTGGAAGCGGATGGTGATCGTCTCCGCGGGTGTGATCTGCAACATCCTCCTCGCGATCGCGATGTTCATGATTGCATTCCTCGTGGGCGTTCGATTCGATGCGCCTGTCATTGGCTCCGTCGGTCCGGGCAGCCCCGCCGCCGAAGCAGGATTGCAGTCTGGAGATCGCATCCTCACCATTGATGGGCAACCCGCCACGACATTCTCCGATGTACAGATCGCAGCGGCGATGGCGCGACCCGGCAGCGCATTGTCGATCATGGTGGAACGCGCCTCGGGCACCGATGTCAAGTCGCAAACGCTTGCGGTCACACCGAAGCAGAACGCCGCAGCAGGAATGCTGGCGATCGGCGTCGCACCCGCATCGAGCACGCAGTTGACAGATGACGCGGAGGCGCTTCCGTTCCTCGAGAGCGCGATGCAGCGGGCAGGATTCTGGGATCACACGGCGCGTGAGGGAAGTGCGTCTTGGGGCATTCCGGCGGGCGTTCTTGCGACGACCGATGGTGCGCCGCCGGACGCCGCAAAGTTCGCAGTGGCTTTCCAAGGCGCGCAACTTCTTGCCGTAAAGGGGCAGCCCGTGACGACCTTCGAGTCGCTCGCCGCCGCCGCGCAACTGAGCGGCGGTGATGCGCTGTCGACGCGTTGGATGATCGATGGCGTTGGCGATGTCGATGTCGCGCTCCGTACGACGCCAACCTGGCAAGCACTTCAGTACACGGAGAAACCTGCGAATGCGCCGCTCGACTACGAACTTGGGCTGCTTGGGCTGACGCCGCTCGTTCGCATCGGACGTGTGCCGGAGGAATCAGCATGCTCTGGGATCTTGCGCGAAGGCGATGTTGTCCTGCGCATCGCAGACATCGATGGACCGCGCCAGATCGACTTCCGAGGCAGCATCGCACAGCATGCAGGCGGCACAGTCGGTCTCCGCGTCATGCGCGGCAGCGATCCCGTCGATATCACCGCGCCCGTCTCGCGCGAAGGACGCCTTGGCGTTGAGATCGGCAGTGCCTGGGATACACCTCTCATCGCGCGCCCGTTCGACACCGTCGGTGCGCCACCGGGCCAACCAACGCCCGTGCGTTCATGCCAGTTGATGCCGCTCAGCCGCTTCGAATCACTCGGTGGCACTCCTCTGGCGAACTGGAACGATCTTTTCCGCGCGGCAAAGTCGGCTCTCGCAGCGCAGCCCGACATTGCAAGCCTTGCGCTCGTGTGCACCCCACCCACGCCCGATGCGCGACCAGAGGCCTGCTCGGTCAAGCTCACCGCGGAGGACCGCACCGCTGTGGCGGCGCTTTCGTGGCGACCTGCACTCGGTCCCGAGTGGTTCCGACCCTGCGAAGTCACGCTGAACGCTGGCGGAAGTCCCCTGCGCGCCGTCGCGCTGGGCTTTCATGAGACGCACAAACTGGTGCTGATGACCTACCTCACGCTCGATCGCCTCTTTCGAGGCAGCGTCGCCGTCTCGCAGTTGCGCGGTCCAGTCGGCATCGTGCACATCGGCACGCGCATTGCCGACCGCGGTGTCACCTATCTCGTCTTTTTCATGGCGATGATCAGCGTCAACCTGGCAGTCATCAACTTCCTGCCCATTCCGATCGCTGATGGCGGCCTGATGGTGTTCCTGTTGTACGAGCGCCTGCGCGGCAAGCCGCCAAGCCCCGCGTTCCAGAATGGTGCAATGGTGGCCGGACTCATCATCGTCGGCATGCTGTTTGCGGTGACCTTCTACTACGACATGATGCGCCTCATCGGTTGACACCGACCGAGCACTGCATGCCTATTGTTGCCGCATGAGCAGCGCACCTGTTTCGGTTGTTGTGGGCGCCGGTGGCGGCATCGGTCGCGAGGTCGCGGCACAACTGGCGGCGCTCGGCCACTGTCTTGCGCTCTCCGGACGAACAGCGGTGAAACTCGAGGACGCTGCGCTCGGCTGTGCCGATTCGCCAGGTCTCCTGCTGCATCCTGCGGCCATCGTCGATGAAACCTCTGCTGCCTCACTGATCGACGCAGTGATCGGCCGCTGGGGACGCATCGATCACCTCGTGCACTGCGCGGCCACCGCGCCACTTCTGCCGATCGAACGCACGACAGGCGACGTACTCCGCGAAACCTTCGAGTCCAACGTGTTCGGTGCGGCGAATCTTCTCGCGCGAGCATGGCCGCATTTCAAGGCCCAGCAGAGTGGACGCGTGGTGCTCGTCTCGAAGGCGAAGGCGCTGGATCCTTTGCCTGGGTTCATGGCCTATGCCGCTGCAAAGTGTGCCGTGGAATCGCTGACACGAAGCGCAGCAAAGGAAGGCGCGCGCATTGGCGTGAAGGCATTCACCGTCGTCCCAGGTGCGACGGAGACGGCGCTGCTTCGATCAAACTTCAGTGAACGCGTCGTGCCGATGGCGAAGACGATGGCGCCGTCGGTCGTGGCGCAGGCCATTGTTGCATGCGTCCGCGGCGATCATGACGCGCAGAACGGACAGTGCCTTCATCTCACGCAGCCCTAGCCGCGAGTGCGGGAGCGCTCATCGGCGACGATGCATGGCGCGGTCAATGTCGCGTTGCGACTCACGCTTGGCGATTGACTGCCGTTTGTCCACCTTGCTCTTGCCAGTCCCAACGCCGATGAGGAGCTTCGCGAACCCGTTCTTGAAGTAGATCTTCAGCGGAACGAGCGAGACGCCCTTCGCCTGCACTTGACCTGCGAGCCGCTCGATCTCGCGCCGTGAAGCGAGCAGTCGCCGCACGCGCGTCGGGTCGTGCTGGCGGTCGCGTCCCGCCGGCGGATACTCGGCGATGTGAACGCCGTGCAGAGCGAGTTGCAGAGGCACCCCTTCCGCCATCACAAACCCCTCCGCAATGCTGACCTGCGAAGCCCGCACGGACTTGACTTCAGTTCCCTTCAACTCCATGCCACACTCCACCGTCTCGCCGATGGAAAAGTCGTGAAAAGCACGACGATTTTCTATGGTCGGGCTGTTCTTCGGCTGCTTCTCCGAGCGACCCGCCATAGTTCCATTCCATTCCGCGGCTTATCTGCAACCGCATAATGACTGCGAACATTGTTTCGGGAATGTTGCCCCAGTGCGTTCTGGGTGCATATTTCCGCATCGACGACTCGTACAGTTTACGACATCTCACTTTCGGGGGCGTGGGCGCGAGTTGTGCGTCGCCATGGAAGTTTGAGTCGAACAGCACCCCATTGCAACAGCCCACAATCAAAATGCACAACACCTCAAAGACCATCGCGACCGTCTCACTCCTCGCAGTCTTCATCGGATTCCTTGGAGCATCGCCCACGCCTGCACAGCAGGCCGATCCAGTAGGCGGCAAAGACGATGGCATCATCATTGATGTCGATGCGTCGGCGGCACAGATCAAGTTCAAGGCAGCGCATCCGGCGACTGAGCTTTACACCGTCGCAAATCGCATCACCTGTCTCTCGGGTCGATTCTTCTCGCAAGGAACCTCGCCGTCGCGCAGCGCAGAGGCATTCTTGCGACAGCACGCAGGCATCTTCGGCGCGCGAACGCAGGACATCGTGCCTTTTGGAGCGTTCCCTCAGGCAATCCACTCCGTCGACGTCATGTGGGACGAAGCCACGCAGTCCTTCGGCTTCACGCTGCTTGGCTACTCACAAGTCGTGGAGGGCATTCCAGTCTTCCGCAGCGCACTGAAACTTTTGATGCGGAATGAAACTGGATTCCCGCTCGTGCTCGCGAGCGCCGACCTTCGAGATCTCGGCGACTTCCCCGCAACGCTTGCCGTTCGTCCAACGTTGGCGGATTTCGATCAGCGCGTGTGGAGCAGCGAAGCGATTGCCCACCGCGCTCTCGGAGAGCCGCAGGAAGCGCAACTGGTCATCTTCGCCGGGGTGGACGAGACCCCCGCGCAGCCCACACTCGCGGTCAGCTTTGTGGTGGAACGCGGTGTCCCTGGTACTGGCTACACCAAGATGCTCTATGTCGCGGATGCGCAGACCGGCAAGGTGCTTTTCTCGGAGAGTCAGATCTTCCACGCGGATGTTTCCGGAACGATCGCGGGTCAAGCGACTCAGGGCTTCGCCGCTGATGCGTGCAACCCAGAAGCACAGACGGGCATGCCTTACGCGCGTGTGACCGCGGGATCGACGAATGTGTTTGCCAACGCGAACGGCAGCTTCGTCGTGCCAAACCCGGGAACAGGTGCCATCAATGTGACAAGCAACTTTGGCGTCGCGGGCCGCTACTTCAAGGTGGCGGACAGCGCGGGGCCGGTGTCATCACTTTCGCAGGACATTCCAAGCGGTGGCTCGGCAACCCTTGTGCACAACGCGGCAAACACCGACGCAAATGTGCGCGCGCAGGTGAATGCCTACCTGCATGCCAACGTTGCGCGGGACACAATCATGGCATCCAATCCCTCCTATCCCGTGATCGCAGGTCAACAGGATGGCTCTGCCTTCCAAATCAATGTGCAGGTGTCTGGAACCTGCAACGCGTTCTACAACGGAAGTTCGATCAACTTCTACCCAGCGGGCGGCGGATGCAACAACACGGCCTTCGCAACAGTCGTTCACCATGAGTTCGGTCATCACATGATCGCATCGGCAGGAAGTGGCCAAGGCGCGTACGGCGAGGGGCAGGCCGATGTGCTGTCGGTCGTCATCTCTGAGTCGGCGCTGCTGGCGATCGGTTTCCAGTCCTGCAGCACTGGCCTGCGGAACGCGGACAACAGCAATCAGTACTTGGAGAGTGGCTGCTCGACCGCTGGAAGCGCGATCCACACATGCGGCACCCTTCTGTCGGGATGCGTGTGGGACACATGGCTGAACATGCAGGCCGCAGAGCCGGCGAACTACCGCACGATCATGCGGAACCTCGCGGTCAACAGCACGCTCCTTCATACAGGCACTGGCATCAACAGCGACATCACTCGGCACTACCTCACGCTCGATGACAACAATGCCACACTCGAGGACGGGACCCCACACTATGCGCAAATCAACACTGGTTTCTCGGATCACGGCATGCCGGGCCCTGCCGTTTCTCCGATTTCGTTCTCGGTGGCTGGCGGCATCCCGACGTACGCGGATCCATCGTCAACCCGCAATCTGACGGTCACCGTGAGCGCACTCGCTGGACAACCGCAGGCCAATACGGGGCGCCTCTTTTGGCGCGCGGGAGCAAGCGGCGCGTTCACGAATGTTGCGATGACACAGGGTGCCACGAATGTCTACACCGCGTCGCTCCCCATGGGGGTGTGCGGCAGCATCGTGCAGTACTACTTCCAAGCGCAGACAACGACGGGTGCAACAGTCACAAGTCCAGCGACCGCGCCAACTGCTGTGCACACCACTTCCGCCGGGTATGGCGATCTTGATGTGGTGTTCGACAACTTGGAGACCAACACGGGGTGGACCGCCGGCATCACTGGCGACACGGCGACATCTGGTCAGTGGGTTCGAGTTGATCCCATCGGAACACAGGCGCAGCCGGAGGATGACTACACCCCCGCTCCAGGCACGCTGTGCTTTGTCACTGGGCAAGGTTCGGTGGGCGGTGGACTCGGTGAGGCAGACATCGACGGTGGCGTGACCACCCTTATGACGCCCGCGTTCTCGCTGACGACCGTTGCGGAGCCGCGCATTTCCTACGCGCGGTGGTACTCCAACGACAAGGGCGCGAGCCCAAATGCAGACTCGATGCCCGTGCAGATTTCCAACAACAATGGTGCAACATGGGTGCAACTGGAGTCGGTCACGGAGAATCTGAATGCGTGGTCGAACAAGACCTTCCGTGTCGCTGACTTTGTGACACCAACTGCCACCATGCGTGTGCGCTGGCTTGCGAGCGATCTTGGAAGCGGTTCTCTCGTGGAGGCTGGTGTCGATGACTTCCGTGTCTTCGGCATCAACTGCACGCCGCCGAGCAATCCAGCGGATCTGAACACCGATGGGTCGGTCAACGGAACGGATCTTGCAATCGTGCTGAGTGCTTGGGGCACGGCGGCAGGCGATGTGAGCGGCGACGGCACGACCGATGGCACCGACCTTGCGGCACTGCTGTCGGCATGGACCGGCTGACGCACTCACGGACTGATCCCCCCGCGCTTCAAGCCCGACTCCATATACTGCTCCGTCCGTTGCCCAGGTGGCGGAATTGGCAGACGCGCCAGCTTGAGGTGCTGGTGGGAGAAATCTCTTGGAGGTTCGAGTCCTCTTCTGGGCATTCATAAGGGCGCCGCCCACGGGCGCCCTTTTTCGTGGAACTGTCCGCTGAAGTGCTCCTCGCTTTCGAGACTCCCGTGCCACTGCGAATCAACGAGATCTTTCATTCTGTGCAGGGGGAATCGACATGGATGGGTGCGCCCTGCGTCTTCGTTCGTCTGACGGGCTGTCCCCTGCGGTGCGGCTACTGCGATACCGAGTATGCCTTTCGCGAGGGATCGCAGCGGGAGCGAGTCGATGTGCTGCGCGAGGTGCTCGCGTACGACTGCGATCTCGTGGAGATAACGGGAGGCGAACCTCTCGCACAGCGGGAGGCATTCGACCTGATCCGTGAACTTCTTGATGCGGGTCGCACCGTGCTGATCGAGACATCGGGTGCCATCAATACTGCTTCCGTTGATCCGCGCGCCCACATCATTCTTGACATCAAGACACCTGGCTCAGGCGAAGCGAAGCGGATGGACTGGACGAATGTGGATCGCCTGCGGGCACATGATGAAGTGAAGTTCGTGATCTGCTCGCGCGGCGACTATGAGTTTGCGCGGGAGACCACGCGAACGCATCGCCTTGTCGAACGCTGCCGCTGCGTGTTGTTCTCGCCTGTTCATGAACAGCCGCGCGGTGTCGAGATCGGCGGCATGCAGGGGCTTTCACCGCGCGATCTCGCAGCGTGGGTTCTTGCGGATGGGCTTCGAGTGCGAGTGCAGATGCAACTTCACAAGATCATTTGGGAACCGCAAACGCGCGGCGTCTGATGGCTTCCGTCCGCACCGAGTCCGAGCCCCGAGACGAGTTGGAACTCGCCGCACCTGCGTTCGTTCAGTAAACCCAACCCTCCACAAGCGCCTCGCGCGGCACGACCGTCACCTGCGGCGGCGTGAGGAGCAGGAGCGCATCGAGCGCATCGCCTTCTTCGTCCTCCTCCGCTTCCGCCGCGATGCGCGGTGGGACTCGAAGGCCCGTGCACATCAACTTCTGCAGAATCGTGTGGCGCACTTCGCGCGGCGGACCTCCCGAGCCCTTGTATCCACGCGCGGGCCAGCCGCGACGCTGCAGAACACTGGAAGGGCATCCTTCACAAACCATCGCGTTCGACCCGGTGGGCGCCATCGGCACGATTGACACGCCAGCAGCGTGCAGCGGCAGAAGCACTTCACACATCAGCGTCCATGTCTGTTTGAAGATGCGAAGATTCATCGGCGCCATCGGTGTCCGCGCCTCGATATCCGCACGGCGGCGAGGCTCTTCGCGCGAGATCGCGCGCATCATCGAACGCCACGCGCGGGGCGATCCGCTTTCGAGCGCCCACCTTGCTGACGCAAGCCACTCCTCCTGCACCCCGTGCGCGCGCAGCGTTGCGAGCGGAAGTCCCACGGGTGCATCGATGCGCCAGATGTGACGCTGGGCGCTCGCCGATGAATCGATGATTGCTCGTAGCAGTTGCCCACGATCTGCGCGTGCAAGCCGAACGCTGCCCGACTCGAGCGTGGCAATACGAATCTTGTGCAGGCCGCCCTGATCCGCCCCAGAAAAGTCCACGCCATGCAAGATGGGCGCGTTCACTGGCGACCGCAGGCCGACTGTGGCTTGCCGCATGGACAGCATCCACCGACATGCACATGCGGCGCAGCGGATGTTCCACCTTCCGCCCCGGACACGCCGAAGGTGCTCAGTCGTCGTGTGAAGGTCCGGCCCTTGCCATCGGGATCGGCCACTGGATCGTCCGCCTGCGCCATCGGGCGGAGCAGCGTGATCACTTCGCCGTCGTTTTCACACACGTATTCGTACTGCGGCATATGGAGAAGTGTAGAGAGCGCGGGCCGCAAAGTCAGCGGGAGCGGCCACGAAACCCTGCCTTGCGACCCCGCTGCTCTGGCCTGTTCGCGCGAAAGTCGCGGTTGCCGTTGGCGGTTCGCGAGCCCGCTTTTCCTGCGCGGAAATCGCGCTTACCACCAGGTGCGCGCACAATCCTCTGCGCGCCACGCGTCTCGCGCGGTGTGCGATCAAGCGCGTGCAGGGCGCGTTCACGGCGCTGACGAATCATCGCCGTATCGGCGAACGCAGCCGCTCGCAGTTGCGCCAGTTCACCGCTCGTCAGATCACGCCACTCACCGACTGCAAGTCCACGCAGTTGCAGCGGACCGATCCGCGTGCGCTTGATGCGCTTCACAGGACGACCGATCTCCGCCAGCGCATCGCGAATGGTGCGCTGCCGCGGCTCGTTCACCTGAATGGCAAGCAGCGTGCGTTCTCCCTCGCGGCGCAGAATCCGAACATGCGACAGTTGCCCTCCATCTACTGACTTTCCCGAGGCCGCACCGAACAGCGCCTCTTCGATGTGCGGCAAGTCGGCAGTCTGCACATCACTGCGAACGAGCACCTCGTACTCCTTCCCGATTTCATAGCGCGGATGCGTGAGACGATTGATGAGTTCTCCATCATTGGTCAACAAGACAAGACCAATGGCATCCACATCGAGGCGTCCGACTGGATTCAGCCGCACTCCGCTCGGATGATCGACCAGTGCAAGCACCGATGCGCGCCCCTCCGGATCGGAGCGCGTGACCAACGAGCCCCCTGGCTTGTGCAGCATCACAAACACATGCTCCTGCGCACGCTGTATCGGCTTGCCATCGATGGCGACACGGTCGCGTGCAGGATCGATCCAAGCCGGGAGTGCCGCCACGATCTCGCCATTGACGCTCACGCGCCCCGCTTCGATCATCTGCTCCGCCTCACGCCGCGACGCGGCGCCCGCATCCGCGATCACCTTCTGGATGCGAATGCCGCGCGCGCTGTCTGTGAACGCATGAGTGGGTTTGTTTCGGCGTCGCCGCATCGTGGGGAAGGTAGTCGCTGCAGACCTTTCTATCCTTCGTGCGTGCGATCTCCATGCATATTGCTGACCTTGATGCTCATCGGCTGCGCGACTGTCCCTCCACTGCACGATGTTGACCACGGTTCCACAAACACTCCGCGTCCACCAATCTCGCTGACGGAAGCGAGCGACAGAGCGACCGCCCTGCTCGATCTGCAAAGCGAGTCATCCCGCGTGACTCGGGCGTTCACGGAGCGTGGTCTCGTCGCTGAAGCGCGAGCCACCGAGCTTCGCGTCCAGGATGCCTTGCAGAAGAACGCCGATGATCGCATGGGCGTTCCCATGCAGGACATCGCTGCAAAGCCGAGCCGCGCGGCGAGTATCGCCGCGAACATGCTGCTGCCGTTCGTGCCCACTCCCGATCAGACGCCGTGCACCTCGCACATGCGGCGCGCAGCGGACTTCGTCTGCAGAGCATGGCAGCTCGATGCGAGCCTGCTTCCGCCGCCACAAGGCTCGATCCCCGTCCCGAATGCCCAGGGTGCGATCTATGCGATGGATTTCCTGCTGAATACCCCACGCCTTCTGCTCGAGGAGTCGCTGCGCGACCGCCCGAGCATCGAGGAAGTGGAGTCGATCGCCCACATGCTTCGCGACGAAATCAGTCCATCGCGTGAAACGCGCACTGCGCTGCGCGCCGCTTCGGACAAGCTCGGCGAACGACTGCGCGGCGAGAGCGGCTTGATGTGGGCCATCGCGCGCGCTCTCGCGCATGCCGATGCGGAGTTCGGCATCACTGCCGATTGGAGCAAAGAGGAATCGGAGCCCGTTCCACCAGAGATCGCTGCCGCGATCGAAGGCACGGTCTTCACGGCGCAGGAGGTAGCGGGCATCGGTTGGATCGTGATCGGCGGACTCGGTGATAACCGCTACGACATGTCTCGCATCGCAGGTGTGTTCGACCCGAGCGGCAATGACCTCTATGTCTGGGGAACGCAGCGCGAGGGCAATCAGGGCATCATCGACTTGGCGGGCGACGACCGGTACATAGGAAGCTCGGAACAAGGCCCTGCGGGCGCATGGCGTGGTCTATCGATCGTGCTCGATGTGGCCGGCAATGATCGATATTCGGGAGAGCGCCTCAGTGGCGGATGCGGATGGCTCGGTGTCGGATTGCTCATGGACCGTGCTGGCGATGATGTGTACGACTGCGGACCGTGGGCGCTCGGAGCGGGCTTGTGCGGCGTCGGACTTCTCTTTGACGATGCGGGTCGTGATGTGTATCTCGATCGCGGATTTTCGCAGGGACTTGGCGGCCCTGTCGGCATTGGACTGCTCATCGACAACGCAGGAAACGATCTGCACCACAGTCGTGGATCGACAGGCGGCGCGGATGCAGTACCGGGCATCACGCTGAGCTTCTCACAAGGGATGGCGGTCGGCGCACGCGGACTCCTGCCGGGTGGCATCGGTGCACTTGTGAACATCGGCGGCGATGATCGGTATGAAGCGGATGAGTTTTCACAAGGTGGTGCCTACTGGCTCGGACTCGGCTTGCTCTGCGATACGGCAGGCCACGATCTCTATCGAGGGAGTCACTACTCGCAAGGGTTCGGCTGTCATCAGGCGGCGGGCGCACTGATTGATCTCGGCGGCGACGACACATACTGGTCGACGGTCAGCGCTGCGCAGGGTGCCGCGTGGGATGAGGCGGTCGGCTTGCTGATCGATGCGGGTGGAAATGACGCCTACCGCGGCGGCGCGCTTGTGCAGGGATCTGCTGCGCAGAGTGCGTTTGCTGCGCTCATCGACTTTGGTGGCCGCGATCACTTCAGTGCCGCAGGCCCCTACCGTCAGGGCGAGTCAGGACCAAACACCTATCACCCCGATCACCGCGCCGCGCGTTCACTCAGTCTGCTGTTGCTGGGCGGCATGGATGCGTTCACGAGCGCTGGACCCTGGACCGCAGACACAGTCTGGCAGTGGCCTGAGAAGGGCGCTGTCGCGCCGCTTGACACACCGATGATGGGAATGCGCGCACGCGGTATCGCCGATTGATCAGACGTCGATCGCGCGAACGCCGCGGAAAGTGAAGCGAGACATCGTTACGATTGCGCTGTGGATATGAACCTTGTACGCACGTCGAGCCGCGGCTGGGCCATCGCCCGCTACTGCGCTCGGCACCTGAGCGAAGTGCGCGCGCCCGACATGGCCGCCGCTCTTTCGTTCCGAACACTCTTCGGCATGATCCCCGTGCTGTTCGTTGCGACTCTGCTCATTCGAGCGCTCACCGGTGACGAATTCCCAAAGTTCGTGACGTCGATGGCATCGATGGCGGGACTCGATGAGATTGGCGTGACGGTCACCAAGGATGGCACAAGTGCAGAGCAGCAGCCTGTCAGCGCGTGGATCGAAGAGTTGGTTCGCGTCTCGGGAACGATCGATCTCTCTGCACTCGGCTTCATTGGACTCGGAGTGGTGCTCTTCTCCGCAATCTGGCTGATCGTTGCAATCGAAAAGACTTTCAACCTCGTCTGCCGTGCACCAAGCGATCGACCGTGGCATCGGAGGTTGCTCGTCTACTGGACGATGCTCACGCTCGGCCCCGTCCTGCTTGCGACCCTGCCGTTCGTCGATGGCGAACTGAAGCGCGTGATTGATGGACAGCCGACATTCCCCGCCGCATACGGCTATGTGCGCCCTGCACTCGGCTTCGTGCTGCTGCTTGCCGTGCTGCTGTTGGCCTATGGAGTCATGCCGACCGTACGCATGCGCTGGAAGACGCTCCTCGCAGGCGCATTCGTGGCTGCGGTGGGCATCGAGCTTGGACGGAAGTTCCTCGCCATCTACATGGAGCGAGCGTTCTCGGGGAATCGGCTGTACGGCTCGCTCGGTCTCGTGCCGCTCTTCATGTTCTGGGTGTACGCGATGTGGCTCATCATTCTTTTCGGGCTGCAGGTCAGTTCGCTGCTGAACGCGCTGCTCAGCAACGACCGTGTCCGTAGTGAGTCGTCACATCCGCTGCGCGCGTTCGATCCTGCGCTGGTGGTCAGTGCCATGGAGCATGTTTGTGGCCGTCATCAGGGCGGGAAGGCCGCCACATTCGATTCGCTGATGGACGAACTGGCCGTCGAATCGGAGGCGGTCCACCAGTTGTGCGGATTGCTCGCGGCGAATCAGTTGGTGCTTCTGATCCCGGAGACGGGGCAAGTAGTCCCCGCTCGAGCCGCGGATCAGATGCGCGTGGCGGATGTGCTGTGCATCGGCTTCGATGCGACGGTGCCGAGCCGCCGAAATGCTTCAGGCGAAATGCTTGGCTCGCTCCGAGCGGCCCAACTCGAAGCGGTTGGAAACCGCACGTTCGCCCGAAGTGACGCTTGCCAAGACCATGAATCGACCGCACAATTGAACCGAAGCGCACGATAATGCCCACACCCCCACCAACCCCGACGGACGGAGTCGTGATGGTTCAGTATCGGAACCGCCACGCGATCATTCGCTTTGACTCGAACCACATCGCGGCGCGCGAGGCGGCAATCATTGCAGAAGAGGCGTGCAAGGCGATCGATGCCACACCGCGGGGCAAGTGCATGGTCATCGATCTCTCCCGCTGCCAGTCGTTGTCCAGCATGGCGCTCGGCCTGTGCGTGACGCTCGCCAATCGAGGCAGCGAAGCGGGACTTCGCCCTGTCATCGCAGGGATGAATGTTCAACTTGCGGAACTTTTCCGACTGATGCGCGTCGATCGCCTATTCACGACCGCCACATCGACGGCGGATCTGGAACGACTGCTGCTTTGACAATGGCAGTGCCTGTGCGCCTACACTTGAACCATGGGTCTTGAGACTGCACTTCCGTCAGACAGTGTGCTGACCACGAGCCTCCAGCGGGTCGTGAACTGGGCACGGCGTTCAAGTGTCTGGCCAATGCCGTTTGCGACAGCGTGCTGTGGCATCGAACTGATGGCGACCGCGTGTTCACGCTTCGATCTCGCGCGCTTCGGCGCGGAGGTGATGCGCTTCTCGCCACGCCAAGCAGATCTCATGATCGTGGCTGGGCGCGTGAGCGTGAAGACGCTGCCCGTTCTCCAGCGCATCTACGAGCAGATGGCGGAACCCAAGTGGGTCATCTCGATGGGCGCATGTGCATCGACGGGCGGTGTGTTCGATACCTATGCCGTCGTCCAGGGCGTCGATCAGTTCATTCCCGTGGATGTCTATGTGCCCGGCTGTCCGCCCCGCCCCGAGATGCTGATTGAGGGCATCATGGCGATCCAGCGCATCATCGACGAAGAGGGCATTCCGCGTGATCCGTCGGGACACCGTCGCCCACTCAACATCGCGCTGAGCCCGAACTACGAGCCGCGTGCACAGCCGCTGCCCGTGACCATCGGCGCAACTTGAGTTCCGCTAGGCAAGCCGCGTCTCGACCCGCTGCTCAGCCGGCGTGAGTCGTTGCATGCGCGCCCTGCAGCGAACGAACAAAGCGATCCAGTCGCAGCACGCCTTCGGTGATCTGCGCCTCGCTGCAGGCGAAGGAAAGCCGCACATGGTGGCGCGCGCACTCGCCGAAGTCCTCGCCCGGCACGACAGCGACATGCGCTTCCGCAAGCAGTGCATCCGCGAACGACTGAGCTGATTCGATACGAGTCCCGAGGGGGGTCACGCTGCCGATCCATGCTGCGATGCTTGGAAACGCATAGAACGCTCCCGTCGAGCGCGGCACATGAAGGCGCGGCACATGCGACAGCAGTCGATGAATCAGGCCTGCGCGCGCTGCGAATGCAGTGCGCATGCGTTCCACTTCTGGCGCGACGCGTGCCGACAGCGCCTCCACCACGGCGGGCAGGAAGAAACTCGGAACAGAGTTGGTCATCTGTCCCTGCAACTTGATGATCTCGCGGATGAAGCGCCCCTGATCGCCGGGTGCGCAGAGGTATCCGAGTCGCCACCCAGTCATTGCGAACGCCTTGCTCATGCCGTTGACGGTCACCGTGCGTGCGGCCACGCGCGGATCGCTCGCAGGCGACCAGTGCGTCAGCCCAGGCTCGATCTCGGGGAAGATCAGCTTCTCGTAAATCTCATCGGACAGGATGCTGATGCGCGGATGCTGCGCCACCACATCGATGAGCGAGCGAAGTTCGTTCGCGGGATAGGTCACACCGCACGGATTACTCGGCGAATTGAGCAGCAGCCCGACCGTTCGCGGCGTGATTGCGCCCTCCAACTGCTCGGAGGTGATGCGAAAGCCGTTCTCGATAGAACCCGCCACTTCCACGCACACGCCGCCCGCCAACTCGATGAGTGGGCGGTAACTGACCCATGCGGGTGTCGGCAGGATGAACTCATCACCGCGACCGGGCTCAATCAGCGCTTGAAGCGCCATGAAGATCGCATGCTTGGCTCCGACGGTGATGGTGACATGCTCGGCAGCGCAGTCGATCCCGTTCTCGCTGCGCAACTTCGCGGCGATCGCTTCACGCGATGCCTTGTCGCCGGGCGTCGGCGCGTACTTGGTCATGCCCGCCATCAGCGCATCCGCGGCGCGCTGTTTGATCGACTGCGGCGTGTCGAAATCCGGCTCGCCCATGGCGAACCCGACGACATCCACACCCTTCGCCTTCAGTGCCGTTACCTTCGCGCCAACCGCCAGCGTTGCGGACTCCTTCATCTTCGAAATCTGACTGGCAACATTCATGGCATGAGAGTACGCCCTCTCGCAGAGCGTGCGATGTTGCACTACAGTTCAGCGCTTTCGAAGTCCGCCCTCGCACCGACTGCCCGCCACTGTCCAATCATGAGCCCCGAATCCATCCGCCGAATCGGCATCCTGACTGGGGGCGGCGACTGCCCTGGATTGAATGCCGTCATCCGCGCAGTCGCCAAGACTGCCATCCTCCAGTACCGCATCGAGGTGCTCGGCATTGAGGATGGATTTCAAGGACTGATTGAAGATCGAATCCGACCACTGACTTTCCGCGATGTTTCTGGCATTCTGACTCGAGGTGGAACGATCCTCGGCACCAACAACCGCTGCAATCCCTCGCGATGGTGCACCGGATTCGCCACGGATGGTGCACCGATCTTCAGTGATGTCACTGGAGTGTGCATCGACAACATTCGCAAGCACCGCATTGATGCGCTGATCGTCATCGGCGGCGATGGTTCGATGAAGTGCGCGGCGCCGTTCGTGGAGGCTGGCATCAATGTCATCGGTATCCCAAAGACGATCGACAACGATCTGTATGGCACCGAGATCACCTTCGGATTCCTCACCGCAGTCAATACGGCGACCGAAGCGCTCGATCGGCTGCACTCGACGGCAGACAGTCATCATCGTGTGATGGTCTGCGAAGTCATGGGCCGCAATGCAGGCTGGATTGCGCTGACGGCTGGCGTGGCGAGCGGATCGGACATGATCCTGATGCCCGAGATCCCCTTCCATGAAGATGCCATCGAGGAGTACATCAGCAGCCGTATGAATGGCGGTCCCGGATTCGCGATCGTGGTCGTCGCGGAAGGCGCAGTGGCCGCGGGCGGACAACAGACGATCGCTCGGCTTGATCCGACAAGCCCAGATCCTGTGCGGCTCGGCGGAGTTGGCGAGCGCGTTGCCGAGGTCATACGCGCACGCACCAAGGCGGATGTGCGGACAACGGCGCTCGGCCATGTGCTGCGCGGTGGCGCGCCGATCGCGGCGGACCGCATCCTTGCCACGAACTTCGGTTACCACGCACTGGCGATCCTGCTCGAGGGCGCGCGTGGTCGGTTGGTCGTCCGCCAGAACAATGTGTTCTCCGATGTCGATCTGCTCGTCTCCGCAGGTAAGCAGCGGCTCGTTCCCACGGACCACGCACTGATCACTGCCGCCCGTGCGCTCGGGACTTCCTTCGGTGATCACGAGGTGCACCGCCTCGGCACGCGCGGGCTGTCGACCACCGTTTGATGAGTGCTGCGCTAGCCTCTCGGCAGTGCAGAGCGCCGTCTTTCTCGACCGCGACAACACGATCATCGCCAACGACGGTGATCTCGGCGACCCCTCGCTCGTTCGTCTGATGTCGGGCGCGGCGTGGGGCGTGCGGGCGCTGCGTGAGGCTGGCTATCTGCTGATCGTGGTGACCAACCAAGGTGGTGTCGCACGCGGCGCATATGGCGAAGCGGAGGTGGATGCCGTTCACCAACGGACCGCGCAGCTGCTCGCGGAAGCGTGTGAGTGGAAGCGAAGCGATCCGCTCATACGCGACTGGATCTGCTGCCCCTTCCATCCGCAGGGAACGATCGACGCGTATCGACGCGAACACCCGTGGCGAAAGCCAGCACCTGGCATGTTGCTCGAGGGTGCGAAGCGACATGGCATCGACTGCGCGCGGAGTTGGATGGTCGGCGATCAGGAGCGTGATATCGAAGCTGGCCGCGCTGCGCAGTGTCGGACCATTCGACTCCTCTGCGGCGGTGAGGACGCCACAGATGTGCGCGCCTCGAGCAGCGCGGACTTCGTGGAGACGGATCTGCTGCACGCGAGCCACCGAATCCTCCGCGCGGATGGAAAGGACGGCAACCCGCGCTGGGAGTCGACAAGTCATACGCGCCTGCTCGCCAAGAACGACATGCTGAGCGCACCCGCCACGCGCGAGATTGTCACTGCCGCGGCGCATGCCATCGCCGAGCGCGAGGGAGTTTCGCTGCTGCGTGTGGAAGTCGAGTCGTGGGGAGTCGATCTTGAAGTGGCGGGTCCTGAAGTGGTGGCTATCGGTCTTGCATCGGAACTACGGCGCAACACGAATCTTTGGGCAGCGTCGCGCGGACTTCCCTCGCTCTGGGCTGGCGAATGAAGAGCACCGACGCGACCGCGGCTTCGCCATCCGCCCATATGCCACCGTTGCTCGAGCGGCTGCTGATTGTGCTGCCGTCTTGGGTGGGCGACGTCTGCATGGCAACTCCCGCGATCGCCCAGATCGCATCGCATCATCCGCGCGCAACGCTCATCGCGCTCGGGCGACCGAATCTCCGTCCACTCATGGAAGGCTTGCCATTCGTGCAGGTATTCGAGGGCGGCTCGCTTCGCATGACAGATGGCGAACTCCGCGCACGCATCCGTGCACACCGACCGCAAGCAGCACTGCTGCTTCCCAACTCATTCCGAAGCGCGCTCTTCGCTTCACTTTGTCGCATACCACGGAGAGTCGGCTTCGCATCGGACCTGCGCGGACTTCTGCTGACCGATCGCGTGCTGCGCGACAGTCGCATGATGAACACGGCATCGATGTACGGCGACCTTGCTGCGTGGTGGACAGGCACGAAACCTGCGGGGTGCGTTCCGCAGCTTGCCGTGACAAGTGCAGAGTCGAGCGAGGCAGACCGCCTCGTCGGTGCACCGCACAATCCAACGCAGTCACTCGTCATCCTCAATCCGGGTGCAAACCGCACCGACAAGCGCTGGCCAGCCGAGCGTTATGTGGAACTCGCGCTGCGGCTGATTCGTCATCCGCCCACGGGAACGGCGCCGCTCATCGCCGTGAACGGTTCCCCAGGGGAAGCGGATCTCTGCGCGCTTATCGCAGCGCGCACGGGAGGCATCGACCTCGTCGCACGTGGCGTCACACTTGGTGCACTGAAGGCGCTGCTGCAACGCGCGTCGCTGCTCGTCACCAATGACACAGGGCCGCGCCATATTGCGGCGGCATTTGGAACGCCCACGCTTGCGTTCTTCGGTCCGACCGATTGCCGCTGGACACCCACGGACTATCCGCGTGAACGCATCATGATCGCAGATCCGTTCCTCGAAGATGGACTCATCGCGAACGACCATCCACTTCGATGCGCGATCACGCGCATCCCAGTCGCGGATGCATGGAACGCCGTCGAGTCGCTGCTCCATGCCTCGGTCGCACGGAAGTAGCATCACAATGTGACTGCGTGGCCTTGGATCATCGCGTCGCTTGTTGGATTCACTGCGGGGAGCATTCCATTTGGACTTCTCATCGGTCGGCTCAAGGGGGTGGATGTGCGCGAGCATGGATCGCGCAACATCGGCGCAACAAATGTCGGGCGTGTACTTGGGCGGCCCTTTGGCTACCTCTGCTTCGTCCTTGATGCGCTGAAAGGAGTGCTGCCCGTGGTGATCGCGGGTTCCATGCTCAGCACGCATGTGCCCGATGCGCAGCGCACTGGTCTTCTGATGCCGCTGACGGGTATCGCGGCCATTCTTGGCCACATCTATTCGCCGTGGGTTGCGTTCAAGGGAGGCAAGGGAGTTGCCACGAGCTTTGGAGCGCTGCTGGCCATGTGGCCGCTGATGACTTTCCCGGCGCTGGGCGCGCTGGCGGTGTGGATCGTGGTCGTGAAGGCGACGCGATATGTCTCCGCTGCCTCGATGCTCGCCGCACTCGCGCTGCCCGTGCTGCTGCTCGTGCGAGCGCGCGTGTGGCCCGGCGCCGAACCCATGCAAACCGCGGAGTTTCTGCCGCTGCTGATTGCTGTCACGCTGCTCGCTGCGCTCGTGATCTGGAAACACCGCGCGAACATCTCGCGTCTGCGCGCGGGCACGGAACTCCGCATCGGGGGCGCGAAGAGCGCCGGCGTCAGCGCCGGCGTCGGCGCCGGCGGCGCAGGCGCAGCGCAGCAGTCTCACGCACCCTCCACGCTCCCCTCCGATACGCTTCGGTCATGAGCGCAGCGGAGCCCGAGTTCGGATACCGATCACCGCTCGAGACGCGAAACGCGACCGCAGCGATGCGCGGCATCTGGAGCGAGCACCGTCGCTTCACGACATGGCGCCGCGTTTGGCTCGCGCTCGCGCAGGCGCAGTCCGAGCTTGGTCTCGGCGTCACGCGTGAGCAGGTCGATGCAATCCGCGCCCAGGTCGAACATGTCGATATTGCGGCTGCCGCGCGCCACGAGCAGCGTTTGCGCCACGATGTGATGGCGCATGTTCACGCGCTTGCCGATCAGGCACCCACGGCACGCGCCATCATCCACCTCGGCGCCACGAGCCAGGACATCGTGTGCAACGCCGATGCGCTCCTGCAGCGCGACGCTCTGCGGTTGATCGCAGGTCGCCTCGCACGAGTGATCGACCGACTCGCAACATTCGCTGTGAAGCACCGCGATCTGCCCGTGCTCGGATTCACCCACTATCAGCCCGCGCAGCCGCTCACCATGGGTCGCCGCGCGGCGCAGTGGGCACAGGACTTCACCACCGCACTGCAGGACATCGAGCAGCGCATCGCAAATCTGCGTCTGCGCGGACTGCGCGGCGCCACAGGCACGCAGGCATCGTTCCTATCGCTTTGCGGCGGCGACCGAAGCAAAGTGGACGCGCTCGAGCGGCGTTTCACCGAACTGCTCGCGGGCGAAGCCGCGGCAACATGGCCGCTCACCACGCAGACCTACCCGCGCCTTTGGGATGCGCAGATGCTCTCGTCGCTCGCCACCGCAGCCGCAGCCGTGCACAAGTGCGCGAACGACATCCGCCTGCTCTGCAATCTGCGCGAAGTGGACGAACCATTCGAGAGCGATCAGATCGGATCGAGCGCCATGCCCTACAAGCGCAATCCCATGCGCTGCGAACGCGCCACTGGGCTCGCGCGTTTCGTGCTGTGCATGCCGCAGAATGCGCTCGATACGGCGGCGACGCAGTGGCTTGAACGCACGCTCGATGATTCCGCCAACCGACGCCTGTCGATTCCCGAAGCGTTCTTGGCACTTGATGGAGCGCTTGAAGTGATGGCGGATGTGTGCGGCGGTCTCGTCGTTCATCCGCTGCAGTGTGCACGCCGAATCGAGGCGGAACTCCCCTTCCTTGCGACAGAGGAGTTCATCCTTGCCGCCGTCGCGCGCGGCGGCGATCGCCAGCAGGCGCACGAGGCGATTCGCCATCATGCGCAGGCAACGGCCGCTCACATGAAGGCGACGGGTGCGCCGAACGATCTCGTGGTGCGGCTCTCGGCGGATGCAGCGTTTCGCGGCATCGACCTCACCGCGCTGCTGAAGCCCGAGCGTTTCGTCGGGCGATCGGCGGAGCAGGTGGATCGCTTCCTCACCGATGTCGCCGCCCCCATTCGCGCGCGTTACAAGAACGACATCGCCGATGAGCCGGCTCTGCGCGTGTGACGATGCCACCGATCCGCATGCATCCAAGCACCACGGCGCTGCTGGTGGTCGACATTCAGGACCGCCTGCTGCCGACCATTCATGCGTGCGATCCGATGATCGCATCGGTGCGCGGGCTCATTCAGGGCTGCGCACTCTTGGAGATGCCCGTGATCGTGACCGAACAATATGTGCGCGGGCTTGGGCACACATGCGCACAGGTTTCGCAGGTGCTTCCCGCGGGCACATCCGTCTTCGAGAAGATGGCGTTCTCGGCGCTCACACCGGAAGTCGTGTCGGCCCTTCGCGCTGCGCGGCGCACATCACTCATCGTGTGCGGCATCGAAGCACATGTGTGCGTGCTGCAAACTGTGCTCGACTGCTGCGCGAGCGGTCTGCAGGCGTTCCATGCGACCGATGCAATCTCCGCAGGGCAGCCCGACCAGATCGACCCCGCCTTTCGTCGGATGGAACGCGCGGGCAGCATGCCAACGGGCGCCATCAGCGCGCTCTACGAACTGATGCACTCCTGCGAGCACGCGGCGTTCAAGCGGATGCTGCCGATCGCGAAGGACATCCTCGCCGTGCGTCGTGGCGTCTGAGAGCGCGAAACTGGCGATCACTTGGCTGCGCGACGCGCGTCGTGTCGCGCGGCGAGCGAATCCCACTCCGCTCCGAACGCCCACGAGTAGTTCTGCCATCGACCGATGGCGGAGGCATTGATCGGCGCCTGCACCTGCGCGTGGCTCAGCGTGAACACACTGCGACGGTTCGCCTCAGGCCGAAGCACAGCCTCGGCCAAATCAAGTCCCAACATCTTCAAGCAGCGATTCGCCTCGGCCGCCGAATCCTCGACAAGCCGCTCGTACACGATCGTCACATGTTCAAGACCGTGTGAAGCAAGCGCATCCGGCAGCACGCTGTCGACCGCCTCCAACACGCGCCGAATCGACTCGAGCGATGCAGTCCAACCATCGGAGTGCGGCTGAAAGTACGACAGAAGAATGCTGATCGCGGTATCGCGGGGGTCACGCACCACATGGAGACAGCGTGTGCCGGGCAATACTGCAGCAAGTTCGGGCAGCAAGCGCCATGCGCGAAGGTTCTTGTCGACCATCCACTTCGAACCCGCCCGCTGTCGGCGCCTTGCATCCGCCAAGTACTCACCCTGCAAGCGCAGCGCATCCTGACTCTGCAGGTGATCAATCGAGCGCCCTCCACACGCGAGCGACTGCAGTGCCTCCCCGATGAAACGAAGGCCGTCGTACTCACCGATGCCGCTGATCTGCGGATGCGCATCCAACATCTGCTCAAGCAGGGTCGTTCCACTGCGCGGAACAGCGACGAACATGGCAAGTCCATCGACTGCTGGCAGCGGCTGCGCACGCGGCGCCTTCCTCACCGAACGCTGTCGTTCATCGAGTACTGGCTGGAGAAACGCATCCAGATCAAACGGCAATCCCGTTTGCGCGTGCGTCTTCTGCGCGAGATCGAAGGCATCCCGATATCGCCCAAGGCGATCGAGCAGACGAACCGCATCGAAGCCAGCAAGGCGCCTCACGCTCGGCGCGACTTGCGACTGCGCAACCGCAGCGAGTTCCGAAACGGCGCGCGCAGGGTCTGTACGCGAGATGCAGCGCGCTGCATGAAGCGCGTGGCGAGGATCAGACTTCCACGGACCAGCTCGTGCCACCTCTTCGGCGAGCTCCGCGTAACGACCCGCAACCCACAGACTGTCGGCAAGCCCCATCCATGCCTCCGTCGCATAGGGACCAAACCGTTCGGTCAGCGGGCGCAAGCGCGTGATGGATGCATCAAGTCGAGCAAGCTGCTGATCCGACAGCCCCCGCAGAAAGAACACTCGATCATCCGTTGGAGCGATCCGCGCCGCCACTTCGAGATCGCGGTCAGCCGCATCGACTCGACCCAGTCTTGAATTCGCACTCGCCCGCGCCAGCCATGCGCCCACCTGCTGCCGCGACTTGCCGCACCAGCGATCAGCGATCTCAAGCGCGCGCTGTGCGTAGCCCTGAGCGAGCAACGCTTGCACTTCCGCCGCAAACTTGGAGTCCGCTGCCTGCATGAGCGTGAGGCTATGACGCAAGACAACTATGCCGCAGCGCCCAAAGTGAATGCACAAAGGCTTTCAAAAGAACCCCGTTCACCCCTGCAAACTTGCGCTCCAAGCCGATCAGCCGAAAGCGGGCCACGCGTCCGCGGCACCCCGAAGATCAGGCTGTCGGCGGCTGCTCACGGCCCGCGAGGATCGCCTTGCGAACCTCTTGTGCGGCCGCACGCACCGTCTGCATGTGCTTGCGCGCGCGCGTTCCAGCCGCGCGGTTGCCGCCATGCGCCTTTTCGATGTCCTCACGGGCAGCGTTCACAATGCGCACGAGTTCCTCATAACTGTTCATGATCATGGGTGAGTTCCTCCTTGGAATGCCTAAATGGTAACGGATTGCTATCTTGTTGCGGTTCCAGAAGCACGAAATGGCTGCCGACCTACTTCTCCCCATCGACAAGATCGATCTCACCGCGACACTTTGCGACAAGAAAGAGGTCGATAAGTACCTGCCGCAGACTGGGCATATGCGGATGATCGACCGGGTCATCTGGATCGCCCCGGACGGAACCGCCGCGGTCGGCGAGCGCCTGATACGCCACGATGAGTTCTGGGTGGAGGGGCACATTCCAGGGCGCCCGATCTTCCCTGGAGTACTCATGATCGAAGCCGCGGCGCAGATGTGCAGCCTGCTGCATACAAGGCTTGGGCGGGCGAACGGGTTCCTTGGGTTTACCCGCTGCAATGATGTGGTCTTTCGCGGTCAGGTTTTTCCCGGCGACCGCCTTCTGCTGCTCTCCCAAGAGGTCGAGTTCAATCGCCGCCGCTTCATCAGCAAGGCGCAGGGCGTTGTTGGCGACAAACTCGTGTTCGAGGGAACGATCACTGGCATGGTGATCTAGCTCGGCAGGGTTGCCGCATGATCCCCCCGCTGCTGCTGAACCCCGTCTTCCGCCACCGCGTGTGGGGTGGCGATCGGCTCGGGAAGTGGCTTGCCGCGAGCGATCCTGCCGCGGTTGCCTACGAACGAGCACGGGCGCGCGGCAGCATCGGCGAGGCATGGCTGTTGGCGGATCTTCCGCCAACAATCCTCGATGGCAAAAGCCGCATTGCTGCGGGCCCGCATGAAGGCAACTGCCTCTCGGATCTTCTTTCTGCGCCGCCGCTGCGCCGAAGTCTGATGGGACAGGCGAAGACTGGTTCTGCGGGCGATGGGTGTTTCCCGCTGCTCGTGAAGCTGCTCGATGCAGCCGAAAATCTCTCGGTGCAGGTTCATCCAGATGCCGCCTACGCGCACCGTAATCCAGACACGCACATGAAGAGCGAGATGTGGTTGGTGCTCGATGCCGAACCAGGCGCGGTCATCTACCGCGGCATCGATCCATCGGTCGATCGCGATGCGCTGCGCCGCAGAATCCTCGACGACACACTTCTCGACGCGATGATCCGAGTCCCCGCACGCCCAGGCGACTGCTTCTGGCTGCCGTCTGGTATCTGCCACGCGCTCGGGGCTGGAACGCTCGTGGCTGAAGTGCAGACGCCAAGCGACACCACCTTCCGCGTGTGGGATTGGGGGCGCAACGACCCTGCGCGTCCGCTGCACATCGAGCAGGCGATCGAGTGCCTTCTGCTCGGCGATGAACAGCAGATTGATCTGCTCGATGCACCACCGCATCAGCCGGCGCTTGCGGGCGAGCGGATCGCGATCACGGGGCTTGTTCGCACGGACTACTTCGATGTGGAACGCTGGTCGGTTCGCGCGAATACCACGATTGAACATGGCACCGCGGGCGTGCCGATTTCGTGGACCGTGCTCGCCGGCGAAGTGCGCATTCCCACGCTTGCACGGCCGCTGCGCGCAGGTGGCACGATCGTGATTCCCGCGGAATCGCCGCCGTGGGAGGCGATCGCAGGGCCGCAGGGCGTTCAACTGCTTGTGACCACGCTGCCCGTGCCCGGCCTGATGCAGCGCTCGCATGGCGGGCTTCGGCTCGCCTGATCCGCTTTCGGTAAGCGCCCCCTTCGTGGACGCGATGGCGTGCTGCGGATATCCTCTCGAGCCCCCAAGAAGTTGCCCGAGATCAAGCCTCGAAACCCCTGCGAACACCATGTCCACTTCCAATACTGGCGTTGTCACCCAAGTGATCGGATCGACCTTCGACGCGCGCTTCGCCGAAAACGCGATGCCCGAGATTTACAACGCCGTGACGATCGACTTCACGCTGCGTGGAACGAAGTCGACGCTCGTGGGCGAAGTCGCCAAGCATCTCGGTGGCGGCGTGGTTCGCTGCGTGGCGCTCGCATCGACCGACGGACTTCGCCGCGGCGACGCGTGCATCAACACAGGCGCGCCCGTCAGCGTTCCCGTGGGTGAAGCAGTCCTCGGGCGCGTGTTCAATCTGCTCGGCCAGCCCGTCGATGAGCGTGGGCCCGTCAACACGACCGAGCGCGCGCCGATCCACCGCCTCGCGCCGACGCTGACTGACCTCAACCCCAAGACCGAAGTGCTCGCCACAGGTATCAAGGTGATCGATCTTCTCTGCCCGTTCGTGCGCGGTGGCAAGATCGGCCTCTTCGGCGGCGCGGGCGTCGGCAAGACCGTCGTGATTCAAGAGATGATCGCGCGTATCGCGCGAAACTTCGGTGGCTACTCGGTGTTCGCTGGCGTCGGTGAACGAACCCGTGAAGGCAACGATCTCTGGCGTGAAATGCAGGAGGCCGAGTACTTCGACGCAAGCGGCAAGAAGTGCCATGTGCTCGACAAGGTCGCGATGGTGTTCGGCCAGATGAACGAGCCGCCAGGCGCGCGTCTTCGCGTGGGACTTTCCGCGCTCACCATGGCGGAGAATTTCCGCGACAAGTCTGGCAAGGAAACGCTGCTCTTCGTGGACAATGTCTTCCGTTTTACGCAGGCCGGATCGGAAGTGAGCGCGCTGCTCGGACGAATGCCGAGCGCCGTGGGATATCAGCCGACGCTCTCGACCGAGATGGGTGCGATGCAGGAACGCATCACTTCCACGCGTCAGGGTGCCATCACCTCCGTGCAGGCGATTTATGTGCCTGCCGACGATTACACCGATCCTGCGCCCGCCACCACCTTCAGCCATCTCGATGCGTTCATCAACTTGGAACGCCGCATCGCCGAGAAGGGCATCTACCCCGCCGTCGATCCAATCGCGTCGACAAGCCGCATTCTCGATCCGCAGGTCGTTGGCGATCGCCACTATCGCATCGCGCGCCGTGTGCAGGGCATCTTGCAGCGGTACAAGGATCTGCAGGACATCATCGCCATCCTCGGCGTCGATGAACTGTCGGAAGAGGACAAGCTCACCGTCTCGCGCGCGCGCAAGATCGAGCGCTTCCTCTCACAGCCGTTCTATGTCGCGGAAGTGTTCACAGGACTGCCTGGCGTGACCTGCACGCTCGAGGACACGATCGACAGCTTCGAGCGCCTCTGCGCGGGCGAAGCGGACGATCTGCCCGAGAGCGCGTTCATGTATGTCGGCAATCTCGAGGACGCGCGCAAGAAGGCTCAGAAGATGGCCGCGGCCGTCTGACGCGCGCGGTCACTCTTTCCAGTTTGGCGTTCGCCATCCGCTGACGCGCCCGTCGGATCCGAAGAAGACCGACCAGACATTTTCTGGCGGCGGCTGATCCTTGAACATCGTTCCCGATGCGAGCGTGGACAGGTTGTCGCCGTAGTTCCAGGAGGCAGGCGAAACCACTTTGCCGTCCTTCCCCGTGACTGCCGCCGTCTTCGACGACGGCTTGCCAAGCAGCGTCATCACTTCCCAGTCCTGCATGCCCTTGCGTAGTTGCGAGAATCTGCCCTGATCTGGCGTCTGGCATGAGGGCGTCACGAGCGCGATCGGCAGCGACAACAGCATGGCGAGCAGCACTGAAATCGTGCGCGCGGAAGGCGAGCGGCGAGAGAAGCGGGTCATGCGGCGAGAATAGTGCAGTTGTCTTGGATACTCCGCCCCGCGACAATGATGCGATGGAGCAACTTAGCGCGGAATCAGCGGCAGTCGTGGCGGACCTGTTGAAGCGGCACGGCGACGGCGAGCGAAGTCGCATCGAACGCGGCGTGCGACAAGTCGCGGTGCGCTGGCAGGAGTGCGATGGAACGCCCGCGCAGTTCCAGTCCTTCTGTACCGAGCGCTTCGTGCCGGCGGGCGCCGATCTCGACCGGCTTGTGGAACGCCTCGAGTCTGCGCTTGAGCAGGTCCACGGACATCTGTACGAAATGCGCCGCACGCTGCGACGCCATAGTGATCTCGCGGGCGACGAGTTCGTCGGTGTCGACGACATGCTCGCGACATTCGATCCGGCTCCCGATCTTGCGGAGCAGATGTACCGACAGAAGTTGGCGTTCCTTGCACTGCTGAATCTCCCGCGCGAGACGCTCGCCACGATGCTGCGCGATGGACCGACTTGGGACCATGCGCACTGGGCTGCAGTGCGGATCGCCCAGTCCTTCGATGCGCGCATTCCCGCTGCGCTTGCGGACCGCGCGCGGCATGTGGGGCACGCGGCCAGCCAGTGGGTGGCTCGACATCACATTCCTGTTGGCACGCTCGTGGATTCGGCTGGCACGCGCTGGTACGCGCCCGACCGCACGCTGCTGACGCACTGGCTCGTGCGCGAGGAGATCAAG
>JBJTUC010000071.1:0-5279 GCA_046080505.1 Planctomycetota bacterium
CCGCGCCTGTCCGCCACCACGCTGCCGACTGATGACGGAGGGGAATCCCCACAGAGCACTGCTTCGAAGCAACAGCCAACCGACGGGTACAGCGCAAACGCCCGTCGACATTGCCATCAGCATCTGGGTGCCAAACTCACCAAGCGCACTACCACTCCCCCATGGCGCGGGCGAATCTGGATACCACGAACGCAGCGCCCACCATGCCGTCCAAAGCAGTCCTGCCGACAACGCAAGCACACATGCCAGCACACCCAGCGAAAGCGGATTCTTCCGCACAACAACGCCGCGAAAGGACAACACCGCCTCCGAACCAAAGAAAACGCCAAGCGTCCAGGGCGCAATCATGTAAAGCGGCGCGCGAGGCCCAGCCATCGACGGTTCCGAAACATCCACAAGCAGCCCTGCCAACAGCGCATACCAGCGGGCTGCGCCAGGCTCAGCCTGCATCGATGCAAACGCCACAACCACACAGACCAGACGCGGCGTAACCCCTCCAAGCTCAAGCACACCCATGAACGACACATCCAAGACAAGCGCCACCAAGAGCACTCCAAGCGCGGGAGCCCACCTCATGGTGTCCCACCATTCGACACCCGAACAACTACCTCGCCGACACTGGCGCCATCCACCGCGGGATCGATGATGGCTTCTCCGCGAAGCGGCTGCGCATCCTTTCTTCGGACTTCGCGAACCACTCCGATCCGCATCCCCTGAGCACCCTGCGGCCATGCTGCGTCCCGGACACGAACCATGTCGCCCGGCGCCACGGCGGAACCAAGATCAATGTCCGCTCGGAGTTGCCCACGCCCGTCCGGTACCACCTGCACTGAAATCGACTCGGCGCGTTTGGCGCCTTCCTGTGCTGCGGGCGTGATGTAAGCGTCCACTCTGCCCGAGGCACGATCTGCGACTGAAACAACGGTACTCGTGACAACGCCGACTTCAGGCGCTATGCGCCCCGCGATTGCATCCCCGCCAAAGAGCACCACATCACCCGCAGCAACTCCGAACCGCGATCCACAGTTGAGTTTCAGCGCAAAGCCACCGCCACTGGCACTCCGAGTCAGGACCGATGCCGCAGCGAACCTCGCATTCCCGTCGCGCGAAGTCTTTGCCGCCACCTCGTAGGCACGCAGGCGTTTCTCCAGTTCCTGCACTTTGATCTGCTCAGCATGCCAGAGACCGCGGAAACGATCGCGCTCCTCCACAACACTCGCATCAGCCTCTCGCGAAGCACCGTTGCCTGGCCGAAGCCAAAGGCGGACGGACGTTCCTGCGTGTGCAAGAGGCGAAAGCGGAACCCACAACACGGCCGAAAGATCTGAAGACCATGGCGCGACCCAACGCGCGGGCATCACGCCAAGCAGCATCACGAACGCAACGGCGATGACGATCGGCGGAATGCGGCGCACGCAGGGTGGCCCCTCTCAGTCGCGCGAGCAGCGCCCGATCAAAGTTCCTCGACGTTGGACTCGAGGATGGACTTGTACTGCTCCAGATTCTCGAGGTAGTCCGCTGTGCCACGGGCAACGCACGTCAGTGGATCCTCGGCGATCTTCACAACGAGTCCCGTGCGATTGGCGAACAACTTGTCGATGCCGCGAAGCAGTGCGCCACCGCCGGCCACCGTGATGCCGTTGTGAGGCAAATCAGGGTTGCAGAGGTCGGCAGCAAGTTCCGGGTCAGCCTCGCGCAGCGTCTTGACGACCTCGTCACAGATCTTCTTCAGCGGTTCCGACAGTGCCTCACGAACCTCGACCGAGTTGACCTCGATCTGCCGCGGCAGCCCCGTCGAAACATCTCGCCCACGGACTTTCATGGCCAGTTCCTGCTCAAGAGGCCAAGCGCTTCCGATTCGAATCTTGATCTGTTCAGCGGTCTGCTCACCAACGCGCAGTCCACGCTTCTCTTCGAGGTGCACGATGATGGACTCATCAAAGTCGTCGCCAGCCACGCGCAAGCTCGATGCCTTGGCGATGTCGGCCAAACTCAGGATGGCGATCTCGCTGGTACCTCCGCCGATATCGACCACCATGCTCGCGACCGCATCGTCGAATGGCAGCTTCGCTCCCATCGCCGCTGCCATGGGTTCCTCGAGTAGGAAGACCTTTCGCGCGCCCGCACGCTCTGCGCTATCGAGCACCGCGCGCTTCTCCACCGCGGTGATGCCCGACGGAATCGAGATGACGACACGAGGCCCAAAGATTCGGCTTCGTCCCATCACCTTTTGAATGAAGTACTTCAGCATCGCCTCGGTGATCTCGAAATCCGAGATGACACCATCCTTCAGGGGGCGAATCGCTTGGATGGAGCCCGGCGTTCGCCCAAGCATCTCCTTCGCGGCGAATCCGACCGCTGCACCATTCATGAGCACTTGATTCGTGCCCTTTCGTACCGCCACCACCGAGGGTTCGTTGAGAACGATGCCCTCGCCTCGGACACACACCAGCGTGTTACATGTCCCAAGGTCGATCCCCATGTCGACGCTGAACCAACTCATCATCTTGTCAAGTGTCATGTGCGGCCACCTCCTTGGCCATTGGGTTTCTCGCCCTCCGACGCTAGCGCGACGGAATCGTTCCGATCGGATTGCCTTCCTGTGCAGTCCCTTCTACTCCCGCCAAGTTGTCGAGCGCAATCAGCGCACAACCTACCAAGAGCGCGACAGCCGCAGCGGCCAGAACGCCCGTGTAGATGTTCAGTTCCCCGCCTGCCTTGCGCTCCTTGGCAGCTGCGGTTGGCTTGGTCTTCTCAACCTTGGCCTTGGCCTTGGCCGACTTGTCGGGGACAGCCTTGCTCTTTCGCCCAAAGAGTCCCCGCTTCTCGGGGGTCACGGTTGGGGTGACTGCCTCGCCGAATTCGACTGGCGCGGCATCCCCAGTCACATCCGCCGTAGCAGCGGACTTCTTTGGAGACTTCTTGCCTATGCCGAGGAATGCCATTTGCGTCCTTGTATGTCCTTCGGAGACCGCCGTGAGCGTCACTGTCCCTTACGAATCGTCACCTTCTGACCAGCACGAACCGCGCCGCGACCCGCAGGATCTTCCATCTCGACCGTGCCAACCGCCTTGTTGACATCCACCGAGGTGATTTGGAGTTTGCCGATGAAACGCGAGCCGTCTCCGATGGTCATCACCCAACCGACCTTCACACCGTCACGGCTCCCCGCGTCAATCTCCGCGTAGACGCCACCATCCGTTCGGCGCACGTTCACGATCTTCGCGGCCACGTTTCGATCAGCTACCTCCGCGACCGGCATGGATGCTGAAGCCTGCTGCTCCTGCTCGGCCGGTCCGAAACGCGCTGTGAACGCCTGCACAACTTGATCAGACTTCGCCTTCGAGCTCGAAAGGGATGCGACCTGCTCGCGCAGGTCCCCGAGTGCCTCTTGCGCCATGCGCAGATCGCTCTCCGTCTTCCCATACTTCTGCTCCACATCGATCTTCATGCGCTCACAGTCGGTAAGCGACGTGCGCTGCTTGTCTAACTCCTCGCTGATGGTCTTGATGAGTTCCATCTTCGCGCGATCACCATCGGTCACGACTGCGAGCGATTGCTCGAGGCTCGCAAGTCGAATCTTGGCCTGCGCCAACTCACTGTCCACGGTTCGGCTCTTCGCCATGCCCTGCGCCAGTTCAGCCTGAAGCCGCCCCTTCTCCGCATCGAGATCCTTGATCTGAAGGGCCGCATCACTCTCTGCCTTTGTACGAAGCGCTCGTTCCGTCTCGAGTTCGTTGCGAGATGCGGCAACCTTCGTCTCCGCATCCTTGACTTGCTGTCGCAGCGCAGCTTGGTTACTCGACTGCACAGCAGCAAGCGGCACGATGGCGACCGCGAGAAGCGATACAAGAACAACAAAGACTTTTGTGAGAATGTGCACGAGGTTGACCTTGCAAGAGAATGCCGAACGCGGTGTCGCTTCAACGAGTCCACCTTGGATACTGCTTGGTGCGACATCACCGTCGAGCCAGAGGCAAACCCAAGAGCGCCGACCGCGGTTGCAGACCAAGATGGTGCTGTCCCGAGACCGAAACGAACCCGTATTTTTTACTTGGAAAACCCCTTGATGTCAACGCTTCAGCGCGCCCGAGCCGCCGAATCAACCGATTCGTTCATAGGCGGCGCATCCGCAGGCTTTGCCGTGGCACGCAAGTACGCCGCCGCTGCTGAGATCGACACCAAGCTGTCGGCTTCCTGCATGAGCGGTGCAACTGCATCAGCGGCGCGCGCACCACCGATCCACCCGAGCGTGGAGGCAGCTTGCGCCCGAATCGAGCCGCTTGGATCCTTTATCGCCTTCATGCAAAGCAGGTAAATCGGCTCCAGGTTTGGCTCGCCGATCCGTACGAGCGCAGTCCCCGTCAACAGCCGAATCTCCATCGGGCGTTCCATGGATCCTCGACCATTCCAGATGCCGATCAGGCTGCCGCGCGCGCCTCGGTCGTTCACCTCGCCAACCATCTGGCACGCAAGCGCGATCAACTCGGCTTGCTCACTCGGTGCAAACAGCGCCGCGCGGATCGGATCGTACTGCCGATAGTCGCCCATCTTGCACATCGCCTCGGCAGCTTGCAATTCGACGATGCGCGTCCTCACCTCGTCCGCAGTTCGAAGCGGCCGACCTATACAAGCCTCAATCAGCGGAATCGCCGAAGGATTACGCAGTTCTCCAAGCACAAAGAAGGCATTCGAACGGGTCTCCGGATCCTCACTCATCGCCAGGCGCAAAAGTGGACTGAGATCCATGCGCTGTCCGAGGCGTGCGAGCGCGAAGAGCGCCGACGCCTGCACGGATGGACTCGCGTCGAGCATCAGCGGCTCGAGCAGCGTCTTGCATCGCTCGATCCGCTTTCTGCCGATCGTGACTGCTGCAGCGAATCGAACGCCCGGACTTGGATCGCCAAGCAGTTTGCATGCCACCTCCGCCAGTGCCTCAGGCCTCGTCTGAAGTGCCTCGAGCGCATGGGAGCGCAGGATCGCAGCGTCGCTTGATGCCGCACGCGCAATCACATCGAGCGCCATCTGTTCGCGGGCATCGACTCCGACAAATGTGAACTTGACGGTCGGCGCCGAAGGAACGGTTGGCATGGTTACCGCTGGCGCGGGAGGCGGTGTTGGCGAAGGGACTTCCGCCGCCGCTGGTGCGGGAGGTGGTGTTGGCGAAGGGACTTCCGCCGCCGCTGGCGCGGGAGGTGGTGTTGGCGAAGGGACTTCCGCCGCCGCTGGCGCGGGAGGTGGTGTTGGCGAAGGGACTTCCGCCGCCGCTGGCGCGGGAG
>JBJTUC010000072.1:0-7466 GCA_046080505.1 Planctomycetota bacterium
GCCGTACTCCAATTGCACGCCCTGAATGAACTTCGTGGTGAAGTACTGGTTCACCATCGATCGCTCGACGAACTGCTGATGCCTCGATGAAGCCACCTCTTCGTAGTTGTACTGCGAACGCCACTGTCCCATCATTAAACCGAATCCATCACCCAGATCCTTGCGAATGAACGCCATATCGAGGACTGCGCCATTGACCGTCTGCTGAAATTGATCCGGCCCCTGATATGTCGGATTGTTTTGAGTGAAGTTCATCTGAACGCGGTAAGTCCAACTTGGATCAAGCACATGCCCACGAAAGATGAGGTTTACTCGGCGAAGCCCAAAACCGTAGAGGCTCCACTCGGCTTGCTCCGCCTGATTCTCGGGACCCTGATAGTTGTAGGAATACCTAGCCTGAATCTGTCCTCCGATGTTGAGGAGGAAATTTCCATCCTCCGAGCGAATGGCGAAGTTCCCATTCTCCAGCTGTGCCAGAACGCGGCCGGTCTGCAGCTGCCCTCGCGCGGCCGCATCGGACATCACTTCGCGCACGACTTCTCGGATTTCTGCCGCCCGCTCCTGCGAGAGCCAGCGGTCGCCTTGCGAGTTCCGAAGCGCAGTCAATTCCGCATCGTGCCGTCGCTCCAGTGCTTCCAGGTCCGTCTGATGCCGCGACTCCAATGCGTCCAACCGCGATCGAAGCGCTTCTATCTCGCGGATGGCACGCTGCAAGTCTGAGGCATCAGTCGGAGGCGACTGCGGCACAGCCAAAGCGTGTGCGCTCACGCACATCAGACCGACACACGCGACGGCAATCAGAAGCTGCAATGGCTGCTTTCGCATGGAGTCTTATGGCGTTCGCGCCACTCGGAACCCAAAGTCTGTGACGCGTGGATCCCCCATGAAGTGATTCAAACGAAAGGAAACACGACACTTATCTCCTTGGTGATCCCACGAGCCCCCTCGAAGTACACGGAATGGGCCTGGCCCCGGTCCCTTCGGGTCCGTCGCGCCGAGTTCGCAGTTCCTGTAGTAGTCGCTTCCGTACCAATCCGAACACCACTCCCACACATTGCCGATCATGTCGTACAGACCGAATCCATTCGGCAACTTTGCGCCGACCGGGTGCGTGCGCCCTTCTGAGTTCCCCGAATGCCACGCGATGACATCGAGATCGCCGTAGCGAGAAGTGATCGTCCCCGCACGGCAAGCGTATTCCCACTCCGCTTCCGTCGGCAGACGAAGCGCCGCCTTACTCAGAAACACTTCGATCGAGTCTGGCTCCACCGTTTCCACGGGCCATGTCGCCGTCTCCACTTTATTCATCAGGACTGGACCGATTTTTTCCTCAGCCTGCTGCCGCGTGTATCCCGCCTCGATCAGTTCCAAGATCCGCTGCTCACGGTCCTCTGCGGGAATCGTCTCGAAGTTGAAGTCTTGGAAGTAGCTCTCGTTCCAACCCATGATGCGCGTCCACTGCTCCTGAGTCACTTCCGTTCGTCCGACATAGAACGGCTTCGTCAGGATCACCTCGTGCGAGGGGCGCTCATCACTGCTCGCGCCATCATCACCCACGCTCATTCCCATCACGAATTGCCCAGGCGGAATGAGCAGCATCTCAATGCCCGTGATCTTCTCGCGAACGCGCCACGGCAGCCCTGTGGCCTTCATGGCTGCACGAAGTTTTTCATCCGTCACCACGCGCGCATCACACTCGGCTTCGATGATCTCCGCCCATGCGTTCACGGGAATGTTCTTGCCCCCCGAGACAGCGGCGATCAATCCCCCCATCCGCGCCTGCTCCGCTTTCGCAGCCTCAAGCGCAGCGCTCTGCGATTGCTGAGCAGGAGGTGGTGAAGGTGCAGGCATCACCTGCGAAACGGCTGAGGGTTTGGATGGACTTGGTGTGGTCGTGGTCTGTCCCGCAACCGCCCACATGACGGGAGCAAGAGCGAGCGGTGCGAGCAGGAACCAGCGCGACTTTCGATCAGGTGCGGTGTTCAATTCGAAATCCTCCAGATGCAAGTGTGAGGAACAGACTCAGATGCAGACTTGGACGCGGATTGCCAGGGGGAACGGATCATGGATCACGCGCCAGGCGCACCCCGAAGTCCGTCACACGCGGGTCGGGCATGTAGTGGTTCTGGCGGTAGGAGGCACGGCAGTTTTTTTCAACATGATCCCAAGATCCGCCGCGTGCCACGCGGAAGTACGCGGGCTTGCCTTCGCCCGGGCCCTGCGGATCGGTTGCTCCGTTCTCGCAGTCGCCGTAGTACGCATCCGAGTACCAGTCCGAGCACCACTCCCAAACATTGCCGATCATGTCATGGAAACCAAGCGCGTTCGCAGCCTTTTGGCCGACTGGATATGTCCTGCCGTTGGCATTCCCTGCATACCACGCGATCGCATCGATTTCTCCGTAGCGCTGCGCACGGATGCCGGCGCGGCACGCATACTCCCACTCCGCCTCGGTCGGTAAGCGAAGCCCCGTCTTGAGCAGGTACGGGCGAAGTTCATCCGGGGTGATTGTCTCAAGCGGCCACTGCGATGCGCCCGTCTCCTCAAGTGTTCCCGCGCCCGCCTGACGCTCCGCCTCTTCACGCGTCATTCCTCCGAGCATGAGTGTCGCCACGCGCCTTGGAGCCTCTTGCTCGGAGATGATCCGATAGTTCACGTCCTGAAAGAAGCTCTGGTTGTATCCCATGACCGAAGTCCACTGCCCCTGCGTCAGTTCGGTTCGCCCGAGGTAGTAGGGCTTCGTTATCCGAACGACATGCGCAGGTCGCTCATCTTCCATCGCATCGGTGTCACCAGGGCTCATGCCCATCACAAACTCGCCAGGAGGCACCAACAGCATTTCCACTCCACTCACACGATCTCGAACGCGCCACGGCAAGCCTGTTGCACGGATGCGCTGCCGCCACTCCGCATCGGTGATGATGTCTGCGTTCGGAGCGCGCTCCACCACCTCGGCCCAGGACATCGACGACGAGCGCATCGATGATCCTGCGGTGCCGCTTCCCGTACCTGTCGTTGCGCAGGCGGTGAGGATCAACGAGCCAAACAAACTGGCGGACATCCGTTGGGTTGCATTCGATGCGAGCATGATTGGTTCTCGGGTGATCGTTGTCGAACTCACGGCTCCAAAACCACGCGGAATCCGTACGCTGGATACTTGGGGGCACCTTCTGTCTCGCCCATCGTTCTGTCTTCCGAACTGATGCGCGGGATGCGCACCTCTGCTGCAGGAATTCGACAGGACGCCCGGCAAGTCTTCGGCAGACTCAGCCAGTTGCCGCCACGCACAGCGCGTGGACCAGGGCCCGTGACCATCGGATCAGCGCTGCTTGCGCCTCGCTGCGCATACGCGTTGGGGATGTACAGATCGGCGGTCCACTCCCAAACATTGCCAAGCGTGTCATGAAGTCCAAATGCGTTGGGCGCAGCGGTTGCCACCGCGTGCGTGCGGTCGCCGCTGTTTGCGCCACACCACGCAATTGATTCGAGCGGTCCGAAAGTTGGGGCAGTGCTGCCAGCTCGACATGCGTACTCCCACTGCGCTTCAGTCGGCAGCTTCAAGCCAGACTTTGTGCAAAACGCCTCCACCTCGGCGAAAGGCGCCGACTCAAGTGGAAAGTCATTCGTGTCATCGATCCAGATCGGTCGCGGCCCCAGCTTCGCCTCCGCTTCCTGCTTCGTCGCACCGCTCTCAGTGATCCGCGCAACAGCCGCACTGCGCTGCTGCTCCGCTTCCTCTCGAAAGAACGCGGCCTGAAATCGACTGGGATTGCTGCCCATGACGGACTGCCACTGTCCCTGCGTCACTTCCGTGCGCCCGATGTAGAACGGCTTCGAGATCACCACTTCGTGCGGCGGTGACTCCGCCTTCACCACACTCGGGTCGCCGCTTGATGCACCCATTCGAAAGCGCCCAGCGGGTACCAAGACCAGTTCGATCCCCGTCGACAGGTGGCGAACCTTCCAAGGAAGCCCCGACTTGATTACGGCATCTCGAACCGCTGTGTCCGTCACCATCGCTGCATCGGGCGCTGCCTCTATCACGAGTCCCCACGAGGGATTCACCGCCTGTTGCCGCGGCTGCGTCGGCGCGAGCATTGTCAAAATGGCTACCGCGCAGGCGAGACCCGCAAGTCGTGTCTTCCAGAGGGTGGTCGTCGACGGCGCTGCCAAGGGGTCGTGAGTCTAAACCGCCGTTCAACTTGACCTCCCCGCTCTGCGGTGCGAACGCAAAATGCGCGGCGTGGCGCAGGGTGAACGCTTCAGTTTTTGGGTTGATTTCGCTAGCTCTGGCAGCGGGCGTCTGAAATCTGTGGCATCATGTAACGAACCGCTCAGGCGGGCGTCGGCGCACGCCTGAATGGGTTCGCAAAGTTTCGCTCTGGAGAAACGACGGATGCCCAACCAATCATCTCGAACCACTCTCGCGTTGGTGCTTTCGGCCGCCTGCGCCGGAACCTATTTCGCCTCACTTGAGACGCCCGCCATCGCGCGGCGCGGCGACGAGGGCGGAGTCGCGGGCGGCGGAACCTCTTGCTCGACCGCGCCGTCGCTCGTGATTGGCAGCAACTCCTTCGACACCTCGAGTGCGACAGCAAGCCTGACCGTGGCAAGCGCCGTTGGTTGTGGCGCCCACACGATCTTCAAGGTGAACTACTTCTCATTCACCCCCGCCACGACCGGCGTGTACACCATCTCAACATGCGGTGCGAGCAACTGGGATACACGCCTCGCCGTGTTCACTGCCTGCGGCAGCAACTTGGTACCGGTGGCATGCGACGATGATGGATGCGGTCAACAGTCGACCGTCACGCGCAGCCTGACCGCAGGCACGACCTACCGAGTCGCGGTTGGCGGTTACAACACAAATGACGGCGGCATCGGCTCCGTGAATCTTGCTGCGAGCGGCACGAGCGGCTCGGCAGTCAGCGATGTCATTGTTGGAGCCCTTCCCGACATTTCCAAGTACGGCGGCGTCACGACAGGAAGTGTGACCACCATGGCATACGCCGTGGGAACCACCAGCTGCAACATCGGTGGCGCACAACTCACATGGTCCTCCTGCGGATCAAGCAACCAGCACCCGTTCATCACGCAGAACATCTTCCGTGTCAAGGCCAACCGCCTCGAGCATCTCGGCATGGGTTGGGGCAAGCATGGATTCACGGCACTCCAAGGAACACTCTGCGGCACCTGCCAAGCGTCAAGCAGCGGCAGTTTTCTCGGCGTGGGCTGCTCCGATCCATATTCCGCCAGTCTGAACGGCAGCCAGAGTGGACTCGGTGCGCGCCACGAAGTGAATGCAGCGACTGGATTTCACCCGTGCCCGTACAACTCGGGCATGCCATCGGCGCCAGCAACGATCGGGCGCCGCATCAATGTCGTCTCAACGGATCTCGATCCGGCCCAGAATGACGGAGCTGTCTACTTTGTGGAGGCGCAGTACATCCACCCAGGCGATGCGGCTGCCGGCACCGACAACAACAATGGCTCTTGGCGACAGATGACCGTTGGTGCGCTCTCGAGCGGCGCCTACACACTGACACCGACAGGCAACACATTCCAGCAGAAGAACCCGATTGATGCGTGGAAGACTTTCGTGCCAACCGTGCAAGTGACACATGTCGATGTACCGAGCGATGGCCGCTTCGTGATCGGAAGTTCGGCGCGCGACAACGGCGACGGGACTTGGCACTACGACTATGCGATTTTCAATATGAACAGCCATCGAAGCGGGCAGTCGTTCAGCGTGCCCCTGCCGAGCGGCGCGCAAGCCACAGGCATCGGATTCCGCGATGTTCATTACCACTCGGGCGACCCCTTCTCGAGCGTGGACTGGACTTCATCGTCGGCAAGCGGTGCTGTGACTTGGTCAACGCAGACCGCTGCTCAGAACGCCAATGCGAATGCACTTCGGTTCGCGACTGCGTACACCTTCTGGTTCGACTCGGCGCGACCACCCGCTGATGTCACTGCAACGCTTGGCCTGTTCCGTACGGGAACGCCGGGCAGCGTGACATTCACGGTGCGGGGACCATCAGTGCCATCGAACCCAGCGGACATCAACGGCGACGGGTCGGTGGACGGTCAAGACCTTGCCACTTTGCTGAGCAATTGGGGCAACTCAGGCAGTGGCGACCTTGACAACAGTGGCTCGGTCGACGGCTCCGATCTCTCGACTCTGTTGAGCGCGTGGAGTTGAGCGCCCTCGGCTGAGCCCAAGTTGTGCGTTCGAGCAGCGCTATGGGTCGCGCGCGACGCGTAGCCCGAATGTCGTATTGGGGAACATGGCGTCAAAGACGATTCGGCTGCCGATCCCGCATGTTGCAGCCCGCGTGAACCAACTGCCGCCGCGCAAAGAGCCGCGAGTTCCCGCTTTGGAACGCACGCGTCCATCCTTGTCCACTGTCACATCGGTTTGCCCGCTTGATGGCTTCGGCGGTGCGCATCACTCCCACACATTGCCAAGCAGGTCGTGGAATCCCAAGATGGATGCCATCTTGCCGCCAACGGCATGGGGTGCAAGCCCACTGTTATGCCGATGCCACGCGACATCATCCAGCTTTGCCTGCCGCTCGAACGCCACGTCCACCATGACCGCCGCGCACCACTCCTCCTCTGTTGGAAGACGAAACCCACCTCGGTTGCAGTAGTCCATGCAATCATCACGCGATACATCCGCGACTGGGAACTCCACTCCGCAGACAGCATCGTGTGGTCCTACTGCAGGATGGCGCTTCAACACATCGGCAGCCTCTCCTTCGGTGAGTCCACTCTCTTCAAGCGCGCTTTGAATCGCTCGATCACCCATCACGCATCGCTTATAACTCTGATTGTCTTCCATCAGGCATGCCCACTGCTGCTGTGTCACCTCAAAGCGGCCGAGGTAGAACGGTGCGTTCGGAGAAGAACCTGTCTCTCGATCATTCGCGTCATCACGGGATGCAGACTTGCCCACCGGCGGAACAAGCAGCATCTCGATTCGAGTACGCGCATCGCGAACGCGCCATGGAAGACCCGTCGCATCGATCGCATGCCGAAGGTCCGCACTCTTGACAATCTGAAGATCGACTTTCCACTCGATCACTTCCGCCCAGACAGGTGCCTGACCACGCTACGGGTCGTTGTCATCACCACCTGCCACGACAAAAAGGGCAAGAAGGGACGCGAAGGGGAACGGCGACATGTGTGCGAGCGCAGACTACACCCCTCGAAAGCGTGAGAGTTTCATTTGCGGTAGACCTTTCGCACCGTGATGGAAGATCCACTCCCTCGACCGAAGCAACGCACCACATGGATACCGAAAGGTAGCGGGGCATGTTGAGAGATTTGGGACGCAGTCACACACCTTGCGAAAGCTTGGCCGAGGTCGTCCGATGCTGTTGGCACCTATCCCGAAACTTTGGAGAGAGCACGACATTGACGGGGAACTGGTGACTGAGGCAATCGGGTGGTTTGCGGTTGTT
>JBJTUC010000073.1:0-47188 GCA_046080505.1 Planctomycetota bacterium
AGGTGGGACGCTCGCGAACTTCGCGCATAGGAACTCGAAAGTCCGCTTCAGGCGCCGCATGTGCGCGCGCGGGAATCTCTTCGAGACGCTCCTGCGGGAACACACTGCGAAACCACACGACGAGTCCGACCACAAGAATGACTGCGCCGCAAGCCAACACCCACCCGTTCGTCACAAGCGCGGCGGCAAGCAGTGTGACACCCGCGGCAGTGACAAACGGTCCCGATGTGGGCTCGGGGATCGCCTTTGCATAAGGCACTCGGTCGGCGCCATCCTGCGCTGACTCATTCGTGCTCGATGTGGATGTGTGTTCCGCCATGGATATGCCTCAGCGCCCGATCACATACACGGTCACGAACACCACGACCCAGACCGCATCGACGAAGTGCCAGTACCAACTGACCATGTCGACTGCGTGCGCATGCGATTGCCGCACTCGCCCCGCGATGCCGAGCAACAGGATGCCCGACAGCAGCACCAACCCGACGACCACATGCAGCAAGTGCAGCCCGACGAGCGAGTAGAAGGATGTACCGAACAGACTTGTCGAGATGAAGAGACGGTCCTCCGTCATCAGACCGCTCCATTCGCGCGCGGTGCCCGCGACGAAGAATCCGCCAAGCAGCACGGTGCAAAGCAGCCATCCAAGGAACGCGCCGCTTCGCCCCTGCTCGAGCGCACGCACGGCGATCACCACATTCCATGAACTCGACAGCAGCGCGACCGAGTTCACGATGACAGGCGCCAGATCAAGCACATCGCGCGGCTGCGGACCATTTGAACTCTTGCCAATGAAGAAGAGGTAGGCGACAACAAAGGTCAGGAAGATGCAGCTCTCGACCAGAATCAGACACACGATGCCAACCTTGGCCCGATCGGGTCGCCACACATGCGGCATCGTCGGCAGTGTTGCTGCGATGCGCGTCATCCTCGCGCCTCCGGAGATGGGTCAGGGTCCTGCGGATTCGCAACGTCCCAGAGCGGGCGTGCGGAGCCGACGGTCGGAATGCGATCGAAGTTCCAATCGGGCGGCGGACTGCTCGTCGCCCACTCGAGCGTCCAAGCATTCCACGGATTGTTGCCTGCCACCTTGCCACGCAGCAGCGAGTGAACGACATTCCACAAGAACAGCCCAATCGCAGCGGCCTGCAGCACGACGCCCGCGGACGAGAGCAGGTTCCACAGATCGAGGCCGCGGTCTGGCTGAAATGTGTAGATGCGGCGCGGCATGCCCAAGATGCCGGACACATGCATCGGCAGGAAGGTCAGATTGAAACCAAGGAACAAGATCCAGAAGAACCAGCGTCCAAGCCGCTCGTTCAGCATGCGGCCGGTCGCCTTGGGGAACCAATAGAAGATCGCGCCGAAAATCCCGAACACTGTTCCGCCGAAGAGCACAGAGTGGAAGTGCGCGACAACGAAGTAACTGTCCGACAACTGCCAGTCGAAGGGCACCACCGCGAGCATCACGCCCGTCAGTCCGCCGAAGGTGAACATCGCCAGAAATCCCGTCGCGAAGAGCATCGGCGTTGCAAAGTGGATGCGGCCACCGATCATCGTTCCCAGCCATGTGAAGATCTTGATACCCGTGGGCACCGCAATCAGGAATGTGGACGCGGCGAAGAACGAATTGAGTTCAGGCGAGAGTCCAAGCGCGAACATGTGATGCGCCCACACACCCAGCGAGATGAATCCGATCGCAACGGTCGCCGCGACCATCAGTGAGTATCCGAAGACGACTTTGCGGCTGAAGACGGGCACGATCTCATTCAAGAAGCCGAACGCCGGAAGCACAAGGATGTACACCTCCGGATGACCGAAGAACCAGAACAGGTGTTGCCAGAGCACGGCAGAGCCGCCCTGCTCCGTGTCAAAGAAGTGTGCGCCGAGCGAACGGTCGAGCAGCAGCATCGCCTGCGCGCCCGTCAAGACGGGCACTGCGATCAGCACAAGCACGCTCGTCACGAGCATCATCCATGGAAAGAGCGGCATGCGCAGAAGGGTCATGCCTGGGCAGCGCATGACAAGAATCGTTGCGATCAGATTGATCGCCGTCGTGATGCTGCCGAAACCGCTCACCATGATGCCGAGGATCCAGTAGTCCGTGGAGTTGCCTGGCGAGTAGGTGCGTGATGTCAGTGGTGCGTACGCGAACCATCCCACATCGGGTGCCGCGGAGGTGCCGTAAAGCCCTTGTGCGCCGATGTAGGAGTAGTAAAGAAGCAGCGCACCAAACACGAAGAGCCACAACCCAAACGCGTTCAGCCGCGGGAAGGCCATGTCGCGCGCGCCCACCATCAGCGGCACGAGATAGTTGCCCATCCCAAGGAGGATTGGCATGCCAACAAGGAACACCATGGTCGTGCCGTGCATCGTGAACAGCTGATTGAATGTGGTGGGATCGATGAGTTGTGATCCGGCGCGCGCGAGTTGTGCCCGCATCGCAGCGGCTTCGATCCCGGCAACCAAGAAGAACACCAACCCGAAGCCCACATACATCATGCCGAGTCGCTTGTGATCCACGGAGACCACCCATGCATGCACGCGCGCGCCGAGCGTTGTTGTGCTCGGAGGTGCTTCAGCTTCTGCGTGTCCAGCAATGGCCATGATTCGTCTCGTTCTTCTTCGGATCAGTGCAGCGAGGAAAGGTAATCCACCAACGCATCAAGTTCGGGATCCGTCAACTGCAGGCTCGGCATGTTGCAGCCAGGCTTCAACTGCTGCGGATCGACGAGCCATGCACGCAGCGTGTCGCGGTTCAGGGGCGCCATGCCCGCCGCGATGGTCTCACGGCTCATCAAGTGGGTCAGATTCGGTCCGAACGCACCGGCACTCGATCCATCGATCGCGTGGCAGTTCATACAGGCGAGCCGCATGAAGATGGCGCGTCCTGCAGCAAATGACGGATTCTCGCGCGCGGGCGCGAGCTGCGCACTTCGCCACGACTCGAACTGTGCTTGATCCACCGCCCGCACACGAAGCAACATGTTGGCGTGCTGCGTTCCGCAGTACTCCGCACACTGACCGAGATAGGTGCCCGCTTTCTCCGCCTCAAACCAGGTGTTGTTGAAGCGTCCGGGCACGAGATCCGTCTTGCCGTTCAGCGCGGGCACCCACCAAGAGTGGATGACATCCGCCGATGCAAGTCGAAGCCACACGGGACGGTCCACGGGCACCACCAGCTCATTCGCCGTCACCACGACTCGACCGCCGTCCTCGTCTGCGATGCGGTACTCCCACCACCATTGGTGCCCGATCACATCAACCTCGAGCGCGCCAGCTGGCGGCTCGGTGCGCTGCACATCCTTGATGGTGCGGACCGTCGCGAGCGCCAACACAAACACGATCACCAATGGGATGACCGTCCAGGCAAGCTCAATCGGATTGCTGCCAAACACCTGCACCGGTTCCCCGCGCTCACCTGCTCGTCGGCGGTAACGGATGATCGCCCACAGCAGCGCTCCCTCGACGACGATGAAGATCGCTGCGCAAATGCCGACGACAAGTACCGCAAGGAAGTAAATCTCGCGCGCCGGCGGACTTACAGGCGTCAGGATGCTTGTGCTCTGAAGTTGACCCGCGCCCGTGGGTGCGCAGAGCGGTGCCACATCCGCGCCGAATGCCGTTCCGGCGAGAGGTCCGACGAGACAAATCGTCGCCAGAAAGATTGCTACGGACGCTCGCATGTCACTCATGAACGGCTGCTCCGACGAACGATAGCGGAAACAAATCCTGCTCACAAGAAGTCGCTCCATGCGACTGCGCTTCGCTATCCTTCGCCCACTCCACACGCCGGCGTGGCGGAACTGGCAGACGCGATGGACTCAAAATCCATTGGGGCTCACACCTCGTGCAGGTTCGATTCCTGTCGCCGGTATTTGCGGGGCGCACGGATGCGCAGTCAATGCTCGCCATTCACACCGCGTGAGTAGTTGGGAGACTCCTTCGTGATCTGGATGTCGTGCGGATGATTCTCCACAACGGTGGCAGCCGTCACCCGAACGAAGCGTGCTTGCGTTCGCAGTTCCTCGAGCGTCGCGCAGCCGCAGTAGCCCATCGCACTTCGCAGTCCACCCACCATTTGATAAACAAAGTCCGCCAAGGATCCTCGGTAGGGCACGCGCCCCTCCACACCCTCAGGAACGAACTTGCGCGAGTTGCCTTGGCTGTAGCGATCCGCGCTCCCAGACGACATCGCGCCCTCGCTGCCCATGCCGCGGTACGCCTTGAATCGCCGATTGCTGTGTAGCACGAGTTCACCTGGACTCTCATCGAGTCCAGCGAAGAGTCCGCCCATCATCACGCTGCTCGCCCCGGCTGCGATCGCCTTCGCGATGTCGCCCGAGAGCCGAATCCCGCCATCACCAATCACAGGAACCCCAGCGGGTTCAGCCACGGCCACCGCATTCAGAATGGCGGTCACCTGAGGAACCCCAACGCCAGTCACGACGCGTGTGGTACAGATCGACCCTGGACCAATGCCAACTTTCACCGCGTCCGCACCTGCATCGATCAGGGCACGCGCACCATCGGCCGTCGCCACATTGCCTGCGATCACCTCGATCGACCCGCGCCGCTTCTTCAGTTCACGCACCGTCTCGATCACGTTGGCACTATGACCGTGCGCCGTATCGACGACAATCACATCCACCTCGGCTGCAATGAGCGCCTCCGCGCGATCGAACTGCCCGACACCGATCGACGCACCCACGCGCAGACGCCCGCGGTCATCGCGGCACGCACGCGGGAAGCGGCGGGTGTTGTCGATGTCGCGCATCGTGACAAGCCCCGTCAAACGCCCTTGGGCATCCACGAGCGGCAGCTTCTCCACTCGTGCTTTGATCATGATCGCCTCCGCTTCTTCGAGTGTGGTTGCGGGAGTGCCTGTCACAAGATTGCGGGAGGTCATGGTCTGCGCCACGCTCGCCCCGTCTGCGTGCTTGACAATGAAGCGCATGTCGCGCCGAGTCAGGATTCCAACGAGCTTGCCGCGGCGGGTTCCATCCTCCGTCACCGGGAACCCACTCACCCCCTGCTCGCTCATCAAGGCAAGCGCACGCCCAATCGACTCTTTCGGGCTCAGCGTGACTGGGTCGACAATCACCCCGTTCTCGCTGCGCTTCACCTTCGCCACCTCCGCCGCCTGTCGCTCGGGCGGCATGTTCTTGTGAATGATGCCGATGCCGCCCTCCTGTGCAAGTGCACGCGCGAGTGGCGCTTCAGTCACGGTGTCCATGGGCGCAGAGACAAAGGGCAAACCGATCGCGATTCGCCGCGTCAGGCGGGTGGATGTGTCGACTTGGTCAGGGACAATGCTGCTGAACCTCGGCAGCAACAGGACATCATCAAAGGTGATGCCATCCTGAACGATCTTGTGTTCCATTGGGGGATGATGCCCGACCCGAGTGCCGCCGTCAAGGCTGCGTCGGCTGCAATCCTGCTACGCTGTCATACTTCCCCCACGGAACCATGCGACTGTGAGCGTTTCGCGAAAAGAACTCATTACTCCCGTGCCCACCGATTCCCGCGGCACCCAAGCGGGCGAGGGACGCAAGGCGTGGAACTCTTGGTTGGCCGCCATCATCAAGGTGGAGGGAAGCGATCTCATCGTGAAGGCGGGGTTACCACCGCGCATTCGTTTCCGCGGTGCACTGAAGGATCTCACGTCACCGCCAGTGACCGAGGACCTGATGTTCCAGGTGGCGAAGGACATTCTTGATCCGAACCAGCTCGACCACTTCCGCCGACATGGCTCGATGGACTTTGCATTCGACTTCGATCAGGGGCGTCGCTTCCGAGTGAATCTCTTCATGGCACGCGGTCGACCAGCCGTCGCGGCCCGACTCATCACGAGCCGAATCAAGACCTTCGAGGAACTCGGGCTTCGTCCAAGTCTTGGCGAGATCTCCATGGCCGCGCAGGGTCTGATCCTTTTCTCGGGCGTGACGGGATCGGGCAAAAGCACATCGATCGCTGCGATGCTTCAGTATGTGAATGAACGCAAGAGGGTGCACATCGTCACCATCGAGGATCCGATCGAATACATCTTCACCGATGTCAAAGCCACGATCAATCAGCGGGAGATTGGCATCGACTGCACGAACTTCGACGATGCGCTCCGCGCACTCGTCCGAGAGAACCCCGACATCTGTCTCGTCGGCGAAATGCGCGACTACGAGACCTTTGAAGCGGCGGTACGCGCCGCCGAGACGGGACATCTTGTGTTCGGCACGATCCACGCCTCGAGCGCATGGCAGACCTTCGGGCGCATCTACGACCTCTTCCCCGAGAGCGAACGAGACCAGATTCGGAAGCTGCTTGCGTACAACCTCCGAGCAATCATCTATCAGAAGCTGCTGCCCACACTGAAGCCCGAAGTTGCCCGCGTTCCGGCGCTTGAGATCCTGCTGAATACTCCCATCGTGCAGAAGTACATCCTCGATGCACGCGAGGGAGACCTGCTCGACATCATCAAGGGGGGCAAGGATGAGGGCATGATCGATTACACCTCGGCGCTCGTCGAACTTGTCGAAAGCGAGATGGTTCATCAGCGGGTGGCGATCGAATCCACACCGCGCCCTGAAGAACTCCAGATGCGCCTCAAAGGAATCACCTAAACCACTTCGCGTCTTGCGGCCGCGGCGGCGATGCCGCTGGTGCGTCACGACACAACATCGAACGACAGACTCGCCGTGCAACCTTCTGTCCACTATCTGATCTCTCTCTACAAGCCAATCCTGCTGTTCGCGGCAGCGGTTCCCTTTGCATGGGTGATCTCCAATGTTGTGGAACAGGACGCTCGGCGGCGTCGTTTCATGCCGGATGTCTGGGCGGGCATCAACATCGCAACCCTGGTCCTCGGCATTGCATGCGTGCTCCTGATCCAGTGGTTCTGGCTTGGCTTTCCATTGATGCTTCTGCTCTTTTCTGGTGCGCTGTTTGGCTACTGGAAATACCGCGATGGACGCCTCCCCCCTTCCGAGCACTTCAATCTGCTCGCGGGAAAGTGGGCCGCGGCGAGTGCAGCGCGAAAGGCACGCAAAGCGCTCGGCGAAGTCACGGTCGTGTTCCAAGATGGCAAGGGCAACCGGCTGCAGCCTCCATCGCGCGAGGATCCGATGCTTCCGGTGCATCTCGGTGCTGAACAGATTGTTGTTCCATCACTGCCGGCGCGTGCCTCGCGGGTCGACATGGTTCCAGGTCCGCAGGGGCACACCGTCATTCGAGTCGTCGACACGATCCGCAGCAAAGTCTCCACGCTTCCCACCGCAGAGTCAGACAAGGTGATCGAGTACCTCAAGAAAGCGGCGGGGCTTGACACAAAGGAGCGCCGCAAGCGTCAGGTTGCGACACTCGGCATGCGCGCTGGCGAGAGTGTTCAAACCTTTCGCCTGACGACTTGGGGCGCATCCACAGGGCAGTCGCTGCGCATAGAGCATGACCGCGAGAAGCAGTTGACCAAGAAGCTCGAAGAGATGGGGTTCCTGCCGCCGCAGTTGCAGGCGCTGCGAGATGCGACGGACAAGGTTGCGGGCGGTGTCGTCATCGTTGCAGTTCCCCCTGGCAATGGGTTGACAACGCTTGGGCTCGCTCTTCTGCAGCGGCACGATCCCTACACCATGGATATCAAGACCGTCGAAAAGCTGGTCGAGCGGAAACTTGAGGGCGTCACTCACAACGAGTGGACCTTGGGAGTGGATGGTGCGGACTACGCGACGAGCGTCCAGACGGTGGTTCGGCGCGGGCCCAATGTGCTGCTCGTCTCCGACCTGGCAGAACAGGGTTTGGTACCCGTTCTTGTGAACCCCAATAGTGCGAACACGATCTTTTACGCACTGGTACCTGCGGAGACTGGCGCAGCGGCGCTCGCGCTCTATTTGAAGAACGCCGTTGACAAGTCGGCTGCAGCGAAGTCACTCCGCGCCGTTGTGGCTGGACGTGCGATTCGACTGCTCTGCAAGCAGTGCCGACAACCCTTTGAAGCAAGCGCAGAGCAGGCCAAGCGACTCGGTGCACCCGCTGGAAAGACGCTGACGCTTTACAAGATGGGTGGGCAGATTCAAGTGAAGAATCAGATCGTCCCCTGCCTCGAGTGCCAGGGGACCGGGTTCGTTGGCGTCACTGGTGCCTATGAAGTCCTTCGCCCCGATGAGCGGGCGACCGAGTTGATGGTGGCTGGAGATGTCGTGAACGCCTATCAGCAGATGCGCAGAGCGCACCGCGCACCGAGCGCACAGGAGGCTGCTTTGTTCAAGGTTCGGTCCGGTGAGACGAGCCTTGAGGAAGTTGCCCGCGCATTTGCTCCGCGTACAGCCGCTGCAAAGCCCGCAGCCACGGCTCGCTCGGCGGCACCGTCCACGGGTGCCCCAAGTGCGCAGGGCAAGGTATCGCAGGCGACTCGGCTTCCCACCCAGCGAGGCAATCCATGATTCTTAATGTGCTTGTCTTGGCTGCGATTGGGTTCATTGCATACTGGTGGATAAGCCAAGGCGCACTCAGCGCGATTCTGCACTGCCTGTGCGTGATCGTTGCTGGCGCGCTGACCTTCGCGCTGTGGGAACCAATCGTTGTGAAGTACCTGCTGAGTGGCGGGCCGTTCGACAACTACGCGTGGGGCATGACGCTCGGGCTTCTGTTCGCAGTGCTCTTGCTGCTGCTGCGCATTGCAAGCGATAAGCTTGTGCCGTTCGATATTCCCCTGCAGAAGTACGCCAGTGTCGCCATCGGTGCGGTCGCGGGACTTGTGTCAGGCGTGTTGACGGTGGGCATCATCGTGATGGCCTGCGGGTTCATTCAGGGGCCAGTCGACTTGCTCGAATTCACTGGCTACGCGCGCGACCCCAAGAATCAGGGTCAACCCGCACCACTCGCCAAACTTTGGGTCGATGCACCACAGCTCACCGAGACATTCTTCGCAACGGTTTCGCGCGGCGGACTGTCGCCAAGCGGGAAAGGCTCATTCGCCTCGAGTCAACCCGGGCTGGCACAGATGGCGCTCAGCCTTCACAAGGACACCTACAAGAAGGGGGATGCACGAACCACCATCCCACCAGATTCTGTCACTGGCCTTGAACTGGTTTTCGATCCAAGCGGCGGAAGCAACGGTTCTGGCGTGTATGCGGTGAAGTTCACGGTGGACACAAAGGCGTTCGATCAGGGACAGTTCATCTTGTCGGCGGCGCAGGCTCGCTTGGCGGACGCATCCTCGCGCCCAAAGGTGATGTTCCCGCGCCAGTTCAACCAGCCAATGGAAGATGGTTCCACGCGCACCTACTCCTTCGAGGACACCGGCAACTACGCCACAACCCCCCCTGCGCAGCAGTCGGGCACATTTGTGCTGCTTTTCGACGCGCCACCGAGCGGGCCGGCGAGCGGCCCTTCGCCGAGGGGCGAAATGAACTTTTTCCTGAAGGGTCTGAGGTACTCGTTCAACCCAATCAAGATCGAGAACGGCGGCCTTGCGCGCCTGACTGGCAGCGATGCAGACTTGACGGCGTCCGCGTTTGACGCGACAAAGGAAGGTGGCGGGTTCGTCTTTGATGCGCAGGAGTTTGTGGCGGTCATCAACACGCTTCGACCAGTTTCGCTCAGTACCAACGATGTGAAGTCGCTTCAGTTCAAGACCACAGACGGCGGCAACTTCATCTCTGGTGGCATAAGCACATTTCCGAAGGGTGCGGCAGTCGCGATATCAAGGAATCTGGTCATCAAGGGGTTCCTCTGCCAACCAGGCACCACAATCGTCATGGTGGATGTCTCGCGCGGCAAGGGTGGCATGGACATTTGGGGAGACCGAAATCCGAAGGTGAAAGACACCCTCGATAGTGCCCCCCTCGAGTTAGTCAATAAGCTCGGCAAGGGCTTCCGACCAGTCGGATATGTCTGGGAACGGCAGTCTGATGTTGAGATCTGCTTCGAGCCATCGAAACCATTCGCCACCGTGGCGTCGCTGCCTTCGCAACCAAGTTCGGGCGAAAACACACTTCGACTTGTGTTTATTGTGCCACTTGGATCCGAATTGGTGGGCTTGCGAGTGGGCAAGACCTCGGTGGCACGCTGCAACCTGAAGGCGGGCGAGGCGCGCGCGGATTACTGACCGCCCCCTCCCCCGAGCCCGTGAGGGGGCCGACTGGGAATCCAGCGAGGGACCCAGCGAGAGATCCAGCGCGGGGGCCTCTGAGGTGGCTTGGGGCTCCGCAGCGGCTCAGGTCCGAGCGCGTGCGTCCTAGTTTTTTTTGTAAATCGACGGCAGTTTGATTTGCCTTACCCCTCATTTTCGTTAAGTTATTGCCAAGTGGGGCGATGTTGCCCCTGTTGTGGGTCATTGAGTCGACATGCTGACGCACGATGCTGAGGCAGTCGATCACGATCTCCCCCGACGGCCGTTGAGTGATTGATTCGTGTGAACCCCAAATTTGGAGAAAGATCCATGTTGAACAACCGAACTTTGTGGACCGTTGCTGGAGTGCTCGCTACATGTACGGCGGCCATTGCGCATGCCCAGGGCGGTGCATCTTGCGCCGCAGCCGCGAATGCGACAGTTGGCGACAACGCATACAACAATGCGGGAGCGACGGTGGATGTCGATTACACAGGGCTGTGCGACATGGGGCCCTTTGGCACCGACACAAACTTCAACACGGTCTGGTTCAAGTGGACCGCGACCGCGAGCGACACCTTCACGCTCTCGACTTGCAACACCGCTGGTGGCGTGGACACGCGCCTCTCGGTACAGACTGGTTGCACCGCTGACACGGTGGTTGCATGCAACGATGATGGCGCAGGTTGCGCCAACTACTCAAGCAAGCTGACCTTCTCCGCAACGTCTGGAACGCTCTACTACATCGCCGTTGGCGTGTACAGCGCGACGACTGCGGGTGGCCCTGGAACAATGGCACTGACTCAAGGTGGCGGTGGCGGCGGTGGTGGTGGCGGCGGTGGCGACTGCTGCGTGGCCAACCCAGGCACGACCTGCTGCTCCGACCAGGAGTGCTGCGACACGGTGTGTGCGGCTGACCCCTACTGCTGCAACACCGAGTGGGATCAATTCTGCGCGAATGGAGCCGCCGAACTCTGCCCAGCATGCGCGGGTGGCGGTGGTGGCGGTTGCGGTTCGGGCGGCGACTGCTGCACTGCCAACCCAGGTACGCCTGGTTGCGCGAATCAAACGTGCTGCGAGACCGTGTGTGCGGCTGAGGCGTTCTGCTGCGACACCGAGTGGGATCAACTCTGCGCGAATCAGGCAGCGACTTTGTGCGAGGCGTGCGGCGGCGGAAGCTGCGACATTCCCGCTGGCTCGCAGACCGAGCAGGAAGCATGCGGTGATGACTCGAACGGCGGCTGCAACGGCGGCGGCGCGAACGAGCCGCTGAACTCAATGAATGGGTCGGTGGCTGGAACCTTCTGGGCCAGCACCTCGCTGCGAGATACCGACTGGTACACATTCTCAGTCACAAGTGGAAAGCAGGTGACGCTGAGCCTCTTCAGCAACCTGCCGTCATTCTGTGCGATCGTTGAGAATCCTGGTTGCACCATCGTGGGTGCCGTCAGCTCGGGCAACTGCCCAAGCACCCTGACGGCGTGCCTCGGCCCCGGCGACTACTACGTGGTGTGCCTCCCAAGCCAGTTTGCCGCGTTCCCGTGCGGCGGTGCCCTTGGCAACGAGTACACGCTCACCGTTGCGTCCACCTCGTGCGATTTCACACCGCCAGCGGGCGACACGTGCGCAGCGCCGGTGGTGGCGACAATCGGAAGCAATGCCTTTGACAACACCAATGCTGGCACGCAATACAGCGAGCCCACCTGCGGTTTCCAAGGCGCACCGTTCACGAAGGATTTGTTCTACTCGTTCACGGTGCCTGCGGCGGATGACTACACCTTCGAGACCTGCACCGCTGGAACGGTCGACACGGGCATCGAAGTTTGGAGCGGCTGTCCGGATGCTGGCGGGTCACTGCTGGCATGCAATGACGACGGTCCAGGCTGCCCGAACTTTTCGTCGCAGCTGAGCACATTCCTGAGCGCCGGCAGCTACATCATTCGTGTGGGTGGTTGGCAGGGCGATACAGGCACCTCCGTTCTGGAGATCTCTCAGGGTGGATCAGCCGGTCCTGAAAATGACAACTGCGGTGACGCGATCACGGCGATTGTGGGAACGAACGACTTCAGCACCACAGGATCAACGACGGACGGGCCCAACCCGACCGACGCCTCCTGCGGCGGCTTCGGTGGCAGTTTCTACAACGATGTGTGGTTCAACTTTGTTGCTCCTGCAACTGCAACCTTCAAGGTTTCGCTGTGCGGTGGCGCTACCTTCGACACTCGCCTTGATGTCTATGCCAACTGCAACTTTGGTGTGCCCATTGCGTGCAACGATGACAGTTGCGGGCTGGTTTCTGAAGTGACCTTCTCGGGCACCTCGGGTACCACCTACAAGATTCGCATCGGTGCGTATGGCGCCACCGGCTTCGGAAGCGGCACCTTCGTCATCACAAACGAGGGCGGCGGCGGTGGTGGTGGTGGCCAAGGTCTTACTTGCGCAAATCCACTTACGCTGAATGCGGGTGCGAACCCGTTCACGCGTGCGGGTGCGACGGTCGACCTCGACTACGCGGGTCTTTGCGACATGGGGCCGTTCGGTACGGACACCAACTTCAACTGCGTGTTCTACACCTTCTCCCCTGCACAGAGCGGCAACTACACCTTCTCGACTTGCAACACGGCGAACCACGACACACGACTGTCGATTCAGACATCGTGTGCTGTGAACACTGTGGTTGCTTGCAACGATGATGGCACCGGCTGCGCGGGCTACACGTCGATCATGACGGCAAGTCTCTCTTGCGGCGTGAACTACATCGTGGCGATTGGTGGTTACTCGGCGACAACTGCGCTTGGCACTGGCACATTGAGTGTGTCCGTGGCTGGTGGACAGCCGTGTGCGCCCGCTTGCCCACCAGACTTCGACAACAATGGTGTTGTCGGCGGCAGTGACCTCACGGTCCTGCTCAGCGCGTGGGGTACCCCGAACGCTGACCTGAACGGCGACGGAATCACAGGCGGCTCGGACCTCACGATCCTGCTCGGCGCGTGGGGCAACTGTCAGTAAAGTTTGCTTTCTACTTCTGATTTGTAATCAACCCCCTCGGCGCTCTTGGCCGAGGGGGTTTTTGTTGGAATCCGCAAATCAGCTTGTTTGAGATTGCATTGGCTGCGGCTAGAGTGCATAGTCCTGCGAAAGGGTCGTCATGAATCATCGAGTGCGCGACATATTGGCGGTGGGTTTGTCGCGGTGCTCCGAATTGCCGACAGGTTCTTGGCTTTGTGCGCTTGCATCCCTGATTGTGTTCCTGAGCGCGCCAAGTGCGTCAGGGCAGACTTGTCCGAGTGGAGCCATCGGCAACTGTTTCACATCCCATCCAACACCGGGTTGCCAAGACCCGATTTGCTGTGCATCGGTGTGCCAGATCGACTCATTTTGTTGCACGACCACTTGGGACGGTCAGTGCGCGGTGATCGCAGGCTCCGTTTGCCAAGCACCCCCACCTGTGGACTGCGGGGCGGCTGGGCTTGGAAGCTGCTTTGCTGCGCACAGCTCCCCTGGCTGCAGCATTCCATCCTGCTGCAGCAGCGTGTGCGAGCTGTTGCCCACCTGCTGCTCCGTGACCTGGGATGCACCATGCGTCAGCGCTGCGTTTCAGTTGTGCCCACCAGTGTGCGTTCCACAGTGCCCCACCAACTCAAGCATTGAGACGGAAAACTGCGACACAATCGGCTTCGGAAACGATCCCTGCCCGCTCGGCACTGCAGGGTCGGGGTTCCAGAGCCTGGTCGCCAACAAAGCGATGTGCGGAGACATCAAGTTCGTTTCCCCGGCCGGTTCGACGGTCGGTGTCCCAGAGCGCGATGCCTTCCGCATCACACTGCCCGATCCAGATGGGAACGGCCAGGCTCGCGTCTCCCTCAGCCTCCTCTCGGAGCGCGGGACCGCTGACTCGGGAACGGTCCCGCTGTTCGTGGCGCTGATCCGAAACGCGTGCGATGGCCTCCAGACGGCTGTCCTGCACGCGCAAATCACTGATTGTCAAAGTGCGTCTGTGCAGGGCTGCGTCCCCGCCGGAGAATGGCTGGCTGTTGTTGCGCGTGGGACATTCCCAACGGCCGAGACTTATCCATTCAATTGTCTGAACGGCGTTCAGTCGTATGTGCTGACGGCCAGTTGGAACGACCAGTGCGGAAGTGCGTGCGGAACAGGCGGAAACTGCTACGCCGTGCATCCCACGCCAGGCTGCTCTGAGGCCGCGTGCTGCAATGCGGTTTGCGCGGTGCAACCCGATTGCTGCAGCTTTTCGTGGGATCAAGCCTGTGTCACGCGCGCAGTTTCTCTCTGCGCGCCACCGATCCCGACCAACGACACCTGCGCGAATGCGATCCCGCTCGGACTCGGTTCGACCGAGTTTGCCCTCGTGACCGCGACGCCATCGACGATCGCTGCGCCAGATAATTGTCTCGGCACTGGACAGTCGCTTGGAAAAGATGTGTGGTATCGACTGCGGGGGCTCCGTGGAGAAGTCACGCTTCAAACATGCGGACTCGGAAGCTTCGACTCTGCGCTCGTTCTCTACGGAACATCCTGTCCGAGCAGTTCGCTGAGTGCCGTTGCATGTAGCAATGGGAATCCTGGTTGCACGCAGAATCCCGCAAGTGCTTTTCTCACCTTCAGTGCCGTGTGCGGACAGGAGTATCTGCTGCGAGTTGCCGCCGTTGGAGCTGCGCAAGGGGGTGGCACGCTCACGATCAGTGCAACGCTCCCAGCATGCGTCGCCTGCGCAGCGGACCTGAACGGCGATTCGCAGGTCAATGGCACGGATCTGACGGCCCTTCTGTCGGCATGGGGTTCGAGCGGCACCGCAGACATCAATGGCGACGGAGTCGTGAGCGGCAGCGACTTGACCCTGCTGCTGTCGTCGTGGGGCACCTGCCCCTGACGCCCCTACCGTTGTTCTGCCGGTGACTCGTCGAGCAGTTGTTTCAGCGCGCGGCGGATGATTTTTCCCGTCGGGTTGCGCGGCAGCGGATCGAGATGACGGATCTCTCGGGGAACCTTGAACTGGGGCAAGTGCTCACGGCACCATGCGCGAAGCGCTGCGGCATCGAATGCCGCGCCTTCCTTGCACTCGACGAACGCGATCGGAACCTCGCCACGCGAGGGATCGGATGTGCCGACGCAGGCGCTTGCCTTCACAGTCGGATGCCGATCGAGCACCTCTTCAATCTCGCGCGGGAACACATTTTCGCCGCCAATGATCAGCATCTCTTTGAGCCGCCCAGTGATGAAGAGATGTCCCTCTGCATCGATGCGCCCGATGTCGCCTGTCTTGAAGAACCCATCCCCGTCGAACACCGCGGCCGTCTCTTCTGCAAGATTCCAGTAGCCCTGCATCACATTCGGTCCCTTGATTCGGATTTCGCCCTCACCATCGGCGGTCACATCGGATCCGTCCGCCGCCACAATGCGCTGCTGCACGCCATCGAGGGCGCGCCCCACGCTGCGCTCACGCCATTCGTCAGGCAGGCACCAGTTGCAGACCGGCGCCGTCTCGGTGAGTCCGAACCCCTCGCAGATTCGCTTGCCGAATCGCTCCTCGAACCCTTCCGCCACTGCTCGCGGCAATGGCTCGCCACCACTGACGACAAAGCGCAGTGAACTGAGGTCTGCGGCGGTGGCATCCTTGACCGTTCGCAGCGCGCCGTACATCGATGGGATCGCCACGATGACGGATGGGCGGTGGCTCCGTGCGAGTTCAAAGATGCGCTTGGGAACGAAACGCGCGGAGTACACCACCTTGCAGCCGAGCGCGAGGGGGAGCAGCGTCATGACCGTCACGCCCATCGAGTGAAACTGTGGCAGCACACCAAGCAGCACATCCTGTGGATTGAATCGTGCACGCGCGATGATCTGGGAGATGTTGGCGGCGAAGTTGCCCGCCGTCAGCATCACACCCTTCGGCTTTCCGCTCGTACCCGATGTGTAGAGCAGCATCGCAAGGCGGTCCGCTGGCATGTGGCGCGATCGACGAATGGGCGGAAGCCCGCCGAAAGACAACTTCTCGAGTTGCAGCGGTTGAACGCCGGCGGGAAGTCCGCCGACAAAGTCAATCATCGGTCCCACGGTGATGCACAGATCAAGCTGTGCGTCGCGGCAGACATGCTCAAGATCGGCACGAGAGAGCAGGTAGTTCACAGGCACGGCTGTCTTCCCGAGCGACCAGACTGCCATCAATGCCGCTGGAAAGAGCCCTGAGGTTGGCACCATGATGCCGATGCGCTCGCGTGTGGAGAGCTTTTCCACATGCCGTGCGATATGCCACGCAACCACCTGCAGTTCAAAGGCGCGCCAGGTGCGCTGATCATCCACGATCGCATGACGAAATGGTCTGCGAAGGATGTTCCACTGAATTTGCCGGAGCAGGTGCATGCTTGTTGTCGCTCGAACGATCACTACGATAGCTTCGTGCAAGGACGCACCCGACGACTGAAGACGATGACGGTCGCGCTGCTTCTCGGGGCGGCGGGATGCGAAACAACACCGCCTGCAAGCAGTTTCTCGTCTGCGGTTTCGCGTTACGAGGAAGGGCGCTACGAAATGGCGCTCACCGATGGGCAGGCGGCTGCGCGGAGCGATGACTCGACGCTCGCTGCGCAGGGCGCGCTCGTTGCAGGCATGAGTGCGTTCAAGCTGGGACAGATGGATCTGGCGGAACGCCTCGCGCAAAAGGCGTGCGCCTCACCGCAGCAGGAGACGTCCGGGTCCGGCTGGGTGCTGCTCGGCGATGTCCGTCTTTCGCAGCGGCGAGCGAACGATGCGGCGGAGTGTTTCGATACCGCGGCTGCGCGATTGAACGGGGCAGACTCTGCTCGCGCAAGCGAGTGCGCAAAGCGTGCGCGTGGAGTGGTTGCCGCCGGTCAAGGCACGGCACGTGGGCCTGAGCGCGCGGATGCCGGCGCAGCCAAAGGGATGGAGAGTGATGACAGCGAGACAACGGTTCCCGCTCCTCCATGGGTGCGGTCAAAGCAGACGGAACCGGAGGCAACACCGCCGAAGGCACCCGAAAAGACATCCTCGTCGAAGTCAGGCGCGGCGGTCGCGGTCGCTTCACGCGAGTACACGATTCGCGCAGGCAGCTACCAATCTTCGGACGCTGCTCGCAAGAGGGCGGAATCGCTCGCAGGCGATCTCAAGCGCGCGAAGGCACCCCCTGCTCGCGTCGACACGATCACAACAGTGAAGGGTGAGACGCTCTTTGCAGTGCGGATCGGATCCTGGGGAACGCGGGCCGACGCCGAGCGCGTCATGAACACGATTGGCCGTCGTGACTTGATGGTCGGTGCGATCGCGCCCGACGAAGCGAGAACGACAACGCCCGCAGGTGCCCCCGCCCGCTAGCCATCGCTGTTCATCAGGAATGTGGCGGTATGAGCGAAGTACTGCCGCATCACTGTGCGATCAGGCTCTGGGATGGCAGCGTCTTCGAGCGCGCCCTCCATCGCGGCAACCCAAGCGTTGCGCTCTGCGACCCCGATGGAATACGGAGCGTGTCGCATGCGCAGTCTCGGGTGCCCCTTGCGTTCGCTGTATGTGGTCGGCCCGCCGAAGTACTGGATCAGGAATTCCGCCTGATTTCGGATCGGCTCCTCAAGGTTCGAGGGGAAGATCGGGCGCAGGAGTGTGTCGCGTTCGATTCGACCGTAGAACGCACGCGCGATCCGCCAGAATGCATCAGATCCGAGTCGTTCGTAGAGCGCGTGTGGATGCAACTGTGCATCAGATCCTCCTTGTGTTGTTTCGGAGCTCATGCGTTTATCCTAGGAGCGTGGTGATCTTCGCTGCCATCCTGATCATGCTGCCCATCTCCCTGCAGCAGACCGCGTCGCCGATCGCGGCAGCCGCGATCGTTCCGCCATCACTTCTTCGCCCACTGCCGTCAAGCGGCGCGGTGCCGATGGCCGTGGATCCCTCGATCCTGCAGCCGAGCGACGGAAGTGATGGTCAGTCGTATGAACGGTCGGCCAAGGACTTCATTCGCACGCGCTTCGGATCGCGGCGCGGTTTGATTCGCTCCACCAACTTGCAGCAGTTTTCGCAGTGGACCGTTCCCGCCTCGTGGCAAGCGTTGTGGGACGCCATGCAGGAACAGCAAGACGATGTGAAGCTCGCGTTCTTGGATCACTTGACCACGCAAGGAGACATCGGCGAAGCGATGCTCGCGAAGATCGCTATCAAGTCGAACGATTCGGCAATTCGCCACGAGGCGACGCGGCGCATACGGCGCCCAGCCTGCGATGCAGTGGTGGCCGTCATTGACTTGGGCTTGCGCGATAAAAGGCATGTGGTTGCGAATCAGGCTGGACTTCTCGCGGGCAAGGTCGATGCGTTCGCGGTCATTCCATCGCTGATCTTCGCCCAAGCCACCGCGGATGAGAAGAAGAACGACGGGGATCTTGCATGGATCGCCATCGGCTCCCAGATCAGTTATGTCGCGAATGTGCAGGCGGTCGTGGGTGATGGAGCAGCGGCGTTCACGCCTGTGATCGGAAACCTGCAGACGGGCGTGTTGATGCGAGTCCAGGATGCGATGGTCTACAACTATCGATCGGATGCGCACCAGTCTCTCGTCACGCTGACCACGCGCGACTTTGGGCAGTCCACGGCCGACATGGGCTGGGACATCAAGCGCTGGTGGCGCTGGTTCAATGAGGTTTATGTGCCCTTCAAGCAGGCGCGTGCTGCGGCTGCTGCTGCGTCGGTGCCCGCACCAGCAGCGCCACCTGCGACTGCGCCTCCCGCTTCCGCGCACACAGCACCCGCGAGCGACAAGTAGTCCTGTGGCGTGTTGTATGCCTGCGCACTCACTCGCAGGTGCCACTGACCGCCCCAGTCGATGACGGGGACTTCGATTTGGTGCGTCGCATACAGATGCGCCTGGTACTCGCTCGCAGCGGTGAACGATGATCTCGCGCTCGCAGGCGCAGGGACCGTCGCCATAGACCCGAGCATCGAACCATCGAGAGGCGAGATTGGTTCAACATGCCATGAACGGCACAGCATTTCATGCGCCCACCGTGCAAGGGCGATGTTGCGGCGCGCGAGTGATGACGCGCTCGGTCCACCCGCCGCGATAAAGTCGAGTGCCGCGGGAATGGAGAGCCATGCAGAAAAGTCGCGTGTCCCCTGCCAGTCCGCTTCCAGCGCCAGACCTTGTCCATGTTGATGACTCGTGGTCTCTGGATGCGTCCAGGGCAGCACACGCGAATTGGCAACCAGGAATGCACAGCCGCGCGGCGCACACACCCACTTGTGCAGGTTGCCCGTGTACCAGTCGCAGTCGATGGAATCGATGTCGACATCGAGCATCCCCGGCGCGTGCGCTCCGTCCACAAGACACAGAACGCCCGCTGCGCGACAGTCCGCCGCGATCTCCTCGACTGGGAAGCGCAGCGCGGTCGGGCTTGTGACATGGTCGACGATCACCAGCCGTGTTCGGGAGTTGATCGCACCGCGGAATCGTGCGCGAACTTCATCCGGTCCACGAAGTGGCAGTGGAATGTCCACAACAACTGCCTCGCATCCGAACCGCTCGCACTGTGCCTGAACGGCTTGCCGGACCGCGTTGTATCCATGGTTTGACAGGATGATCTGATCGCCCTTTCGCCAGTCGATGCTGCGGAGCACCGATCCCACACCCGCCGTGGCATTCGTGACCAGCCCCAGCCGCTCGGGGTGGGTTCCCAGGAATGCTGCAAGACGTTCCCGAACTGCGAGCAGCCTTGCTGGCATCTTCCTCGCAAGCACCTCCACTGGCTGCGCCTCGATCTGCTCCATGATCTGCCGCTGCACCGCGGCCACCGGCCTAGGAACGGCTCCAAACGATCCGTGGTTCAGGAACACAACGGCTTGCGCGAGGCCAAAGGACCCCGCGAGGGGGCTGTTGAATGGCACGGTTGGCCCGTACCCGTGGGGCGGATCGGTTTGCACCGAAAAATCCTAACGAAAAAGGGATCCAAATCCTGCACAGGAGGTGTACCGAACATATACCTTACGAAATGTATGGCGAACAAACCCCTACCGCCGATACCAAACACCATGGTCGCTCAGAACACAAACATGGAATCCCCTGTCGCATCTCAACTGCTTGAACCGCTGCCCGGCCTTATCCCGACTCGCTCGGCCGCGGCCACCCGCGCATTTCGGGAGATTGGCGATCCATTGGTCTGCACTGGTCCTGGCGGGGACTTTGTGACAAATGTTGTCAGCGACGACGACGGGAACCTGTTTGCAGTTCGCCTGCCGTGTGCGAGACGAGCACCCGCATCGATGGCGCAACTTGTCCAACAGCCCTTGGACTGGCTCGAACGGCTTCTTGGACTCGACGGCCGTTGGTCCGCACATAGTGTTCAAGAACCGAACCAAGCGTCGCCGCCGCCCAACGATCGGTGTCCAGACCCAACTGCACCGAGAACCAGACAAGCTGCTTCGGTGACCGCGCACGGCGTCTATGCCTATCGCCGTACCGCCGCGACACTTGGTACAGCAGCACACTCATCCGACAGCGATTTATCACGCGCCAATGCTCACTCACTTGTAGCCGCACACGCGGCAGAAAGGCTCGAAGAGACCGATGAATCTCACGCCCAAGCAGATGCGGATCTTCCAGTTTGTTCGTCAGTATCGAACGGCGAACGGATACTCTCCGACGCTCCAAGAAATCGCAGACGAACTGCAGGTCAGCAAGGTCACCGTGTTCGAGCATGTGGAGGCCCTCGTCGTGAAAGGGGCTCTTCGGCGGGACGCGAACAAGGCTCGCTCTTTATCTGAAGTCGAAGACGCCGTGCCACCCGACGAGGCGGATGGGTTGTCCTTCCCGCTGCTTGGTCGGATCGCTGCCGGTATGCCGATTGAACGCTGTGCCCAAGATGAAAAGGTTCAACTCGAGGAGATCTTTGGTCCGTCAACGGCACGGCGCGGTGAAATGTTTGCGCTCCAGGTGGAGGGAGAGTCGATGCGCGATGAGGGCATCCTTCCAGGCGATTATGTGATTGTGGAACGCCGTTCGACCGCCCGTAACGGTGAACGCGTTGTGGCGCTTTTGCGGGACGGCGAGACAACGCTCAAGACCTACTTCAAGCAAAGGGACGGATTGATCCGATTGCAACCCGCGAACGAGGCGTTCGAGCCGATCATCGTGCAGGATTGCACCATACAGGGCGTTGTTGTCGGCGTTCTGCGGCGCTACTGAAGCGCGCACGGAACGTTGTCGAAGCTCTGCGTATGAGTCAGCTCGGACTGTTCTTAGCGACTCTCACCAGTGAGGATCACGCGCTTCGAAAGTCCGCTTGCCAAATCGCGCGTGAAGTCGACGGCTGCCACCACGGGATCCGCTGCGGACTCCATCCGCCGAACAAGGGCACTGCCGACGATCGCCCCATCAGCGCTCGCGGTGACGGCGGCCACATGCGCGGGGCTTGAAACACCGAAGCCTGCAGCAATCGGAAGCGATGTGTGCTTCCGAAGCCGCGCGACTGACGCCTCCACTTGCGGTGCCGCATCCCGCTCGCCCGTCAAACCTGCCCGCGCCAGGAGGTAAACGAACTGGCGGCAGTGCCGAACAATCTCGCGGATTCGCAGATCGCTGCTCCCTGGCGCGACAAGAAGCCCAAGAGCCAGATTGAGGCGATCACACTGCTCTGCAACAGCACCTGCATCAGAAGTATCGATATCAGGAAGTATCACCCCATCAAGCCCGCTCTTGGCTGCCTGCGACAGAAACGTTGTCGCACCGATTCTTGACACGATTGACCAGCTCACCATCGCGATGATGCCACCATCGGTCTGCGTTCGAGCGGTCGCCACCATCTCAAGAGCTGCAGCCGGCGTCACGCCATCTTGCAGTGCACGGTGCATGCTTGCGGCGATCACTGGACCGTCTGCGATCGGATCGCTGAACGGAATGCCAACCTCGACGATCGCTGCACCCGCCCGATGCATGCCAACGATCGTCGCAGCCGTTGCATCGCGTGTCGGATGTCCAGCCGTCACGAACGGCATCAGCGCTGTTCGACCTTCGCGCTGCAACGTGGCAAAGATGTTTGCGACGCGCCCACTCACGGCGGAAAGGGTACGCCCCACTCAACCGCAGAGCGATGCGCGTTCAAGAAACTGCACGCCATCCTGCGGGCGTCGGCCGAACTGGGGCGGCCGGGATTCGAACCCGGGTCACTCCGATTATGAGTCGGGGGCTCTGGACCGCTGAGCTACCACCCCGCGCAGGAGACTACTTCCGAGAAGCGATTCCTACCGATTTCATGCACCACTGATTGCGATTCGAGTCTTTCGGGCGTCTTGACTTGCCCACGACGGGATTCGCTGCCACAATGTGCTGCTGTGTTGACGGTCGTGCACCCACTCCTTATCACGCTGCTTCTCATGGCAGCGGCAATCGGCTGCCCAGTGGCTGCGTCGGTGACGCACTGCATGATGCAGACACGAGAGGTCCTTTCGGAACGCGTCCTTGAGCGTTCTGCCACAGGACACCATGCCGATCGTCATGGCTCTCCTCGGGGAATCTGCCGCGCCCGTGCCGCTGCAACCCCCGCGCTTCACAGTCAATCCAATGAGCCGATCACGCAGCGCATTCCGCTGCTGAACTTCGCGGCAAATCCCCCGCCGATTGGCGCTTGATCCGACGGGCGCACTGCGCCTGCCGTGACCGCGTCCTTCCTGGACTTGGACCCGCAGGGTCCGCGTCCCATCGACCTTCGTTTCACACCGAGCAACCAATGCCAATTCCAGTCATCGATTTCATCGTCCGCAAGACCTTTGGAACCCAGAACCAGCGCATGGTGCGCCGCTACCTGCGCATCGTCGACCAGGTAAATGCACTTGAGGCGCGGTACGCGGTACTCCCTGACGCCGAACTTCGCGCGATGACGGAGACATTTCGCACGCGGATCGATGGAGGTGTGCAGCTGCTGGCGTTGCTGCCTGAGATCTTCGCCTGTGCGCGCGAAGCCATGGACCGCGCCGTCGGTATCCGCAACATTTTCAACCCTGCTGCAGGCTTCGATCCAAACCGCCTGCCAGAAGTGGTGCGCGCGGACTACCTGAAGACTCGCGCATTGATGGAAGCCACATCGCCGCGTGAACCTGTTGGTGATCTGATGGGCTGCACGGAGTTGGTCGCGGGCTGGCAATTCATTGATATTCCAACGACGGTGTACGCAGCCGTTCGCGAGTTGCTGCCCGAAAGCCGCCCCCCGTTTCGCGCACGCCCATTTGATGTGCAACTCATCGGCGGCATCGTGCTCAGCGAGGGTCGTATCGCGGAAATGAAGACAGGTGAAGGCAAGACGATCGTCGGGCCACTCGCGTGCTATCTCGCGGCGTGTGAACGCAAGCAGGTTCATGTCGTCACGGTCAACGACTACCTCGTGCAGCGCGACCGCGACTGGACCTTCCCCTTCTTCCGAGCGCTTGGGTTGACCGTCGGTGCCATCCATCCGATGCATCAGCAGCCGCTCTCTCAAAAGATCGAGGCATATCGCTGCGATGTGGTGTACGGCACGACCAGCGAATTCGGCTTCGATTATCTGCGCGACAACATGAAGCTTCGTGCGTCCGACCAGGTACAGCGCAGTCGTCACTTCGCTATCGTCGACGAAGTGGATTCGATCCTCATTGATGAGGCTCGCACTCCGCTGATCATTTCAGGTCCCGCGCACAATCAGCAGCCGCGCTACGACCTCGCGAATCGCCTCGCCATCCATCTCACTGCACGCCAATGCGAGTGGCACGCGGCGGACGAGAAGGTGCAGCAATGCCGAGCTCAGATCGCAGGATGCGAGGGCGACATCAGAAACGCACGCGACAAGGCATCGGTCCCAGCGATCAAGAAGCGAATGGAGGAGGCGCGTGCTCAGCTTCCGCAGCTCGAGCGTGAACGCGACCGTTTCACGCAGTACTACGAACTTGAGCTTGACAAAAAGCGCGCGACATTGACCCATGAAGGCATCGAGGAGGCGCAGCGTGAAGCCAAGATCGGTTCCTTCTATGTCGGCGAGAACATGGACATGCCGCACCTTCTTGAGCAGGCAGTCCGCGCGCATGCGGTCTACACACGCGACCGCGACTATGTCGTCGCCCCCGATGCAGACGGGCAGATGGGCGTCGTGATCGTCGATCAAAACACAGGGCGCAAGATGGTAGGCCGTCAGTGGAGCGATGGTTTGCACCAGGCGGTCGAGGCGAAGGAGGGCGTGCGGATCATGGAAGAGACCCAGACGATGGCGACCATCACGATCCAGAACTATTTCAAGCTGTACAAACGACTCTCCGGCATGACTGGAACGGCAGACACGGAGGCCACAGAGTTTCATGAGATTTATGGGCTCTCCGTTGTGTCGATTCCGACGAATGTGCCGGTCGTGCGAGTGGATCGTCAGGATCTCGTGTTCATCTCCCAGAAGGACAAGTGGGAACGGATCGTGGACGAGGTCAAGCAGATCCATGAAACGGGTGCACCTGTGCTCGTTGGGACAACGAGCGTTGAAAAGAGCGAGATGCTCAGTCGCATGCTGACCGAACGCCACGGAATCAAGCACGAAGTACTCAATGCCAAGCAGCATGAGCGCGAGGCCGACATCATCACGAAGGCAGGTCAGATCGGGGCAGTCATGATCGCGACCAACATGGCAGGCCGTGGCACGGACATCAAACTTGGCCGCATCGACGCCGCTGGGCTCCTCGAGCATTGGAAGCGCTGCGATCTCGCGCCGCGTGCTGCAGACATAGGACAGGGTGAGGAAGCCTGCCTCGCGGCAGTCTGGCGCCACTTGGCGCAGCGACTTCTGAAGGTGCCGGCACACGAGGCAAGTGCGGTGAACCCTGACGAAATCCGCGTGCGGCTGATGTGCCACTGGGCGGAGGAACTCGGCATGCCTGCGAAGAGGGCCGGCAGCATCACAGCGTCCGCGCTCGAGACGGAACTCGATGCAGCTGGTTGGAAACTGCACCGACTGGCATTCGTCGATTCTGTCGAGCGCCTCGGTGGCCTCCATGTCGTGGGAACGGAGCGGCACGAGAGCCGGCGCATTGATAACCAACTGCGTGGTCGCTCAGGTCGGCAAGGTGACAATGGTCTGTCGCGCTTCTACCTGGCCCTCGACGACGAGCTGATGAAGATGTTCGCTGGCAAGACCACGCTGAATGTCCTGAGCAGTATGGGCATGCGTGAAGGCGATGCGATCGAGGCACCGATGCTCTCGCGTGCCGTGGAGAAGGCTCAGCGAAAGGTGGAGGAGCGCAACTTCCAGATCCGAAAGGCAATCCTTGATTACGACGAGCCGCTTGAGTTCCACCGCCGCGACTTCTACGGGCGGCGTCAACCGGTCCTTGAAGGGCGTGACATTCGTGGCGTGATCTTCGGCTTTCTCGACGAGGCCGTGGCCGATGCTGCACGGACTCATCTCTCGCCGCTGCATGCGCCGAAGGCGATCTCGCAGTGGGTCTGGGAGGCCTTCGGCGTTCTGATCGAGCCCGAACGCTTCAAGGGCAAGGACCGTGATGAAGTACTGAAGGCCATTCGCACCGACACACCCGAGGAGGCATCGTCACACATCCATGTCACGATGGGCGAGTACATCCCCGAAGAGTCCGATCCCGCCGATTGGGATCGAGCGGGACTCATCGACTGGGCACAGAAGGCGTACGGCGTTTCCCTCACCGAGTCGATCATCGAGGAAAATGGCCGACAGGGCGTCACGCAGATGCTGGAAGAAGCGGCGAATCGGCGCTTTGAAGCGATCGATCTGTCGCCGCTCGAGCCATACTTGCAGCCTGGCTACGGCGCACGCGAACTCGCCGCATGGACCGAGCGCATGATCGGGGCGCCGCTCTCGATCGATGAACTCTCGCGTGCACGCGACGCAACCGATGCCACGCGCATTCTTCGGGAAGTCATCCGAGCGCAGTATCGACGGCGCGAACTCGAGTATCCGATCGACTTTGCAATCGAGTTCGTCAACGTCAATTTCCAGACGTACCCAGAAATGGCGCTCAACCAGTTTTGCAACTGGGTTCGCGGACGATACGAACTGAAGTGGACACCGCAGACGCTCCCATCTGCCAATCCGACTGAGCTTCGCACGCTTCTGTTGGAAGAAGCCACGCGCTGGGATGCGCAGCGCATCAGCAACCGTGTACAGCGCATCCTCGAGGAAGTCCGCGGAGCCCTTGGAGAGCGCACCGCCGATGCACCGACCTTCCTTGCCGCGCTCGAACAGTGGATGCGGCAGACTCTTCTTATTCCGATCACTGATTTGCAGCGACCAGACTTTGAACGAGATGCCGAGGCATTCCTTCGTGAACGCCTCGCGACATTGCTCCGCGAGGAACTCGAGCAGTTTGAGCGTTTCATGCTGCTGCAGATCCTCGATCAAGGATGGAAAGAGCATCTGCACTCGATGGATCAGATCCGCGATTCGATTTCGTTCCGCTCTTTCAGCCAACGCGATCCCCGCATCGAATTCAAGAAAGAGGCATCGCGTCTTTTCCAAGAGATGCTCGGCACGGTTCGGGAACGAGTTGCGGACCTTGCGTTCAAGGGCAAACTAGCGCCGCAGCCCCTGCGTCCGCCGCCCGGCGCAGTCACGCAGCAACAGGCTCCCGCTGTGACTGCACCGGCCGTCGACGGTGAGGAGAACGCTGACCAACCGCAGACCGCTCAGCGCGAGGACGAGACGATCCGTGCCAGTGAACCGACACAGGCTCAAGAGCGTGATATCGCCATTGCTGAGCGCGCAGGCGCTGCTGCCCCAGGGCGCACAGCCGCCGCGGTAGCCGCAAGCGGACAAGCCGCCGCGCGAAAGGCGCCAGTGGTGACAGGTCCAATGGCCGTCGGTCGCAATGAACCGTGCCCATGCGGATCGGGCAAGAAGTTCAAACAGTGCTGCGCCAAGCGGTGAGCAGTATGCGATTCGATCGCTATACTTCTTCGCTTCCTGCCCTCTTAGCTCAGTTGGTAGAGCAGCTGACTCTTAATCAGCGGGTCAAAGGTTCAAGTCCTTTAGGGGGCATTTCCCGGTCTGGGGCGTCCGAGGGGCGCCCCTGCGCCGATGCGTGGGGGACGCATTGAACGCGCGTTCTCCGCTCTGTAGTGCATCTGCCATCGCAGGCGGTTTTGCGTGCGTACTTCTCGCCGCGGTCGTGAGTGTGCTGCTCCGTCAAGGGGAGAACATGCTCGCCGCCCTGACGGCGGTCGCGGGCGCAGCGGTGCTCACAGCAACGGTCGGTATCGCTCGTGTGCTTGTGCACATTGCTCGCATGCCATCGGCGATTCTCCAAGCCGGAAACGAGGCACTCCGCGGTGTCTCCGAGTGGTTCACCGGGATCCTGAAGCCACGCGTCGATGTTTCGAGCGCCGTCCTTGCAGGTCTACAGCGGTTCGAGACGAACGGCAAACTTGTTGTTGGCGCTCTTCGCGTGGACGTGCTCTCCCAGCGAGTCGAAACCAGCGCCATTGGCACCGTGCTTGGTCAAGCCATCGCGCGTGATGTCGGCATCCAGTACTTCGTACCGCTCGCAGATATAGACCCAAGTTGGTTCACATGGGAATTCACCCTCAACCGAGCAACGGGCGTACGAAGCATTGTTGTTCACTGCACCCTTCCACCCCCTCGGGTCGACCCCGACTTCATCGCGGTCGACGACACTCGTATCGAAACGCTGTGCATCGGGTCCGGTCTTCAAGGGCTCAACCCCTTCAGCGGCAAGCATGAGCTCGTTTCGAAGGCGAAGTCGGAGCTGCGTGAGCGGGCGGTCGAGATCGCGCGTCGGCCGGAGAGTCTTCTCGCCGCAGACCGTCTGGCGCGCGATCACATCGAACGGATCGTCCAGTCCATTGCCACCAGCCTTCTTGAGAACGGCACGGGAGGTACCCCTGCACTCGTTGTCACAGTGCAGTTCGCATCCGCCGAGATGCGGGCCATCAGCGCACAATCCACGCCAGCACTCCCGACAGTGCCAACACGATGATCACCAACGCCAAGAGAAAGAGCGTTCGAGAGGGGCGCGTGGGTTTCGTCCTGCCGCTGCCTTCATCAGAAAAGATGAATGCACCGCATCGCGGACAGATATCGACGTCCTCGTGGACTCGGTGACCACACTCCTGGCAGCGTGCATCGACTGGACGTGAAAAGCGAGCAATGTCCTCCGCAGAGGGACCATCGTCGCGTTCCTCAAATGAATCGTCCCGCCGCATACCCGCATCGTGTCATACCATGACAACGTTCTTCCTCGAAAACACTTTCCATGGCACTCACTCCTTCCACAATGGTCCCGCTGGGCGCCGCATGCCCTGACTTTCGCCTTTCCGATGTCGTGTCAGGACGCGCTGTTGCGCGCTCGGACTTTGCCGAGCGGCCCCTGCTTGTGATGTTCATTTGCAATCACTGCCCCTTCGTCACCCATGTGCAGGAAGAACTCGCCCGCCTCGGGCGCGATGCCGCCACGCTTGGCATCGGAGTGGTAGGTATCTGTGCGAATGATGTCCGAACCCACCCGATGGACGGTCCAGCAGAGATGAAGGCGATGGCCTTGGCACAGTCATGGACATTCCCCTACCTGCACGATGAATCGCAGGCGGTGGCGCGAGCGTTCGACGCCGCTTGCACACCAGATTTCTTCCTGTACGCGCGCGATCACACCCTGGTCTATCGAGGGCAACTCGACGACAGCAGGCCAAGCAACGCGAAGCCCGTGACAGGGGCGGATCTTCGCGAAGCGATTTCCTGCGTGCTTGCTGGCAAACCACTGCAGAGAACCCAGCAGCCGTCGATGGGGTGCAACATCAAGTGGAAGTCGTGATGGCGTTGCGCGCGCCGACGACCTTGCCACAGGTCGCGGCACAACGCAATCAAGCGATCGAAGAGAACGAGGCGGACGGGGCTCGAACCCGCAACCACCGGCGTGACAAGCCGGTACTCTAACCAATTGAGCTACCGCCCCAAACCATTCCGCTGATCAGCGCGAACGCCTTTCCGCGGAGGGAGAATGGTAGCGGGACCCCGACGGGAGTCAACTGAACGCACTCATGAGGCATCGAACCAGTTGATGCCGTGCGACGACTCCACAACAAGCGGGACCTTCAGCCGCGCAGCAGATTCCATCTCCTGAACGACCCAGGACTGCACTGTGGCACGCTGCGCCGTCGGAACCTCAAAGACCAACTCGTCATGAATCTGCAGCAACATACGAGTGTCCGAATAGTGCCCAATGCCCCTATGAATCCGCACCATCGCTGCCTTCATAATGTCGGCTGCACTTCCCTGCACAACGGAATTGATCGCCATGCGTTCGCCGAGTGCACGCTCTGCGCCGTTCGGTGACAGCACCTGTGGAACGGCGCGGCGCCGCCCCGCCATCGTCGCGACCCAACCATGTTGCTTCGCGTGCGACACGCATTCCCGCAGGAATCCATCAATACGACTGAAGCGTCTGCGGTATCCGTCGATGATCTCCTTGGCTCGTGCCGGTGTTGTTCCGCCCCCAAGGCGACGCGCCAAGCCCCACGGGGTGATGCCGTAGATGATGCCGAAGTTCACCATCTTGGCGCCGCTCCGCTGATCTGGGGTGACGCGCGATGGGTCGATGCCATGCACCTCAGCGGCAACAGCGGTATGGATGTCCACCGACTGTTCAAAGGCGGCGATCATCGCCGGATCTTCCGCCAAGTGGGCGAGCACACGCAGTTCAATCTGCGAGTAATCGCAAGAGAGCAACTCACATCCAGGTGGCGCCACGAATGCCTTTCGTACTTCGCGCCCCACCTCGGTTCGGATCGGGATGTTCTGCATGTTCGGATCGCTCGATGAGAGCCGACCCGTCGCGGTTCCCGTCTGGTGAAACGAGGCATGAATGCGACCAGTCGTTGGCTCGATCGACACCTTCAGCGCCTCGAGATAAGTACCGACAAGTTTGCGGAGCTTTCGGTACTCGATGATCTGCGTCGGTAGTTCGCTCGTGACCGAAGGATCCGATGCGAGCTTTTCAAGTACTTCGATGCCCGTACTCAATCCACCTTGGGTTCGCTTTCCCGAGCGAAGTCCAAGTCCAGGCTGCGCATGGTCGGGCTGATTGAAGAGCACCGCGGACAACTGCTTGGGACTGTCTGGGTTGAACGAGTGCGGCGCAGCTTCGATGATCCGAGCACGGAGTCCATCGGCGAGCAACGACAGTTGATTGCATTGCCGATCAAGTTCCGCCTTGTCGACACGAATACCGTTCCATTCGAGGTCTGCCAGCACTGACACCAGTGGCATCTCAAGCGTTCGGTAGAGGTCACCGAGCCCCGCATCGTCGACTCTGCTCGTCAGCAGGCGGTCGAGTCGCCCAGCGATATCTGCATCTTCGGCCGCGTACGGCACAGCATCGGAAAGCGCCACCTGATCGAATGTCCGCTGCAGCGTTCCAGATCCGACCAGATCACGGAATGAAATGCAGGTATAGCCAAGCTGGCTTTGTGCGAGTCCATCGAGTCCATGACTCGATCGTGACGCATCGAGCACATACGACGCGACCATTGAGTCACCGACAAGACCCGCAACCTCCACACCAGATCGGCGCAGCACCTGCAGATCAAACTTGGCGTTGTGGGCAACCTTTGGCACGCTTGCATCTTCGAGGAATGGCTTGAGGAGCCGGCCAACAGTTTCGGCATTACAGTGGCTGTCCTCCTCGGGTGATCGGCATGGGATGTAGACCCCCTGACCCTCGCGCCACGAAAGGCTGACACCACACAGGCGCGCCGTCACCGTCCGAAGTGAATCTGTTTCCGTGTCGAAAGCGATACGCGATCCAAGCGCAGCCGCCTCTCGCGCAGCAAGGAGCGAACGTTCAATCTGACTCGCAGTACGGAGACACTCATAACCCGCCCTGTATGCCGCGCGTTCGAGGGCGGGCGGCTGCACTCCCCCCTCTGCCGCATCAGCCATTGCCGCAAACAGCGGTGCTTCCTCATGTTCAGACGCAGGCTTCTTGCGGCGATCCGATGCACGCCCGCGAGGCGCTGTGGGCGCAGCCGAAGGAGCGCTCAGTTCGGGGGCTGTCGGCGGAGCCGCTGTAGTACCTGTCAGGAGCGAGTGCACCTCGCTCTTGAGGCGACCAAACCCGAGCTGACGAAGCAGTTCGTCGATCTGATGACGATCTGCGCGGGCGAAATCGAGGCGAAGGGAGTTCAAGTCAACCTTGACATCGCAGTCATCCTTGAGCGCCACAAGACGCCGGGACAGGTCGAGCGCTGTACGTCCCTTCTCGATCGCCTCGCGCCGCTTTGGCGTGAGCTGTTCCAGATTGGCAAGCAACCCGTCGAGTGATCCATAGGTCGTGATCAACTGCGCAGCAGTCTTGATACCGATGCCATCGACGCCAGGAATGTTGTCCGAGGCATCGCCCATGAGGGCGAGCATGTCTGCAACCTGCGAAGCGCGAATCCCCTTCGACTCGAAGAGTTCATCGGGACCGACATCCGTCCCAGTCTGCGGATCAAACAGTGTGGTTCGCTCATCCACCAACTGCGCCAAGTCCTTGTCGCGCGAGACGATCCGCACACGAAGCTGCGGATGTTCGCGCCGAACCCTGCGCGCAATAGTGGCGATCACATCGTCTGCTTCCACGGACTCGACGGCATACACGGGAATGCCGATCAAACGCACGAATTGCAGGCAGCGTTCGACTTGACCGCCGAAATCGAGCGGCGCAGGCTGGCGATTCGCCTTGTACTCGGGATAGATCTGCGAACGAAATGTTCGGTCATCGCCCGCGGCATCAATCACGAGTGCAACAAAGCCAGGACGACGCTCGCGCAGCAGCTTCGCGAGCATCGATACGAACCCATACACCATATGGGTGGGTTCGTTCGTGACCGAGCTCGACATGCCACCACGGATCGCGTAGTAAGCACGAAAGAACTGCGCGTGCCCATCAACGATGTACAGCGTTCCTGGATCGGACGCTTCTTCCGTCAACACGCTTGCGGCTCGGATCGCCTCGGAGAACTTGCTGAACTCTCAGCTCTTTCCACCAAGCGCCTTCAGGACTTCCGCCTTCAACGTCTCGGTCAGGTCTGCGTCAAATCCTTGGTGCACCGCAACAACCTTGCCGTCCGTACCGATCACCACGGTGGCAGGAATGCCGTCAAAGCCGTACTTCTTGATGACATCTCCCTTGATGTCATCGAGGAACGGGAACGCGAACTTGTTCTTGTTCCAATACTCCTTTGATTTGGCGAGGGCATCATCGCCACGCTCCCAAACGTTGATCCCGTAAACCACCGCATTGGTGTCCGACTCGGCCACCCACTTTGCGAGCGCATCGATGGTGGGCAAACCCTTGCGGCATGGGCCGCACCATGTCGCCCAGAAATCGACCACCACGACCTTGCCGCGCAGCGACGAAAGATCGACTTCGGCACCATTGTTGTCCATCAACTTGAAGGTCGGTGCTTCTGCACCAACGGCGATTGCCTCCGGGCGTGAGGGCGTCAGATCGCTGAGACCATCGACTGCCTTCCGCTTGCCCGCATCGAAGGCGATCGGCTTCTCAAGCTTTTCCGAAAGGGTCGGGTTCAACTTGAAGTCGACTGCGAACCGTATACCCGCAGGCGCGCCGGGAGGCGCCATAACAAGGGCCAACGACTGCACAAGATCACTCTTTGGATCGGCTGAAATCTTGAGATCACTTTCGCCTTCGCCTGCAAGGAGGATCTCGGCTATGCCGCCATTCTGCTGGAAACCAGCAACTTTGGTGAATGCGCCGCCACCGAAGCTGAATGCTTCGACTGCCTTGCCCTCGGTGCTGCCGCGTAGCGCAAGGTGCGGACATGGGAACTCGATGCCATCGAGTTTCGTCTGCAGCGTGTTCACCACCGTGCCATCCAGCGCAACTTTCACGAACTTGTCGTCCACCTGCTCATCCGCGAAGTAGACATTGCCGCCGGTTGACACCATTGTCATCGTCCCAGCCGTGATCTCCATCTCCTGTCCACCGCCAAGGCGAATCGACATGGAATCCTTCTGCTCGCCACCTGGCAACTTCACGGTCCATGCCACGGTGTCACTGATCGCTGGTGCGGTGCGATACTTGGCAGCGATCTTCTCGAGCATTGCCGTTCCCGCCTTGATCGCCTCTGGGGTCTTGGCAGTCTCTGGAAAACTCTCGCCATTCAGAGGGGCCTTGGGAAACATTTGTGCAAGCGCCGCCTCATCGATCGGCGCGTCCTGCATTTCATCCGCATCCACGGACTTTGGCTCCGCGGGTGCAGGCCGTGCGGCCGGTTCCTGCGCCACTGCGAACGAAGAAGCAAGACAAAGTGCGGCGAATGTGGTCGATGGAAGAGTTCGTGTCATGATGAGCCTTTCGAGAGGTCGCGAGAGCGCTGATGCCTCTCGGAGTGAGTGTCCAACGATCGCGCGGGTCGCCACATGGCGATGCCCGAGGGAGCGATTGCAGCGGGCGCAGATGCTAGCAAACAACCGTTGACGGGATGGCAGAGGTTTGGCGCGATCTCAAGCAGCGGAATGAGTACGAAGGCGCGCTCGAGCAGGCGAGCATGCGGAACTTCGAGCTCTGCTTCGCGCCAGATCGACTCGCCGTGCAGGAGCAGATCCAGATCGATCGTTCGAGGGGCATTCCGCTCCGCGTCGATGCGAACACGCCCAAGTCGGCGCTCCACCTCAAGAAGTCCGCGAAGAAGTTCGGGCGCTGAAAGTATCGTCGCGACCGCGATGGCACCATTGAGGTATCGCGGTTGGGGTGGGCCAACGGGATCGGTCTCGTACAGCGCACTTACCGCGTTGACTTCCACGCCATCGAGCAAGCCGATCGCTGCAACCGCAGCGTCTATGGTCGCCGCACGGTCACCGAGGTTTGAGCCGAGGCCGATGTACGCGGTCACATTCACGCGCGCACACTCTGCACGGGGCGTTCCCACAGCAGTGGAACATCGCTCAGCCCGAGCGCAGCGAGACGAACCCACTGCAGTCCGACCCGCGCGATGCGTTCACGCACCGTATCGCGGTCGCCAAGCAGCTGAAAACTCCGGGCCTTCGTGACTGCTGGCGCATCGCCGTTCCCACGGTCGCAAAGACCCACCCACACCAGTCCGACAGGCTTCTCTGCGCTGCCGCCATCTGGCCCCGCGACCCCTGTGATGCTGAGTCCGAATCGGCACTTGCACTTCTCCGCTGCGCCCTGCGCAAGCGCACGAGCGACCTCTTCACTCACGGCACCGTGCTCCTCCAAGGTTGCCGCTGGAACGCCACACAGATCGCGCTTCAGTTCATTCGAGTAGGTGATGAATCCCCCCGCGAACCACCGGCTCGAGCCAGGCACGGAAGTGACGAAGGCACCCACGCCCCCACCCGAGCAACTCTCCGCCACCGCGAGCATCGCGTTCTCGCGCTGCAGGACTTCGCCGAGCGCAGCGGGAAGCGTCAGTCCGTCACGACCGAATGCGTAGGGAGCCCACGCGCGCTCCACTTCCTGCACGGCGCGCTCAAGAGAGCCATCCGTTGCCGCGGCGCTCATCGCACGGATTCGCGCAGTCACCACTGCGCCGCTTGCCGTCGTTCCCACCAAAGGATTTCCGCCGCGCTCCATGAGCGACCTGATCAGTTCTGCCGCAGCACTCTCGGGCAGCCCGCACGAGTGGACGCTCGCCGTTGCGATCTGTAGGCCGCCGGCGCGCGCAGTGATGCCAAGCACCGCTGGCGCCACGAAATCGTGAAACATGGGGCGCATCTCATTCGGCGGTCCAGGAAGCAGGAACACCTCCGACGTGCCGAGGCGAGCCGCGATCCCAGGCGCAGTGCCGTGTGGATTATCAATGCACCTCGAACCGTTTGGGCGAAGCGCTTGCTTGCGGTTCATCGCAGGCATCGGCCGACCGCGTCGCCGATACAGCTCAAGCAAGTTCTGCAGGGCCCTGCCGTCTTCTTCGAGTTCCGTGCCAAGCGCGTCAGCGAGCGCTTCGCGCGAGAGATCATCATCGGTTGGTCCAAGACCGCCCGTGATGACCACCAACGTCGCACGCGATGCAAGTTCCTTGATCGCCGCACAAATCGCGAGACGGTCGTCTGCGACCGTGCGGTGTTCGTTCACCATCAGCCCGAGTTTCAGGAGTTCCGCCGACAGCCAACCTCCGTTGCGCTCGGTGATCTGACCAAGCACCAGCTCATCACCGATCGAAAGCACTGCTGCCGTAGGCATTCTCCCTGAAGCGTAACTTCGGATCGCTAACATTTGATCATGCCTTTCGGGCGAGAACATCCAGCCGATCTTCTGATGACCGCGATCGATGCTGCGGGTGCGCCAGTATGCGTGGGGCTTGATCCCGTGGTGGAACGCCTGCCACCTGAGGTTCGGATCGGGACTGAATCGGGCTCTCTCGCACGCTTTAGCCTAGGCATCATCGATGCTGTGAGTGGGGTTGTTCCCTGCATCAAGATTCAGGCGGCCTGTTTTGAGCGTTACGGCTCCGATGGATTCAAGGCGCTCGAGGAAGTCATGGCTCACGCCAAGGCCGCGGGGCTTGTCACCATCTTGGATGCAAAGCGCGGCGATATAGGGATCTCGGCGGAGCACTACGCGGCTGCCCTGTTCGGACACTTTTCAGCGGATTGGTGCACGGCGAACGCCTACCTCGGGATGGATGGGGTCACCCCCTTCCTTGCGCGCGGCGGCGTCTTTGCCCTTGTGCGAACATCGAATCCTGCATCGGATGCGCTGCAGTCACTGCAACTTGCAGATGGGCGATCGGTCGCAGCAGCGGTCGCCTCGCTCGTGGCTGCCACCGGTGCTGATTCCATCGGCACGAGTGGATTCAGCAGTCTCGGAGCCGTGGTCGGCGCCACGAAAGTGCAGGATGCAACCGCATTGCGGTCGGTCATGCCCCAGCAATTGTTCCTCGTGCCAGGGTACGGCGCGCAAGGTGGAACGGCTGATGACGTGCGCTGCTGCTTCCGTGCCGATGGCAAAGGTGCCATCATCACCGCAAGTCGAAGCGTGATCTACCCAACTGGCAAGACTGGGGAGCATTGGAAGAGCGCCGTGGAGCGCGCCGCGCGAACATTTGCTGCAGAGATCCGTGCAGTCTGTTGCCCTGCTGCGACGCACCCATGACCCGAGCTGCCACAGGGATCTCGTTCGCGGCAGTTGTTCTGCTCGCATTCGCACCAACGCTTCTCTATCGAGGCGAGCAGCCGACACAGCCCGGTCGCATCGTTGTTGTGGTGACCCCGCACAATGAGCAGATCCGTCACGAGTTTTCCATCGGATTCGCGCGCTGGCACCGCGAGCGATTCGGCGAGCAGGCCGAAGTCCGTTGGAACACCCCAGGTGGAACAACGGAGATTCGCCGCATGTTGGTGGCGCAAGCAGAAGCAGCCCTCAAGAGTGGCACGCCAGTTGGTGGACAAGCAGACATTGTGTTTGGTGGCGGCAGCTACGAGTTTGATTCGCTCGCGAAACCCGTCACAACGGCAGGCGATCCGCCGCGCAGCGAGACCGTTCTGGCGCCCTGCGAGTGGGTCACCCCCGAACTGCTCGAGCAGTGGTACGGCTCCAATGATGTCGGCGGCAAGCGGATCTACGACCCGAAACTGCACTGGTTCGGCGCCGCGTTCAGCACCTTCGGCATCGTTGCGAACACGCTTCGGTGCGAGGAGATTGGCATCGATCCACCACAGCGTTGGGAGGATCTCGCCAAGCCTGCGCTCTGTGGCAGCGTCATACTGGTGAACCCATCCCAGAGCGGATCCTCCGCCACGGCTTTCGAGACCATCCTTCATCGGCTTGAGTGGTCTCGAGGCTGGCAAGTTCTGCGGCGTGCAGCCGCGAACTCGAATCACATCCTCGCATCGAGCAGTGTGGTTCCAACGAAGGTGGGCAACGGTGAGTCAGCCGCTGGTATCGCGATCGATTTCTATGGTCGTTATCAGGTTCAAGCGCTTGCCGATGCTGCAGTGAACACTGGAATGGACTCGATCGCACGACTGCAGTTTGTCGCCCCCGTTGGTGAAAGCGTGATCGATCCTGACCCAGTGGCGATCCTTCGTGGCGCCCCAAATCCAGAGATGGCGCGGCGCTTTGTTGAGTTCTGCATGTCCGTGGAAGGTCAGTTGCTCTGGCAGGCAGCGCCTGGCGACGAGGCGGCGTGCAACTATCCCCGACCCACTCGTTACGCGCTGCGGCGTCTGCCCTCACGCCGTGCGGTCTACGCCTGCTGCAGCGACTGTTTTGTCGACAAGATCAATCCCTTCGATGAGCCACCGATGTCTGCGGCAAACCCGCACTACCGTGACTTTGTGTCGACCCTGTTCCTGCCCATGGCAATGAGCCACACGCAACTCTTGCAGGAGGCTTGGAGACGCATCATCGCTCATCCGAAGTATCCCCAAGGCAGCACCATCGTCAGCGCCGCGGATGTGTCTGACCCCCAACTGAAGAGGTGGCTCGAGGCCTTTGACGCGATGCCGACTGCGCTCAATACCGACGGCAGTGAACTCCGCCTCGATCGGCCGACTGACATTGCTGCCATCCGAGCAGGATGGCTGAAGGGTGGATTCAAGGATGCAGGACTTTGGGGGGAACGCGACGATCCACGCACGCTGCTGCGGCGGCGCTTTGCCGCATTCTTTGAGCAGCAGTATCGAACGATCGTTGAAGATTCGGACCTCGAAGTGCTGCCATTGGAGGGCGGATGAACCGCGACATGCCACCGCGGCATATCGAGCTGCGCCGAAGCGAGGGGCTCGCCATCGTGTGGGCGGAGGGGGATGAGTCGTTCTATCCAGTCGCACTTCTGCGCAGACTTTCGCCAAGTGCTGACGCGCGCGCAGTGCGCGAGGCACTCGCCGTGAATCCCCTCACGGTTCTGCCTTCGACCGCTGGCCAGGAACCGCTGCGGGCGGAGGCCGCTGAAATGATCGGCAACTACGCGATACGAATCACCTTCAGTGATGGTCACTCCACGGGACTGTTCTCTTGGAGATATCTGCGGGAGATTGCCCCGAAGGGCAGCCGAACCCCAGAAGACACCCGCCCATGAGCGACCCGCAGACTGCGGGAGTTCACCCTCCCGAAGACCAGATGACGCCGCGCACCCTGTCTGGGCCCGCACACCTCGACATTCCGCTCGGCGCATACACCGCTTCGTTGCAAGTCGTATCACGTGGACTCAGCCAGAGTGTCGCGCACGTCAGCAATGTGACTTATGTGCAGTGGATGGACCGACTGGCTGAACTTCACGGTGAGTCTCACGGCTGCTCGCGCAGCACACTTCTTGCGCGCGGAGTGATGTGGTTCGTGGCTCGGCACGAGATCGATTACACAGCCGAAACACACCCAGGCGAGACGCTCGGATTTGCAACCTGGGCCTCGGAGTTGCGGCACACTTCGATCATGCGGCGAAGCGTGATCTGGAAGATTGCAAGCGGCGTGACGGTATGCAGCGCGATCAGTCGATGGGCGCACATCGATCTTGCAACGCGCAAACCTGTTCGCATCGATGACTTGCAGCTGATTGCATTGCGACACTCCGCATTGCGCAGTTGAACCACGGCCGAAGTGTGCTGAGGGCACACAATGATTTTCTGCGGAAACACCCAACGGATCGCCGATCATTCCCCGAGAGCGATTTCAGAGGGAGTTGAGCAGTTTCCCACAACGCAGTTCGATCATCACCCCACACCACTTGGTGTGGTTCACGTCATCTTTCTCCCCTCCGCCCTGTCGACCAAAGTTACGTCGGCAGGGTTTTTTCTTCCTTCGAGCTTCTCTGACACCCATGCAACACTTGACCCCCCGCATCCGTATCGATAAATTGTCGATCATGAAGAATGCCCTCGCAACAACCGTGCTCGCTTCATGCGTCGCGCTCTGCGCGTGTGGTCCTGATTCGAGCGAAACCAATGATCCAGAGGCTGCAAACGCGAAAGCCGAAACGGGATCGAAGATTGCAGACAGCGGAGCTTCGAAGATTGGCGTCACCTCTTCCAATGATGCGGTCACCAACGCGCAGGAAGCCGCGACCAAAAAGAAGAAGCAGTAAGTCGGGTGCACCTCTTGTTGGTTGTCGGGGGGAACCCGACCTGATCTCATCTCGAGTTTCAGCCCGCCGTCATTACTCGTCGAATGACTTCAAGTCCCTCGGCGAGTTTTTCTTCGGGGGCGGCAAAGCTGATTCGAAAGTGTGAGTCGCGCGCGCTGAACACATTTCCCGGAACAACGATCAGTCGGTGATCCACCACTCGCCGCGCGAACGCCGCACCGCTGCTGCCGCCACGCTCAGTCACGGGGATGAATGCATAGAACGCCCCCTGCGGGGCGACAATGTCCACGACTCCGCGAAGTGCGTCGACCACCATGTCACGGCGACGCACATACCGCTCGAGCAGAGGCGTCAGGTCAACGTTGTAACACTCCGCCGCAGCAACCTGGAGGGGAGTTGGCGCACAGACAAACAGGTACTGCTGCAACTTTGCCATCTGTTGGATCAGTGCTTTCGGTCCAGCCGCATATCCAAGACGCCACCCCGTGCAGCCATAGCTCTTCCCGAATCCGCGTACCAACAGCATTGCAGGATTCCCGCGCGCCGCAGAGGGGCAGCGCCCACCCTCGCGCGCATCGGGAAAAGTGAACGCGTCATAGATCTCGTCCGCCACCAACAGCACATTTCGGTCGCGGCACAACTGCGCAAGATCGTCCAGCTCGCGCTGCGTCAAGACAACGCCACAAGGATTGCTCGGTGAGTCGACGATCACCATCTTGGTGCGCGGTGTCAGCAGACGTTCCACCCGTTCCGCCGTCATGCGGAAGTCGGGATAGGTGTCGCAGAGCACGCTGCGCCCACCCGCCACCTTCACCATTTGCGGATAGGCGACGAAGTATGGGTCGGGCATGATCACCTCATCCCCCTCCGCAACGGTCGCAAAAATGGCGAGCGCAAGCGCGCCTGTCGTTCCCGAAGTGATGATGAGATCACTCCCCAACTGTTCGGTCCAACCGATATCAGCCGTCAGATGCTTCCAGATCGCACTTCGGAGCTCTGGCACCCCCTGCGTCAGCGAATAGCCATTGCGATTCTCGCTGATCGCGCGGATCGCCGACTGCTTGATGCGTTCATCGACGGGGAAGTCCGGCTGACCGATGGAGAGGTTGATCGGATCTTTCAGCGACGCGCCAAGTTCAAAGGCACGACGAATGCCTGATGCATCAATTGAACGCGTCCGATCGGTGATCAGCCGATCGATATCGAGCCTCCCCACATCAAGGGCCGAATCCACGGCCACCTGCACGGGCCGCGTCATCTCACTTCTTCTTACCGGCGTCGGCCTTGGCACTCGGGGCAGCGGGCTTCGCAGCCGCAGCGCCATCGGCCGCCGCCGCTTCCTTCTTCGGCTTCTTCGCCACTGCCGCCTTGATCGACCTCACCTTTGGGAGTCCAAGCGCGGTGTTCTTCGCGGGGTCGAACTTCTCGAGCTCGGTCAACTTGGCAACACGCTCGGTGCGCGTGAGCACATTGCGGTGCTGGTTGAGTGCTCCGGACTTCTGCTTCAGACTTGAATGAATGGTCATTGCGGGCCTTTGAAAAGCTTGGGGTAAAAATCGCGGAAGTCACCATTGCCTCGACCGAGCGCCTTCCACTTTGCGCCGACCGACCGGATGTTGGCTTCAAGAGCCTTCACCGCGGGTCCCGCGCGATCGTCCCACCCGAAACCGGGTTGGACGAACACGAGGAATCGAGCATTATTGCTCGGAACCGCGATTGCATCAAGCCCTTGACCACGACAAAAGGCGACCATTTCGGCGGCGCGGTCAAGGGAAATGCCATCTGCAAGGATGAAATAGTTGAATCCTGCGCGTCTTGGGTCGCCCTCGGGCGCCGGACCGAGCCCCCCAAGCGCAGGTGCAACACGGGCCACACCCTGCACTTCAGGCGCGATCGCTGGAGAAACCGCCGCTGGTGGCGCGAGCGGATCGGCGGTGCGCGCTGCGATCAACGCGGCCTCGGAACGCTGTTGCTCGAGAGAGCGCAGCCCAGCCTGATAGCCGAGCGACCAAAGCGCGTAGCCACCGCCGGTAAGGAACAACAGTGCAACAAGCAACACGCCAATGGGCATACGAAGGGAGCGAGCGCCACTCGGGCCTCCACTCGAACCAGATCGGCGAGCTTCGTAAAGCGTGGATGGCTGCTTTGACATGGACATGGCTCGGCGAAAGCGTATCAGTTTCAGTTGGTCGCAGACTCGGACAAGGCGACAACGCTCGCGATGGCGAATCCACCCGCATGGGAGAGCGATACGAGCCAGCCTCGAATTCCCTGCCGCTCGGCAACGCTGCCGACTTCCCCTGAAACTCGAAGACTCGGTGCACCCGATGGAAGCGTGATGACTTCGATGTCCGTCCAGCACATGCGGCTTCGAAGCCCAGTTCCGATCGCCTTCAGTGTCGCTTCCTTTGCGGCGAAACGCGCCGCCAGTCTCTCCGCCCGACGCGGTCCCACCGCACCCGCTGCCCCCTGCTCATGGCATGTGAACACGCGCGCGAGGAACTGCTCACCATGATCAATCAACATTCGTTCAATCCGAGCGATCTCAACAAGATCAATGCCATGGCCGACAACACCAGACTGCCGCCGCGCGTTCATGACCCATGCTCCTCTGGCCACAGCGCACGAACTCGCTCGAGTCCCATTCGCGGCTGGGCCCAGTGGCGCGCATCAGCGACAGGCGAGCGTTGAAAGCCTGCCCCCGCGAGCGCAAGCACATACTCGCCGAGCTGCAGGCGCGCACCATCCGCCTCACCTGGCGGTGCCCGCATGCCAGACTGCAACATGTCCACGACGCGCGCAGCTCGCAGTCGCTGGCCACAACGAGCCACGCTTGCCACGGGGTCGTGACCGAGCGACAAAAGCATCGCCGGATCGATTCCAACCCCGATTGGATCATCCGCAGTTGCCTCCCACGCCCCCGTCACCGCATCGCTTCCGTGATCAGCCACCTCGACTCCCGCATGCGCCGCGGTACCGCTGATCTGCGCACGCACATCGCGCAGGATCTGCGCGTTGGCATCGGTCAGCACGGGAAGTGCCGTGGACACCGACACGCGTCCGAGGTCCGCTGCCATACCGACGGCTTGTCGAAGCGCATCCACTGCGCGCTCTGCATGGGTCGGACTGGCGAAGTGCTCGGGCGGGATCCACACATCCAGACCCGCACAGCGCATCTCCAGTCGCCGAAGACGAACGATGAGATCTCGGCGCGCACTGGCGTCCAGTTCTCTTGGCCGCATCCCCGGCTGCGTTGCGGACAACTGCACCGCACGAAAGCCAATCGAACGCAGCACCTCCAGGCCATCGATCGGATCATCCCCAAGCGGCGCGAGCGTTGCAGCAAGCGGCGGCATCAGTCGGATCGCGCTCAGCATCGATTGGAAGGCTATCGTCTTCCACTGCGTCCCATGCCCACAAAGCGAGCCCCAGCACGAAAGACAACAGCGCAGCGCAAGCGAGCCGCGCAACTGCTCGCGGCACTGCGACGACGCTACCCAGAGGCGAAGTGCGCACTTGAGGCCAACGGCCCGCATGAACTCCTGATCGCCACCATCCTTTCGGCACAGGCGACCGATGCCTCCGTGAACAAAGCGACTCCAGCACTCTTCCGAGCGTTTCCAACGATCACGGCATTTGCGGCGGCCACCCCCGCGGACATCGAACCGTATGTCCGCACCATCAACTTCTGGCGCAACAAGTCTCGTTCCATCGTTGAGACCGCGCAGGCTCTCCAGCGCGACTTCGGCGGTGAGGTACCACGCAGCATGGACGCGCTGCTGACATTGCGTGGCGTCGCGCGCAAGACCGCGAATGTCGTGCTTGGGAACGCCTTCGGCATGCAGGAGGGCGTGGTGGTCGACACGCATGTTGCGCGGCTGTCCAAGCGGATGCGGCTCACGCGGCACACCGATCCAGTCAAAGTGGAACGCGATCTGATGGCCCTCTTCGTGCCGAGCAGCTGGTGCGAACTCTCCCACCTGCTGATCTCACATGGGCGAGCTGTCTGCAAAGCACGCAGCGAGACATGTGCCAACGATTCGATCTGTCGTCGCTTCTGCCGCGGCGCCGGGAGCGTGGGCGTCGCGCCAACTCCAGCCTCAGCTCGTCGGCGCGCTGGCGGACCCCGCACCAACACCCGCAGTTGAATCCCCCGCCGAGCCATCTGCATCCGTCACTGGGCTGGTGTTGATCGACTGCCATACGACAACTCCCATGCCACCAAACAGACTGACCCAGCTCGCACCATCATCGGTGCGACGCGGATAAATGTTGGTCACAGGTCCCTGCAAGCGCACCCTCGCAACGCGCACCATCGACCCGTTCACGCGGCGCCACACATCGATGCCATCATCGTGACCGATCCATAGGTCAGCACCCACATTGGTCACGGTCCGCGCGAGGCTGCCCTGCGGCATCTGCAGCACCTGCTGCTGTCCCTTGTCTTCCACAATCACGCGGGACGAGACTTCGATTGTGAACGCATCACTGTCCGCACCTTCGATCAGTGCCTTGCCGAATGAGCCCTCGATCGTTGCGCACGGCGGGTTCATGGTTTGGATCGGGTTTGTCGAAGGCTCACAACTGCCGCCCGTCATGTACAGCCAGTTCCCTTCTGGACTTCCTGCAACGATCCGACGACCATCGGACAGCACTCGCTCCAGACGCCCTGCCTCTCGCGTCGTCGCGAAGAACTCATCCGCTGGACCGCGCGAATCCCCTTCGCGTCGATACAGGGAGCGACCAAATGTGCCAGCGATGAGGTAGGTGTTCGGCGCGACGAATGCAGCATCAATCGCGCCACGAACGCGAATGGGCGGCAGCGTGGAAAGTCCATCCGCATCGATGCGCCATACCCCAATCTGTGCGGCCGTGATCGCCCACAACTCGCCTTGGATGTATCGCAGGTGACTGACTTGCCCGGGGAACACTTCAGCGGCCCGTTCATGAAGATCACCGTCGAGCAATCCGATTCGCGCTGCATCGTTCCCCTGCACCACGCATCCGAATTGCCGATTCGTGTTCGCCCCGACCGGCCCGCTCGCAGGAAGGGGCACGAGCATCGTGGCCGATCCAAGAACACTCCCGTCACTCAGCCGGACGATTTCACCGCCACGGGTCGTGACTGGCCCCGCGGCGGTACCAACCACTCTGCCACACACAGCACCGCCGGCAAGGAAGCGCTCGCCGGTATCGACGCGAACCACACCGCCCAAGCCGCTGACATAGACCGCGCCATCCACGCTCGACACACTCTCCGGACGCACACCAAGGACCTTCTCGGTCATTGACTCAATCACCATCGGCGAACGAGGATTCGAGATATCGATGCGAAGGACGGAGGTGCGGTCGAGCACGGCCACCAAATCGCTGCCGTGTCCGACCATATCGACAAGCGCGCCAGACTTGCCCGGTGCTGCACAGACGAGTTTGGCAAGCACGTTTCCGTTCTGTGGATCAAGCACCAGCAGCGTTGCCCCAAAGCCCTGAAACACACCGTCGCGGTAGGTAAGCGTGCACCAGTGCGAACCTCCGACGGAGTGCGAACAGACGAGATCTTTCGGTCGAACATCGAGCCGATTGGTCGGCGTGTAGTCACTCACACATGCACTCAGGAGCAATGCCACACACGAACCGAAACGAGGCAGGCGCTTCCGCACGTCCATGGCGAAAGCGTAGCGCACGGTGCTAGGATCGAAGGATGAACCAGGGACGGATCGAACTGCTTCAGAAGATGCTCGAGAAAGACCCGAGCGACTCCTTCTGTTGCTACGGGATGGCGCAGGAGTACCTGAAGCTTGGCGACATCGACAATTCGCTGGCTTGGTTTGACCGAACCATTGCATCGGATCCAGACCACTGCTACGCCTACTTCCACAAGGCGCGGGCGCTTGAAATGGGCGGCCGATTGACCGAGGCACAAGGAACCCTTCGAACGGGGCTCGAGCGCGCGCGCTTGCAGGGCGATTCGCACGCCATGAGTGAACTGCAGGGCTATCTCGGGCAGCTCGAATGACTGCAGCTCGTCGTCCAAGCGCGCGCAAACAGCCGATCATCGAGCGGATCGAAACCGATCCGAAGGATCCGCGACTTGCACGCATCATGGTCGCAGGCGCAGCTCGATCTGTGGCGATTGTTGGGCGAGAGACACTCACGGCCCTTGGCGTGCGCGAGGGCATCCGATGGACTGTGCAGTTGGAGGCGCGCGTCCGAAGTGTGCAAGCAGAGCGCGAGGCACGGTCGTGTGCGCTCGCGATGCTCGCTCGAGCGAGCCAGAGCGCGGAATCCATTCGACGCGCACTGTTGCGCCGCCGTGTCACGGCGGAAGTGGTCGAGCGGACTGTCGCATCGCTTGTTGCTGACCGCTGGATCGATGAGGAAGCGCACGCAGCGCTTCGTGCCGACCGACTATCTGCAGCGCGGCCAGGCGCCTGCGAAACGCATCTCACGGAAGCACTCGGGAATGAGGGAATCCCCGAGTCGTTGGCGCTGCGCGAAGCTCGGCGCGTCGCGGGAAGCGCCGACTCTGCAGCTCGCGCACTGTCGCTTGCTCGAACTGCGCTTCAGCGCCGAGGTCGCCGAACTGCGATGGCAGTTGCACAGTCGTTGGTTCGCAAGGGATTCGATCCCTCTATCATCGCCGATGCCATGCGGCGTGAAGGGTTCGACTGCGATGCAGAGTGACACAACACGCAGATTCTGTGTGCTGCTTGCTGCATGCGCACTGAGCGTTCTGGGTGGTTGTACGGGTCACTTGAATCAGTCGAATGGGATCGACGGGATCGGCACGGGAGCGCTGCCTGCGCTGCAGTCAACGACACAGACGTCCCTCGCTGATCCAACTCCATCGGTGGCTGGGCTTGACCGTCGGAATTGGCATCTCGTGATGGTGGCTGTTCCGCGCGGGCAAGTCCAGGTGCAGCCGACCTACTCGGAAGATCCAACGATCGTGCACGGACCAGCCCGCGTCGATGGCATCTATCCAACCACATCGACAGCACTCGATGGACCATCGAACCGCACTCAACTGTTCATCGAGGGCGTTGCGCAGCCTTTCTGGCCAACAGTGCTGTTCTTCGCCGCGCCTGTGCGCATGGCAAGTGGCGATCCACCCGGAGCGACGCATCAACAGCCGAGAGCCGGATTTCATTTGGTGCCAGTTCTGGCGGATGGGCAGCCAGTTTGGGACCGCGGGACTTGGGCATGGGTCGAAGGCCCACCTGCGCCGTAGGCACTTTCGCGTCATCCATGAGTTCGTTTTCTGATGCCTGCGCTTGAAGCCATGACAACTCCGCCGACACAACCCGTTCGGGCTCTTCTGCGTCCGATTCGCATCGGTGCAGTGGATGCGCCCAACCGCGTTCTCATGGCACCACTGACGCGCTGCCGTGCACCGAATCACGTGCCCACGCCGCTGATGGCTGAGTACTACGCGCAGCGGGCGACCGCGGGCCTCATCATCGCAGAAGCGACGATGGCTATTGCAGGCGGATCCGCGTTCAACAATGAACCGGGTGTTCACACGGATGAGCAGATCGCGGGTTGGCGGGTCGTGACGGATCAAGTGCACGCAGCGAACGGTCGAATCTTCCTTCAACTCTGGCATGGTGGCCGAACATGCCATCCGCTGCTCAACGGAGGCCGACAACCGATTGCTCCCAGCGCAATCGCAATCACATCCAATCCCTTCCGCGGTCCTGATGGACCAGTACCACATGCCGTACCGCGTGCGGTCGATGACGGGGAAATCCCCGATCTTGTTGGTGGCTTTGCGAGGGCGACACGGCATGCGCGTGATGCGGGCTTCGATGGAGTGGAAATCCACGGCGCAAACGGCTATCTGATCGACCAGTTCACGCGCGACGGGTCGAACCAACGCACCGGTGCCTATGGCGGTCCCGCCTCACACCGAATTCGTTTCGCCTGCGAAGTCGTGGAAGCGGCCTGTGCTGCATGGGAGCCGGGACGGGTCGGACTGCGTGTATCGCCGCTCGGCAGCGGCAACAGCATGAGCGACAGCGATCCTGTCG
>JBJTUC010000074.1:0-6610 GCA_046080505.1 Planctomycetota bacterium
GCTTCGTACGGGCCGTGTGGCCTTTGAGAGTGCTGCCACAGATATCCAACGGAGCTTTTGCGGAATGTGGCGCAATCGATTGGGATAATCTGCTTGCATGGAGATTGGCGATTTTCAGCGGCTGATTCGCGAGCGGTACGACGCCACCGATAGGGCTCGTGGACCCTCGAAGACATTCGTTTGGTTCGCGGAAGAGTTTGGAGAACTTGCGCACGCCATCGGGCAGTTTGAAAAGGGGGCGGGGGACCCCGCAAACCTGCGTGAGGAGTTCGCGGACTGTCTCGCTTGGATGTGCACGCTCGCGAACATCTGCGATGTCGATCTCGAGCAGGCGGTACGTGCGAAGTACCTCGAGCAGGGTGGTCCAAAGGGCGTCAAGTGAACGCACCCGCCTGCTCTGTGTGCGCTGCGCACGAGCCACGCGCGGAACTTGTCGCGTGGGAGAGCCCGCGCTGGATCCTTCGCCATCATCCGCATCCTGCGCCGCTGTGTGGGTGGTTTCTGCTGTGCAGTCGGCGGCATGTGGCCAGTGCGGCTGATCTTGATACTGCGGAAGAGGGGGAGTTCGCACGGGTTCTTGGCGCATGCATGCGCGCGCTCCGGACTTGCGCGCGAGTGCCGCGCGTATATGTCGTGATGTTCGGCGAAGGTGCGCCGCATCTGCACGCCCATCTCGTTCCACGAGATCCTTCCCGCGAAGGCACCAGCGCATGGGCGGTTGCCGATTGGTATCGAGCCGTGGAGCGCGGTGAGCGCGCGCCTGCGGATTCGGATGCGGTCGATGGCATCATCTCCTTGATGCGGGCTCGACTGAGCGACGAACTTGCCGGCTTCGCTGACGCGTGATCACGCGCGCTTTGTCACTGCCTGAAAGTAGAACATCCATTCGCGGTGGTCGGTCAGCGCGTAGCCCTGGCGAGCCAGGCGCTCCACCAGGTCCCCAGCTGCCGCTTCGCCGATTCTTGGAACATGGATTTCGATGAAGATCTTCTTGGGTAGAGGGCAGGGCGCCACATGGAACAAGTCGCGTTCCGCACCTTCGATATCGACAATCAGCACATCAGGGCGAGTCGCTTCAAGGAGTGATTGGACAGGTACGGTCTCCACGAAAGTGTGCTCGTACCGCTCGGTGGACTCTGGCAGCATCGATGACCGCCAGAGTTCGGCGTGGAGGTAGAAGGGAATGAGCTTTGCGGCGTTCGTGGCGGTTGCACATCGTGGATCGACACGAATGCTGACGCCATTCACGGACGCTTGGCGGCGGATCAGATCGTGCAGACGCGGATTGGGTTCCACCACGATCACTTCACGCCGTGATCTGCGCACAGCACGCTGCGGTCACGCCGACGCCGCCACCGAGTTCGAGGACGCGCTCGCCGTGCGCGAGGTGCGACTGATAGAGATGGAAGTCGCCCGCCTCATACGCGCCGGCGCGCAGAAGGTGGAAGATCTTTGCGCCGACGGAGGCATCGAGATGCATGCGGAGACCGCGAACATTGGGATGCTCGATCACGACCGAACCGCCTTGTTCCTCGAGAAGGCGTTCAGCATCGGCGATACCTGCCGCATGCTGTTCATCGAGATCGGGCCACTGCGCAAGTCCCTCGCGGCGGACAAGGTCGAAAAAGGCGCCGCGATTCACTCGGACGCCTCGTGCAGGCGTGGTGCAGACTCACACGCGGGTGTGGTCGCACGAAGTGAGCGCGCTCGATCCGCGGCGGCACACCCTGCAATGAATCCGCTTGCCCACGCCCACTGGAAACTGAAGCCGCCAATGCGTCCATCGACATCGAGGACTTCACCGCAGATGAACAGGTTTTCGCTTCGGCGGCTCATCATGGTGACGCCATCAATCTCCTCGAGCGGAATGCCGCCCGCGGTCGTTTCGGCGGCTGTGAAACCGCGCGTGCCACTTGGCAGAATCTCGCATGCGCAGAGCAGTCGCGTGAGCAACTGCCTCCGATCTCGCGGAATCTGTTGAACTCCAGCGGCCACATCGATGTGCGCCTCCGCGCAGGCGGCCCGAAGAAAGCGCTCAGGCAGCAGACCGTGCAAAGCCGCGAGCACACTTCGCCCCTTGACTTCGAGCAGCCGCTGATCGAGCGCGTCAGCCGAGAGCCCAGGTACCCACTGAATCATCACTCGAGCCGCAGGGTCCACCGCGTGCGCGTGAATCCAGTGACGGCTGGCATCGAGGATGGCTGGGCCGCTGAGACCGAAGTGCGTACAGAGCACCGCGCCCTCGATGGGTTTCAAGGGCTTCCCATGGACCTGCACGCGCGCGCCAGAGGCGAGAGAGAGCGTGATGCTTGCCGGCAGCGAAACACCGCTGAGTTGGCGCAGCCAGTGCCCATCGGGCAGTGTCAGCGGTACGAGCGCCGGCTCGATCAGCGGCGTTGTGGTGTGTCCGAGCGCGCGCGCCATCACAAAGCCCGCACCATCGGAACCCGAGCGCGGCAGACTCATGCCGCCTGTACAGAGAATGACGCAGCGCGCACGCATCGGTCCGCGCTCCGTATCGAGTTCATATTCACCGCGCGAGGAGCGAATGGACTCCACACGGCAGGGATGCACGACATGAACGCCCGCAGCCGCCGCTGCGCCGAGGAGCGCATCAAGCACTGTGCGTGCCTTGTCGGTGACAGGAAAGAGTTTTCCGGTTTCCTCGCGCTTCAATTCCACGCCGAACTCTGCGAAGAAGCGGATGGTCTCCTCCACGGGAAAGCGGCGCAGCACGGCGCGGATTGCGGCGGGAGATGCGCCGCGGTAGTCGCGTTCATCCACCGCATGATGCGTCACATTGCATCGGCCGCCGCCTGCAACGAGAATCTTCGCGCCGAGCGTCTTTGCACCATCGAGGGCGGTGACATGCAGATTCGGAGAAGTCCGCGCGGCCCATGTCGCTGCAAAGAGTCCCGCGGCACCTGCGCCGACGACGACGATATCCGTGCACGCAAATGTCGCGCCGCTCATGGGCCCTTCGGCAGCAGGATGTCCGTCTCGATTGTCCTGAATTTTTCGCCTTCGAAACGGAGAGTCGCTTTCTGCCCAGGGTTCCCGCGCACAAGGAAGCGGAATGCACGCGCGCCAAGTCCTGGGATTCCTTCGTTCACACGCAGCCGCGCGGGTTCTGCGGCAACGGGATCGAACGCGGGCTCGAGGCGATTGGGGACAGGTCCCGCAGCGACCACCGTGGGCCCGTCAGATGCCGCGGATGTCCAAGTGAGTGTGTCAGGCATGCCGATGGAGCACGCCGCTGCGCGCGCCGTGCGCGTCGGAATGCGGCGGTCGTTCATGATCTCCACGGTGACTGCCCACACACCGCCACCAAGTGGCTTCACATCGACGCTGCGGAACGCCACCCGAGGCATCTGCCCCGCGTGGAAGGCAGTGAACGCGAAGTTACGGTGCGCCTCCTCTTCCAGCATGAACGGGGGTGGTAGACGACTCGACCACTTGTTGGGACCGCCCACCAACACCGTGCCAAACTCTGGGTGCGGCAGTTCGGTCCAGTCGGTGACAGTCTGACCGAACAACATTCGATCACGCCAACGCATCATCTGCTCTGCCGAGGGCTCGCTCCCGTTCTGCAGAATGCGGCGGTCGCTCCAAAGTTCGTCGGTGAACGCGATGATGCCAAGCGACTCCGCCATCCAGTTCACGAAGCCACCGTGCACCGTGTAGAGATCCTTGTAGATCACCATCGGCGTGTAGAAGGGCATCATCTCAGCGCCAGCTGAGGCAATCGAGTCGTAGACCGCACGGTCGGAGCTCGAGTATTCGCCCTCACGGTACGACGCGCCGGGACCCCGCAAGATCATGCCGCCTGCGTTGTGATAGCTCTGTGATGCGGCGATGTTCGGATGCCGCAGAATCCACTGCGCAACCGCGCGCGTCTCTGGGTAGCTCAATGGCATGTCGCCCGCGCCACCCTGAATGTGATCAGGCTGCCAGTCGCACGGCCAGTTGCGATTCATGTCATAGCCGCCGGGACCGTCCTCGTTCACCTGACCATCGCCGTCGTTGTCGATCCCTTCGCTGCCCGCGTACGACCACTCGCCATAGTCGATCGTGCCATCGGGACGAGGTTCGCGAGACACACTCTCAAGGATGCGTGGATCGCGGGCATTCCGTCGGTGCGTTCCAAATCGGTCTCGGCGCCACATCTGCCCAATGGACTTGTCTTCGTCGAGATCGTCGGGTCCGTCCTCGTCGATGGCGCCATCACGGTCATTGTCCGTTGGAACGAGCCCCGTTCGGAAGGAGTGCGGACTCGCCTGCATGGAGAACCACGCGGCGCGTCCATCGGGATTCATGGAGGGCATGAAGTAGAACGCGCAGCCGTCCACCAGTTCCGTCAACGGCTTGACCTTGCCGTGCGCACGGCAGAGCGCGTCGATCGAGTAGAGAACCGTCTCGGTTGCCTGCAGTTCGTTCCCGTGGATGTTGCCGTCGATCCACATGGCTGGCTTCTCGTCAGCCGAGCCCGTTGCCGGGTTGTTGAGCGTGATGACCCGAAGAGGACGCCCCTGTGCGGACGCGCCAATGTTCTCGATCGTCAGCAGCGATGGATATGCCTTCACGAGCGTGTCGATCACCGCGTCCACTTCCGCCGCGTCGTAGTAGCGGTTCCATGCGATCGATGTTGGACCATCGATCTGTTGCTGCCCGCTGCATGGGAACGCAAGCATGCAGATCACGGCGCACCCGAGACATGCGCCATACATCATGCGACACATCATGGCAGCACCTCGTCGCTCGCCGTGACCGCACCATCGACGATCGTCGTGCGCAGCGTCTGCTGCGGACGCCACCGAAGATCGATGTGAACCTTTTCGCCGGGAGAAGTCTGCACGATCCAGTGCAGCGGCTGCCGACCGCCCGCGCCGTCGAGACCATCCATGATCATCACCCGCTGTCCGCTCTGCACCTGCGCCTTTGGAAGAGAAAGACTCACGACAATCGGGCTTGCTCGCTTGCTCTTTCGACCCATCGCAGGCGCTGTGGGCAGCCAACCGTCGTTCACAATCTCCGCTTCGATATCGGTGATCCCAGGTGCAAGCATGCGTGTACGGATGTTGGTCAGCCGCGGCTTCGGGCAGCCTGCGATCAACTGTGCAGCGAAGTCAGCCGCAGATCCACCGAGGCGAGGCAGTTCCGCCGGGGGGGGCTCGCTGCGTGCGCGCGGCGCGAAGCCGCCAACTTCGACTGGGCCGAGCGTCGGGTGATCGAATGCCTTCCAAGGGATGAACGCACCGTCCTGCGCGGTTCGGTCGATCCACAGCAGCCACTGCGCGCCATCTTCGTCCTGCGGCTTGGGCGCATCGCTCGGCGGCGCTGGCGTGCCCTCGGGGAGCGGAGGCGCATCCGGGCACCCCCATGCTTGCGTCGCGATCGCAAGAATCCCTCGGTGCGCGTACAGCCACAGCGCGAGCGAACCGCCCGAATCGCACTCGCTGCTGCGCTTCTGCCCAGATGCCGCCTGCCATCGTTTCGCAAGTTCCTCGAGCAAAGGTCGGTCCGCTTCCTCGAGGAATGCAGGGAATCGGCCCGAGGGCTCGCGCGGCTTGTGATCTGGAATGCGCAGCAGATTGTCCACGCGTCCGAGCACGAGCGCCGCGTAAATGTTCGGTCGATCTGTGACAAAGCGCGCGAGGGCCATCGACTCTGGTTCACTCAGTGGCATTTCGCCTGCGGTGCGATCGAACTCCTTCCACATGTGCGGGAAGTTGCGATCCACATCGACGCCGCCTCTGGCATCCTCCGCAACCAACAGATCGCCATCCTTGTCCAGCCCCTCGACATGCAGGGTGCAGGTGGCGCGGATGTTCCGTGCGGGATCGGGCGTGCGCATGAGACGCGGATCCGCAGGATCAGGCAGATGCGTCGGGGGCGTCTCCGCGGGCGGGGCAAGCCTGCGCATCATCGTGATGACGCCATCGCCGTTGATGTCGCAGGGCGAATCCTCGTCGATTCGACCATCCCTGTCCTCATCCACCGGGCGAGCGTTCCGTAGGGAAAGACCGACTGCCCGCACGGCATTCGATTGGAACGCATCTGGATTGGCGCATGGGATGACGAGCAGCGTGACGCCTTCGAGTTTCTCGGGATCGGCGAGCAGTCGTTTGGCGCATTCGACTGCGATTGTCACTGTGCCCGGGCGACTGCCATCAAGCCCGCCGACAACAAGGAGCGCCGGCTGGATCGATGCCGCTGCGAGATCGCGACTGATGCGAAGACAGTCGATCGAAGTGCCACCACGCGATGTGCCGATCGACATGATGTCTGCACTGCGCGGATGTGCTGTCACAAGTTGGCGCGCCAGTGCGAGCGAATCCGCAACGGCATCCGTTGCGTGCGCAGGGTGCACCGCACACGCTGCGCACAGCAGGGCTGATCGCATCCACACGGTACGCATCAGAGTTCGGTATCCAAGGTTGCGTTCTCGAGCAGATAGAGACCGACAAGCCACTTCTCGACCACATAGGGATCAATGCGAAAAATGCCTTCGAGCGTTCCGACGCGGACGACATGTCGGCGTGAATTGTCCGCAGGGAACGCGAGTTTCACCTCGATGGCGTCGTAGGGCGACGGCGGAACGCCGATGCAG
>JBJTUC010000075.1:0-9095 GCA_046080505.1 Planctomycetota bacterium
CTACTTGCCGGTTCGAATCCTGGTGCTGGTCAGCGCGGGGCTCGTTGCGGCGGGCGCGCTCATCGGTGGACTGAATACTTTGTATGCGGCCTTCGCTTCGCGCATCCGTGAACTGGCGATGCTGCAGGTCATCGGTTTCAGCCGGAGCGCAGTGGTCATCAGCATGATGCAGGAATCGCTCATCGCATCGCTGTCCGGCGCGCTGATCGCTGTGGTGCTTGCGCTGCTCTTTGTCGATGGCATCGCAGTGCAGTTCTCGATGGGAGTCTTTGGAATCACCATCGACCAACGGATCATTGCGCTCGGCATTCTGTCGGGCGTTGTTGTGGGAATTGTCGGCACCATTGCGCCCGCGATCCGCTGCTTGTCGACACCTCTGCCGCCCGCTCTGAGGTCCGATTGACCGCCCCGCGCCCACCACCAGTACCCATTCGGAAAGACCATGCCAATCATGAATCCAGCACGCAACGCAAGACTTGTCCCCGCGCTCTGCCTCGTTGTCGGTGCCGCGCTCGCGCGGTGCGCGGAAGCGCCATCCAAACCTTCGACGGGCGCCACGCTCCCAGCGGGTTTTGTTTCGGTGGGATCGGCGGATGGTCTCGCCGTCAAGGCGGTGAAGGAACGCGCACGAACGGGCGATCGTGTGACGATCGTCGGGCGGATCGGCGGCAGCGTTCAGCCGTTCGTCGCAGACAAGGCCGTCTTCACCATTGTGGATCCCGCACTGCCCTCGTGTGCGGACGGCGGAGATCCGGATCATTGCGCGACACCTTGGGACTACTGCTGCGAGGATCGTTCAAGCCTCCGCTCGGCAACGGCGACGATCGAGATTGTTGATGCGGCGGGCGAACCGCTGCCGACCGGGCTTCGGGGCGTTCAAGGGCTTGAGCCGCTCGAGACCATTGCGGTCACTGGCTTGGTGGCCGACCGCAATGATCAAGGTCTGCTCATCGTGCGGGCCGAACGCATCGAACGAAAACAGAACGCCGCCGAATAGGCAGGCGCATCGGTCTGCAACAACCCTGCAATCACGAACCGCTGCAGCAGGATCCACCCGAGCGATCGATGCGGTTCCACGGCATCCATCCGATCAGTGATGCGAGCGCGCACGTGCCCGTGGCGCCGGCAAAGGCGAGCCCCGCGCCGAAGAATGCGGGAATAGCGATGAATCGCGGATCGACGAACCAAGCGAGCGCGCTGCCCCCGAGGACGCATGCGCCGATCACCAGTTGCACCTGACGCATGATGCTGATCGCCGGCGCCTTCTTGCTGCATGTCACGGGAAGGCTCGCTGCCTTCCACGCTTCAATGCCGCCCGCGAGACTCACCACTTCAATGCCGCGATCAGCCAGTGTTGCGGCCATGCGACATGCGTCTGCTGAACACCGCCCACTCTTGCAGTGCACGATGACACGCTGCCCTGACTTGATCCATGTCGCCAGCTGCCCGATATCGAATCGCGAAAGAGGCATCAGCCGCGATCCCTCGATGCGCTCACGCGCATGCTCGTCGGGTTCGCGCACATCGACCAGAATCGCCTGCCCCTGCTGAAGGCGACGCTGCGCGTCGTGCGGTGCGAGTTCGAGAACGCCGCCTGAATGCTTGCCAGGCAATGCTGCCGCGGCTGAAGGGGAAGATTCTGAAGTGAACGACATTGAGATCCTCTTTATCCCAGAGTACTTCGCAGAAGGATGATTCCCGCCACGAGCAGCAGAACGACCGCAAATGCGCGCCGAAGTGGCACGGCTGGAATGCGACCACCGAGTGCGTAACCACCGATACTTGCAATGCACCCGATCACCGAGAACGCCCCGATCGTGTGCCAGTCGAGGGTGATCATCTCGGTGGCAGGCCCCGCATCGGTGCGATCCGTCGATGCACTGCCTGCCGCAATGCCTTCGAGCGTGATGACCTGCAGGAATCCAGAGACCGAGTTGATCGTGATGACCGCCAAACTTGTGCCCACCGCGCGGTGCATCGGAAGCCTCCGCAAGAGAACCAACACTGGGACGATCAGGAATCCACCTCCGACACCGACCAGTCCCGTGATCACCCCGAGCGCCAGTCCTTGCAGCAGAACGACCCACGCCGGACCTTCGACCTGATCCTTCGCAGCCCTCTCGTCCGATGCACGCAGGACTTGAGCGCCGCCGCCGCGGAACATCAGGACGGCGGCGACGCACATCAGCAGCGCAAGCAATACAAGTTGCATTTCGCCTTTGATCCCCAGCGACAGGCGCGTTCCCGCAGTTGTGCCGATGATCCCCGGCAACGCAAGCAGCAACGCGCTTCGCACATCGATGGCGTGCGCGCGTGCCGCACGCAACGCGCCGAGGCACGCGATTGTGCCGACGATCGCGAGCGACTCAGCGATCGCGCTCTTTTCGCTATGACCGACGAGATACACCAGAATCGGCACGGTAAGAATCGCGCCACCCGAACCGAGCAGGCCAAGCGACAGCCCCACCGCTGCCGCGCCAATCCACGCCCAGATCAAGATCGCACCTCCGCACCGCGCGCGAGACGCATCAGACTTCGACCGCCGCGTGCGCCCTCGCCCAGGCGCTCATGCCGCCCGCGACATTGGTGCATGCGAATCCATGCCGCGCCAACAACGAACAAGCGCGTGCAGACCTGCCCCCGAGTTGGCAGTTCACCAGAACCGGTCGATCACGCGGAATCTCCGCGAGCCGCGTGAGCATGCGCGTATGCGCGATGTTGGTCGCACCCGCAATGTGTCCGCCGCGGAACTCGCTCACTCGCCGAACATCGAGCACAAATGGCCTGTCACTCTCCAGAAACGCCTGCGCCTGCGCAACGCTCTTTTCGTCGATGGTTGCCCATGCGCCGCCGTTCGACTGATAGACCGCAAGATCCCCCGGATCGCACCAGCCCACAAACCGGTCGAGTCCGACTCGAATCAGATCCCGCACCGCCTCGTCGACGCGCGCAGCCTCGACCACAATCAGCATTGGCTCGTCCTCGGCGATCAGCGATCCCGCATCGGTGCTGAACGAACCAGTCAGCGGCAGATGCAGTGCTCCGCGGACATGTCCCGTGCGAAACGCGGCCCATGGACGCGTGTCGATGATCGCGGTGCGCGTCCCATCGATGTTGCGCAGATCCGCCGCCGTCACGCGCGGCAGTGTTGGAACGCCACCGAGCACACGCGGCCCCATCTTGTTGTCGCGCTTCATGCGAGCGAAGTACAGAGGTGGTTCGGGCTGAGCATCGAGGATGTAGTCCACGAAGCCCTGCTCGCTGCGCGCCGCCAATATCGACGGGTTGAACATCTTTTCATAGCCGACGGTGGTGGTGGGTACGGCACCAAGCGCTTTCCCGCAGGCACTTCCAGCGCCGTGCGCCGGCCACACCTGCAGATAGTCAGGCCACTCCATGAACTTGCGAACGGTCGCGTACAGCCGATGCGCCGATGGATCGGCTTTCCCCACAATCCCCGCAGCGGATTCGAGAAGGTCGGGGCGACCGAGATCTCCAACGAACACGAAGTCGCCCGTCGCAACACCCATGGGTTTGTCCGCACCGCCGCCACAATCCGTCACCATGAAGCAGAGATGCTCGGGTGTGTGACCTGGGGTATGCACGGCGCGGAACTCGATCTTGCCGATTCGGAAGGTGTCACCGTCCTTGAGCAACTGGTGCGCGTAGCTGCCACCACCCACCTTCTGGTCGAGCCAGTGGTACTTCCAGTCCGCGTCACCCTCGTCGGAGACATACACCTTCGCGCCCCGTTCAGCGAGTTCTCGCCCACCCGAAATGAAGTCCGCATGGATGTGCGTTTCAGCAACAGCCACGATGCGCAGCCCGTGTGCCGCTGCGGTGCGCTCATACCGATCGACATCGCGCTCGGGATCGATCACGATCGCCTCGCCCGTGCGTTGGCAGCCGATCAGGTACGCCGCTTCGGCCAACTTCTCGTCGTAGATCATTCGTAGAAACATCCGGCGATCTCCTTCTGAGCCTGTTGATCGACACCATGGTACGACCGCTCGCAGCACACTGCGCGGACGCGGCCACACACGGATCAACTGACGATCAGCTGCTGCGTCGCCCGTGCGCGTGCGAACGCGAGCGCCTCAGGCACATCACGCGCGACGCTGCCAATGGGGAGGAGGCGATCGAGCCCCGCCTCGTGAAGCGATGGAAATCGTCCGGGCGTGACACCGGCCAGCACGAGGGAACGCCCCGACCGAAAGAAGCGCTCTGCCAGCAAGCAGAGTTCTTCTGCCCCGGCGAACTCGATGTCCTTGGCCTCCGAGAGATCGATGACGGCAGTTCGCACCTCAGGACCCAGCGATTCACCCCAGTGGGTCATGTTGGGGAGACGGTGCGGTTGACCCCGACGCCGACCCGCGCATCGCAATCGGAACAATGCGATCGTCGGAGGCAGATCGGCGGTCCCTGCGTCGGCGCTCGGCATGGGCGATGTTTCGCGCACCAAGTCAGCCACTGGCTGGGACTGATCGAGCCAGACGATCCAGAACAGGAACACGATCGGCGGCAGCATGACAAACTGCAGCGACCACGCGAGGAGGATCCCGCCCAATCCGGCGCCCAGACCGAAGCCGACCAGGATCATCGTGAGCAGCAACGCGCGCTCGTTGACCGTCAATCCTGCGGGCGTTTCCGCACCGCCCACGCGCCGCGGAGCCCTTGGGCGAAGGACATTCACGATCTCAAGTCCAAGATCGGTGAGAACGCCGGTGACATGCGTCGTTCGCACCACGCCACTCGAGATGCGCGACACGGTTGCGTTCTGCAGTCCCATCGCAAAGCACGCGAAGGCTGTGGAGACGAGAAGTTCCGTGCCTTCGAGGTGAACTCCCCCTTCTTGTTGTGATGCGCCCGCGACCCAAATGGTGATGGCGAAGCCCAGGAGCGCGCCCGCCTCAGCGGCGATTGGCAGTGCATAGGCCGACTTCCACTCTCTCGCGCGCGCGACGGCCGTTGCTACACCCGAGGCGAACGCCCCGGCGAAGAACCACCAGAGCAGCCATCCTGACACGATCAGAGGCTCCCAGTCGCTGTCGGAGATGTCTTTGCCGAACGCGGTCAGCGTGCCGGTGACATGAGAAACACCCTTGCCGCACACCACGATGCAAACGAGGTTCACATAGCCAGCCACCCAGGCAAGCGTGACGGCCAACCGTGCCTTCTGCGTGAACGTGTGTGCCTGCGCCACCAACATGGAATGGGCGGGGAACATACGGTGCAACCGATTTGCGAGCAAACTTTGCGCACAAACGGTGCAACGAATGGTTACTATGCGTCATATAGTATCGAGAGCGAGGTACACCATGTCCATTGAAGGCGAATTCCTGAGAGGTGCCGGTCCTGTCGCGGTTCTCAAGCTGCTTGAACGCGGCGAGATGTATGGCTACGAGATCATCGAGGCGCTCGAACGGCGCACTGATGGCGTTCTCGCCATGGGACAAAGCACCCTGTATCCGATGCTCTACAACCTTGAGGCGAAGTCGCTGATCACTGCACGCTGGGACGAATCAGGCGCTCGACCACGGAAGTATTACCGGCTTACCTCGGGCGGGCGAAAGCGCCTCGCAGAAGACTCGCGCACATGGCGGAAGCTGGCTGCCGCCATGGATGCTCTCGGCGTGACCCGTTTGGGTGCGCTCTTCCCGCAGCCACACGCAGAAGGAGCCACTGCATGACAGACACCTTCCCCCCAGAAGTGATTGCGGTTGTTGCGCGCGTCGTTCGTCTGACGCGGCTTCGGAAGCACGAGCGTATGGACATCGAACGCGAACTGCTCTCGCACTTCCGCGAGGCGCTTGCATCGGGACGAAGTGCTTCCGCCGCGATCGCCGCATTTGGCGATCCGAAGGTTGCCGCCGCATCGCTGCGCGCGAGCGCCATCGCCAAGCGATCCGCCTTCGACCGAGCGCTTGGCACCACGCTCCGTCTCGTTGGGATCGTGACCGTTACTGTTCTGGTGGGATACGCATCGTTCGCGGCCTATCTGCTCATGGCTGGGGCGCCGCTGCGAAAGGACATGGTGGCGGTCTTTCAGAGCCGAATCGCGAAGTCGGATTCACCCAGCGATGTGGCGTGGCCCATCTACCGCGAGGCGCTCCTGAAACTGGAGCAAGGCATCGACGCGCGAGGCGATCGCCGAAGCGATGGCCTGCGCGCGATCGATGAGATGCCGCTCCCGGGTGATGCGCAGTGGAGCATCGCCGCCGACTGGCTTCGATCGCATGATCAAGACATTCAACTGCTGCACGAGGTGCGCGCCAAGCCCGTCTTCGGATTCCCAGTTGGGCAGTCGCGCGATGCCGCGGATGTGCCGCTCTTTGGACCGATTGCAGACAGCAAGACCGAGGAGGAGCGCGCATTTGAGGATTGCTTCCCGATGCTTGGGGTACTGCTGCCACAGCTCTCGCCCATGCGCTCTGCGGGGCGAATTCTTGCGTGCGACGCGGCACTCGCAGCGGAGTCGGGCGATGGTGATCGCTTTGTCGCCGACATGCAAACGATGATCGCCATCTCCGTGCATGCGCAAGACGGACGCCTCTTGATTGGCGACCTTGTGGGCATGGCTGTTCGTGCCATGGCGTGCAAGTATGCGCTCACGCTGCTCGAATGGAAGCCGGAACTCCTGAACGCGCAGCAACTCGCGGCAGTTCAGCAGGCATTCGAGTCGGTACCACAACAGATGCGCCAGTTCGACCGGGGTGCCGAGCAGCTGCTGTGGGAGGAGTTCGCGCAGAACTTCTTTACCGACAGCGGAGACGGCAACGGTTGGTTCCGCATGGGACCAAACACGCTGCGTCTTTTCGCGCAGGTCGAGTCCATTTCGGGCGGATCCGAGAGCGGTAACCGAAAGTTGTCTGGAGGTTCGGCGGTTGCGTTGATTCCCGTGGTGGCCGCGCCGATTGCGGCGTGGACCGTCGCCGATCGCAAGGCCACGCTCGAGTTTGTCGATGGCCACATGGCGTCCGTCGAGTCGGCGAGCCGAAACCCGATCCGCGACCGAGCACGCCTTGCAGAGATCGATGCCGAACTTGAGTCCGAGCTCTCTCGTGCGCCTCTTCGTTGGATGCTTGCGCGGCTGCTCCTGCCATCCCTGACACGAGCTGCCCTCGCGTACTCCAAGGATCGTGCCTGGTGTGATGCGGTCGCGGTGACATGCGCTGCTCTGCGATATCAGCGCGATCGCGGCGGGTGGCCAACACAGGCGAGTGATCTTGTTCCGGACTATCTCACGAGTGTGCCTCTCGATCCTTGGGACGGCGCGCCCATTCGCATGGCCACGGATGCGAATGGACTGCGCATCTGGTCGGTCGGCGAAGACGGCGTAGACAACCAAGGTGATCCCTTTGCGAGTGACAACCTAGAGCGCCTCCTCGGACATCAGGCCTCGCCAACAACCATGTTGGAGACGTATCCACACAACATGAGCGATCTTCCAATCGAACGAGCCCAAGTGGACTGGGTGTGGTTCGTACCGAGTGGCTCGTTCAAGAGGTGGCAGCCCCCATCGCCTGCTCGAAAGGCAATGCCAAGCGGTTCTTGAGCCGAACTGCGAAGCGCAGCGGCCTTGACGCACCTCGACAACGCTTCGCCGCAGCGAGCACCGCATTCCGATCGAAGTGCCGGTTGGCGCTTCCCACATTGCTACGCTCGATCCATGCCCAAAGGGCCAGATCCCTCACAGGTGAATGACTTGCTCGCTCGGCGGGACTTTCCGCAGGCTTTCCCGCTGGCGGTCGCATGGACGCAGTCCGCACCGCGCAGCGCCGCTGCGTGGTTCGCGCGGGCGCGCGGGGCGTTCGGCATCGGGCGCTTGAGCGACGCACATGAGGCGTTGGATCAAGCCGTTCGCCTTGGGGCGGGCGGTCACGAGGTGAACCTCCTTCGTGCGATCATCGACCATCGGCTTGGGAGAAGTGACGCCGCGATCGCGGCATTGCAGACATTGCTTCAGCAGCGCACTCCAAATGCGGTGGATGCGTTGTTCGCGTTGGCGGAGGTATTGCACCGCGCGAACCGCCGCGAAGAACTGGACGAACTGATCACGCAAGGCGGCGAGTGGCTTCAGGACCCGCGCGCTGCGATCTTCTCCGCGCGAGTGACCGCGCGCACGGACCGAGTCGGCACGATCGACCGTCTCGAATCGATCGCGCGTGCAAATGGACCTGCGATCCTTCGCCGCATCGCAGGCTTCGATGCGGTACGGCTGCTCGATGCGGATGGCCAGTACCGACGAGCCTTCGATCTTGCCGCGTTCCTGCACGCAACGACTGGCTCGCCTTTCGATGTGCAAGGGCTTCTTGACGACGCGCAGGCACAGTTGGAGTTGGTGATGCGCGGACGACGCTGGTTTGATCCGCCGATTCCGCCGCAGGCTGGGACAGTCTTTGTGGTGGGCGTTCCCCGCAGCGGAACGACGCTGCTGGAGCAGATGCTCGATCGGCATCCCGCGATCAGTGGCATTGGCGAGTATGACGGCGTGTCGACGATGGGCAGCGAACTGATGGGGCTTGGTGTGTGGCCCGCGGGGCTCGATCAACTTGCGCGCGCCGATGCGCATCGATTGCGTGAGGGCTACCTCTCTGGCGCGTCGCTTACTCGACGCGCGGGCGCATCGTGGACCTTCGACAAGTCGCTGATGACATGGCGATTTCTGCCTGCGGTCGCCGCGGTGCTTCCGGGCGCCGTCTGCGTGCGCATGCAGCGTGCTGCCCGCGATACTGCGATCAGCATCTTCCTCGGCAACTTTCATCCGCAGGCATTCGGCTGGACGAGCTCTCTCGACTCGATTCGCCGCGTGATTTCCGCGGAGCGCGCGCTCGCGCCGCGTGCGCTCGAGGTGCTTGGTGTTTCGCACGAGAACATTCGCTACGAGTCGCTCGTGGAATCGCCGCGCGAGCACATGGAACGCGTTCTGTCGCGACTGGGGCTACCCATGGATGAGGCAACCCTTTCGCCCGAATCGAATTCACGCACGGTGCTGACACTCAGTCACGAGCAGGTACGCCGATCGATCAATCGTTCATCGATCGGTCGCTGGCGAAACTACGAGTGGGCGTTCGACGGGGCATGGGACGCGATCG
>JBJTUC010000076.1:0-23254 GCA_046080505.1 Planctomycetota bacterium
CCACCGACCACAAGGACGCGACCGAACATCCCCTTGTGCCCGGCACTGTCGCGCGGCGGCAGCGGCGGACAGGGGCTCGTCCCGTCGCCGCACACGCCATCCACGAGCGCATCAATCGACACGCAGCACCTCGATCTTCACATTGCCGATGACGGCAACGATCGCGCTGAAATCCGCATCCAACTGAGCATCGTCCTGAACGCTCGTGGCAAGCAGCAGATGTCCAGGGTGGAACGCACGCGAATCGAGTGTCGCGTCAAGGTCATGCCAGCGACCGTCGAGCATCGCTTGCGTCCACATGTGCCAGACAAAGACATGATCGCCACCCGCAAAGTGATCGGCATACACCATCCCGCTTGCCACGCGCGCGCGGATGCCCTGCGCGCGGAGAAGTGCCGCGAGCAGCACGGCGTGCTCGGAGCAGTCGCCTGACTTCGTTCGGACCACTTCGCTCGCGCCAGCGAACGCAGTCGCCATCGACTTGTTCGTGATGAACCGGAACACACCCGCACGGAGCGCCTCTGCGCGAGCCGACTCCTTGGCATCCGCCGACAGCCCCGCGGCGCGCAAGATGCCCGACGCGAGTTCACGCACCGCAGGCTCGTCGCTGTCGATCAGGATCGATGCGCGAAGCAGCCCCATGTCCTCCCGTTCGGCAGCGGTCGCCTCGCTCGAGCGTGATGCATCGACCGATACCTCGACAGCACCGCCAGCGGCCGCCTTCGCCACCTGCGCACCCGAACTCTCCAGCATCGGCGGCGCACCTTGCACACTCCCAACGCTCATCACTGCGCGCGAGGCACGCGGGAGGCGTTCCCCCGCAGAGCCGACCGCAACCATGCTGCGCCCAATCAGGTCGAGTTGTGCACCGCCCTTCGCTGCGGCGCGCGCTGCGCGTTCGGTGGAACGACGCGCGACCATCTCCCCCACGGGCAGCGGTGTCACCGACCGCACCACACGCCCCGACGCATCGAGTTCCTCGCGCGACGGTATTGGCAGCGCGCTGTTGGTGGTGTTCCACACGCTTGAACCGTCCGCAGCGACCGACTCACGCGACGATGTCATGTCCACGACGCGCAACCCCGCGGTCGGATCGATCGTTCGGTACGCCAGTTGACCTTTGCCGCCACTGCGCGCGCGCTGCGTCTCGCGTTCCACTTCGGCTGGTGTCAGCCATGGCCGTGGCGGCAGCGGAATGCTGCGACGAATGTCACGTCCACCGGCCTGTTCCTCGATCTCCACTTGATCGGCAACGAAGCGGTAACGCACGCTCGATCTTGCATCACCGGAACGCTGCCGTACCGAGCAAACGCGGGGCGTTCCAGCGGGCGACTCCTCGAAGTCCCAACCCACCTCCATCACCGCAGATGAGCCGGCGCGCCCAAGCGCGAAACACATGTGTGACCTCGTGACGACTCGTTCGCCGTCCACACGAACCTGCTCGTGCAGCCAACCGCAGTCGCTCCCCGCGATAGACACAATGAACCAATCTTCACGGGGCTCGACCGCATCGCCCGCTCGCGCCACCGCCGTGAGCAGCGCGATGATCGCCGCGCACCACGCGTACCACTCAGGACGCCGCATCAGCGTGCCCCTCGGGGCGCATCAGCGGAAACAGAATGACATCTCGGATGGTGGGGCTGCCGGTCAGCAACATCACAAGACGATCGATACCGAGCCCAAGACCGCCCGCCGGCGGCATGCCAGTCCGCAGCGAATCAATGAACGCCTGATCAAGCGTTCGGAAGACCGCATCTTCCTCGCCGACACCCGCGAGTTGCTCGGTGAACTTCGCGAGTTGGATGTCGGGGTCGTTCAACTCCGTGTACGCAGGACCGATTTCCATGCCGCCGATGAAGAGATCCCACCGCTCCGCCAATTCAGGGCGCGCCCGGCTTGGTCGCGTGAGCGGGCTGACCGCACTCGGATAGTCGAGCACAAAAGTCGGTCGGCACGGATCGATCAGCTTCTCCGCATCGTGCTCGAAGAGTTCATTCACCAGCAGCCAGTGATCCTTGCGCGGCGCATCGGCGAGATGCTTCGCCACCGCCGCAGCACGCACGCGCGCCGAATCCTCCATCGGAAATCCGAGCGCGCGTTCGAAGAGCTCACCAAAGCGAACCTGCACGAAGGGCGTGCGATAGTCGATGCGCATGCCGTTCCAAGGAAGGATCGGGCCCGACTCCGCCGCCGCATGCCAACGCTGCTCGACCGCAAGGCACGCGCAGTGATGCACGAGCGACTCGGTGAGTTCGAGCATGGTTCGGTAATCACCAAACGCTTGATACGCCTCGAGCGCCGTGAATTCGGGATTGTGGCTGCGATCGATGCCTTCGTTGCGGAAGTTGCGGTTGATCTCGAACACCTTGGGCAGTCCACCGACGAGCAGCCGCTTGAGGTACAGCTCCGGCGCAATGCGCATGTAAAGCGGCATGCCAAGGGCCAGATGCGTTGTGACGAATGGGCGCGCTGCGGCACCGCCAGCGATCGGCTGCATCATCGGTGTCTCGACTTCGAGGTACCCGCGCGTCTCCATGAAGCGGCGCACCGCGCTCACGATGCGCGAACGCGCCTCGAAAACTCGCAGCACATCGGGGTTGGCGAACATGTCGACATGCCGCTGCCTGTAGCGCAATTCCGCGTCCTCCAACCCGTGCCACTTGGAGGGCGGAGGCTCCAGATTCTTCGAGTGCATCGCCACTGCCGTGGCCCACACGCATACTTCGCCCTTCTTTGTGCGCCCGACGCGTCCGCGCACGCTGACGATGTCGCCGTAGTCGAGCAGTTTCGCCAGTTCAAAGCCCTTCTCGCCAAGCAGGGCGAGCGAGAAGGTCGCCTGCAGATCCCCCGTCGAATCGCGCAGTGAGGCGAAGGCGATCTTGCCCATGTCGCGGTGCTGCACGACACGACCAGCGATGATCACCTCAGGCCGCTGATCATCGATGGGAGCACCCACAGCGCTCTTCGCAGCAGCGGTCGCAGCCTCGAATGCATCATGCGCCTCTGCGCTGTACTGCGCGCGCGCATCGGCGAGCGGCGTGAGGCCATCGATGCGCTCGCCGTACGGCTCGATGCCAAGGCCGTCACGGAGTACTGCAAGCTTGGCGCGCCGCGCGGCGCGCAAGTCGGTCGGTGACGGCTCTGCCTGCTGCATCGCCCGAATATACGCCTGACGCATTGGCGCGCGCGCGAGTAGATTGCCTGCATGCACTTCGAAAGCCATCAGCCCGTCATCGACGATCTTTCGGCGCGGATCATCGCCATCCGCGACTCTCTTTAACTGGCCGGACAAGGTTTCGAACAAGGACCGCCTTGAGGCGCGCATGGGCGAGACGGGATTCTGGGATGATCAAAAGGAAGCGCAGAGGGCCATCGCGGAACTGAAGACGCTGCGCGCCACCATCGACCCGGTTCTCGAAATCGAGAAGGGCTTGCAGGATGCCCAAGTGGGACTCGATCTTGCGCGCGAGTCGAGCGATGCCGATCTCTTGAAGGAGACGGACGAGTCGCTGCACTCGCTCGTTCAGAAGATGGAACGCTGCGAGCGGCAATCGCTGCTGTCCGACAAACATGACCACCGCCACTGCTTCTTCGCGATCCAGGCCGGTGTCGGGGGCACCGAGGCGAACGACTGGGCGGAAATGCTCGATCGCATGTACCTCTATTGGTGGAACACCATGGGGTTCAAAGTGGAGGAACTGAGTCGAACGCACGGCACGGAGACGGGGATCGCCGAAGTGACCTACGCCGTGCGCGGTCCATTCGCCTATGGCTACAACTCGTGCGAAGCGGGATCCCATCGACTCGCGCGCGTCTCTCCATTCAATGCGGAGGGCAAACGCCAGACATCATTCGCCACCGTCGATGTCACGCCCGAGTTCGAGGAAACGGATCTGCAGATTCCCGAGCGTGACATGGAAGTGACCGCGTTCGTGCGTGCCAGTGGTCCAGGCGGACAGAACGTCAACAAGGTCGCGTCGGCGATCCGCGTGGTGCACCTTCCCACCGGAATCCAGGTCGTTGCGAGCACCTACCGTGATCAGCTGCAGAATCGGAAGCAGGCACTGGCCGTGCTCATGTCGAAACTGGAGCAACTGGAGCAGGAAAAGCGCGAAGCCGAGATTCAAGCCGCGAAAGGCGGCAAGGTCGAGCGCGGTTGGGGAACGCAGATCCGTTCCTATGTTTTCTACGACAACCGCGTGAAAGATCATCGCACGAACTACGAAGAACCCAATCCGCAGCGCGTGCTCGATGGGCACCTCGAGGCGTTCATCGATGCAGAACTCAAGCGTCGGAGGCGGGAGCGAGACGGCGTGGCCATCACGGGCTGAATCACGATGCGGCATGACAACCATCATCTCCGTGTCGTGGACTTCGGGCGCGGGGTCTGCAACAGTGATCATGCGCTGCGGCAGGAGTGGCTGGTCACGAACGGACTCGGCAGTTACGCGTGCGGCACCATCGCCGGGGCCAGAAACCGTCGTTATCACGGCGATTTCATCGTCGCGACGCAGGCGCCAGCGGTTCGCACAATGCTGCTGGGCGCCGCGGTGCCGACGGCGCACTACCGCAACGCGGCGTACCAGCTTTCGACGGCGCGTTGGACGGATGGCACGGTCAGTCCGCGCGGGCACCTTTGGCTGCAGCGGTTCTTCCTCGATGGATCCATCCCCACCTGGCGCTGGTCGATTCGAGATGCGCTCATCGAGCGGCGCATCGTGATGGTGCACGGTGAGAACACGCTCTGTCAGATCTGGAGTGTCGTGCAGTCATCGAGCCCCGTGCAACTCTCCTTCGACATGCTCGTCGACTGCCGCAGCCATCACGCACTCGCGCGCGCGGGCGCGCCAACGCCCGCGATCGAACGTGTCGAGCGCGGCGTGCGCCTTCGGTGGCCGATGGGCGTTGGCAGCGGACCGATCGACCTCTTTCTTCAGTGCGACCGTTCGGTACCGACCCCCGTCGGCGCGTGGTGGAGCCGCATGCTGCTTTCCGAGGAGCAGGCACGCGGCTACGACTTTGAGGATCAGCTTTGGAACGCCGTCCGCTTCGATGTCGTTCTGGATGCACACAACAGTGTGGTGCTGAGCGCAGCGACCGCGCTGCAGGAGCCGCGCTCCCCCACTGTTTTGCTCGAGGCGGAGCGCAATCGCATCGATGCGCTCCTTCAGCAGGCGAAGTACCCCGCCGGAGCGCCGGCGATCGAGCAGCTCGTCTGCGCTGCGGACCAGTTCATCGTGCGCCGCAAACGGCGTGACGGTACTCGCATGGGCTGCTCCATCATTGCTGGCTATCCATGGTTCGCCGACTGGAGCCGGGACGCGCTGCTGTCCGTTCATGGACTGCTGCTCGCGACAGGTCGTCACGCCGAGGCAAAGGATGTGTTGTCCACGCTTGCCGACTGGGTCGACGGGGGCTTGCTGCCCAATCGGTTTCCCGATCGCGCCGATGAAGAAGTGGAGCGCAACAGCATCGATGCGCCACTGCTGCTTGTGGTGATGGCACGCCGCGTCTTTGAGCGCACGAAGGATGAGGAGTGGCTTCGATCACTTTGGCCCGCGCTTGTTTCAGTGATCGAGGGCTACCGAAACGGCACACTGCATGAAATCGGCGTGGATCCTGCGGATGGGCTTGTGCGCGGCGGCGATGCGACAACACAGCTGACATGGATGGATGCGCGTGTCGGCACGCGACCGATCACGCCACGCGACGGCAAGGCGGTTGAAGTGAACGCACTCTGGTGCGCTGCCCTCGACGCGATGGGCAACCTCGCTCCGCACGCGGGTGGGTCAGACGCCAAGTGGAGCGCGGACCTCGAGCGCGCTCGAAAGTCATTCACAAAGTTCTGGAACGAAGACACTTCTTGCTGCTTCGATACCCTCGACGGCACGGGAGGACACGATGCTTCAGTGCGCCCGAATCAACTGCTTGCGGGCTGGGTGCTTGATGGACTCCTGCCAAGCGGCCAGATCAGCACGATGGTCGAGGCATGCATGTCTCGCCTGTGGACACCCGTAGGACTTCGCACGCTCGTGCAGCGCGATCCGCGTTACTGCGGACACTACGGAGGCGATGTCGCGACGCGCGATGGCGCCTATCACCAGGGCACCGCATGGCCATGGCTCTTCGTGCTTGCTGTCCGTGCGCACTTGCAGGTGGGCGGCGATACGCAGCGCATCATCGACTTCATCTATCCGTTCCTGAACCACCTTCGCGAAAGCGGACTCGGATCGGTGAGCGAAGTCTTCAGCGGAGATCCACCCCACGAGCCGGGCGGCTGCCCGTGGCAAGCGTGGAGCGTGGCGTCGCTTCTTGAGATCGTCGACCTTGTTGGCGTTGGGTTCGCGGCGGGCACGAAAGTGGACGCAAAGTCGGGGGTGACGCCAGGAGCGAATCTGAGGGCGAATGCATGAATGAGGCAAACCCATCGGCACCGTCCACCACGACACACGCCACCGCAGAGCATGCGCGGCTCGCCGACGCGAATGCGGGGCGTGCTGCATGGCGCCGTTTCGGGACATTTCTCGCGGACCGCCAATGGGGAACTGTGCGCGAGGACTACTCGGCCGAGGGTGCTGCCTGGGACTCCTTCCCGCACGACCACGCGCGCAGTCGTGCGTATCGCTGGGGCGAAGACGGTCTCGCAGGCTTCTGCGATCGTGAGCAACTGCTCTGCCTTTCACTCGCGCTCTGGAATGGTCAAGATCCGATCGTGAAGGAACGGCTCTTCGGACTCACGAACAGTCAAGGCAATCATGGCGAGGATGTGAAGGAGCTCTACTGGTTTCTCGATGCGCTTCCAAGCGGGGCATTCGCGCGAATGCTCTACAAGTATCCGCAGCGGCGTTTCCCCTACGACGAACTCGTGCGGGTGAACGCTGCCCGCAGCAAACTTGAGCGTGAATTCGAACTGCTCGACACGGGCGTGTTCGATGATGACCGCTACTTCGATGTCGAGGTGGAGTACGCGAAGGCGTCCCCCGAAGACATACTGATGACGGTGACGATTACGAATCGCGCGCCCGAAGCCGCGCGGATCCATGTGCTGCCGACGATCGTTTGGCGAAATACATGGTCGTGGAGTGGCTCGACCAAGCGCCCCGTGCTCCGCGCCGACGGGAAGGATGTGCTCGTGCAGCGAGATGGCTGGGCGGCGATGCGCGCACGCTTCGATGGTTCGCCCGAACTGCTGTTCTGCGAGAACGACACCAACACCGAGCGCCTTTACGGCAAGCCGCGCGACGGAAGGACCTTCAAGGACGGCATCGTGGACTTCGTCGTTTCGGGCGCGCGACATTGCGTGGCGCCCTCAGCAAGCGGCACCAAGATGTCGGCCCATCATGTGTTCGATGTTCCTGCGGGGAAGTCCGTCACCGTGCGTATGCGCCTGCAACCGGATGGATCGACGGATGCGTTCAAGGACTTTGATGCGGTACGGGCTGCGCGCGCGAAAGATGCGGACGAGTACTACGGCGCAGTCCAACACGGGATCGATGACGCGGAGCTGCGCCTGATCCAGCGACAGGCGTGGGCAGGACTCCTTTGGTCGCAGCAGGCGTACAACTTCGATGTGGGACGGTGGCTCGATGGCGATCCCGGGCTCCCCCCACCACCGGACTCTCGCCGCAAGGGTCGCAACGCGGAGTGGCGACACTTGGAGAGCGATGGGGTGTACCTCATGCCCGACTCATGGGAGTACCCGTGGTACGCGGCATGGGACCTTGCATTCCACTGTGCGGCGCTCGCGCCCATCGATCCAGTCGAGAGCAAACGACAGCTACTGCAGCTGCTCGGCGAGGGCTCGATGCACTCGAGCGGACAAGTCCCCGCCTACGAGTGGGCGTTCAGCGATGTGAACCCACCCGTGCACGCTTGGGCCGTGCTGCGCATCCTCGAGTGCGATCGTGCGGCAGGCCGCCCGGATGATCTCGAGTTCTTGCGAAGTGCATTTCATCGCCTGCTGCTGAACTTCACCTGGTGGGTGAACCGCAAAGACATGGATGGCCGAAACCTGTTTGCAGGCGGCTTCCTCGGGCTCGACAATGTCGGCGTGTTCGATCGCAGCGCGGACCTGCCCGCGGGCGCCACACTGCAGCAGGCCGATGGCACGGGATGGATGGGCATGTTCGCGCTGAACATGATGCGACTGTCGATTGACCTGTCGATACACGAGCCCGTCTATCAGGACATGGCGATCAAATTCTTCGATCACTTCCTCGAGATCGCCGGCGCCATGGCCGATTTCGCGGGCACGGGGACGGGACTGTGGGACGAAGCGGACAACTTCTATTACGACCGACTTCGATTTGAGGATGGATCGGTGCTGGTCATGCGACTCCAGTCGGTGGTTGGCCTGCTGCCGATGACCGCCGTCTCAGTGATGGATCCGCGCCGTATCGCACAGGTCCCCATCTTCTCCGCACACATCGAACGCGTCTTCGCGACGCATCCTGACTTGGCGAAGCTTGTCTCGCACTGGAATGTCGGCGGCAGCGGCGACCTACGCCTCTTTTCGCTTCTGCGCGGGCACCGCATGAAGTGCCTGCTCAGTCGCATGCTCGATGAGAAGCAGTTCCTCTCGCCGTTTGGCATTCGTTCGATGTCGCGCGCGCTCGAGGACAACCCCTTTGTCTTCTGGCATGAAGGCAAGACGATGGATGTGCGCTACACACCCAGTGAGAGCATCACGGCGACCTTCGGCGGCAACAGCAACTGGCGTGGACCAATCTGGATGCCCGTGAACTTTCTGTTCATCGAGAGTCTGCAGCAGTTCCACAGTTACTACGGGGATGAATTCAAGATCGAGTGCCCTGTCGGATCGGGGCGCATGGTGACGCTCGCGGACGCGGGGCGCGAAGTGGCCACTCGGCTGCTCCAAGTCTTCCGCAAGGATGCGTCCGGCAAGCGGCCCTGTCTTGGAGAGCACTCCAAACTGCAGGGCGATCCGCAGTTCAACGACAAGCTGCTCTTCCATGAATACTTCGACGGCAACACGGGTCGCGGCTGTGGCGCATCGCACCAGACGGGGTGGACGGCCATGGTCGCATGGCTGATCGGACAACTCGGTCGGCGCGGAGCCGCGCAGTGAACCGCCTCGCGCTCTTCGCAGGGCGCTGCGCTGCGGGCGCGGCGCTGATCGGCGGAGTGTCCTTCCTTCTGACGGTGCGGAACACGCAAAGTGTCGCCGACATTGATGCGCGATTCGGTCGGCTGCTGCTCGCGCTCGTGCTGCTGCTTTCATGCGCGCTCGTTGCGTTCCCCCGCTGGCCCGCATGGCTGCTGCTGCGCCCGTGGTTGGCGGCGTTCCTGACCGCCGCAACGATCGGTTGGATTGCGGCGGGGCAAGCAGCTGGAACACTGGCGCTGATGCTTGGACTGCTGAACGCCACCTGCATGCTCGCCGCAACGGACGCGGCGCGTGGACGCTGGATCACTGGTGCACTCGCAAGCAGTGTGGTCGCCCTCAGCAGCATTTCGCTGCTTGCGCCAACGCCATCTCCGCTGGCGATGTCGCCCATTGATCTCCTTGGACAGATGCACGGAGCCATTGCGCTCTCAGCGCTTGCGGCAGGTTTTGCACTGCTTCTGGGCAGTTGGGCGAGCGCGCCCGAGCGCAGCCTCGGACTTCCAAGGTGGGCAGGACTCAGCCTCATGATCCTGCTTGCCGCGCTTTCGACTTCCGCATGGCATCGCCTGCGAACCGATGCACTCAACTCGATCCGCCGCGAGTCGGCGGCAAGCGAGCGCGCACTCGCCGCCTTCGTGCGAGAGAACTTCGCTCGGCTCGCCAGTTCGATGCTGCAGTTCAGCAAGACGCTCGATGCGCCCATCCCGAGTGAGGAGGGCGACCTCGAACAGCAGTCCACCCTGCTGCGCGGTGCGCATCCCTCGCTCGTGATGCTCCAGTGGGTCGAACACGATGGCAAGATCACTTGGGCCGATGAAGATGTGACTGCAGCACGCACAATCGTCCCTGTCGCCTCGGCGGATGAAGCGATCGCACGCGCGCACTCGTCGCGGGAGGTCGCGTTCGTGGGTCCCATCAGCACAGGCGGCGACGAATCGGCGCTTGTGGCGGCAACGCCAGCGGGATCGCGAGGCAGTCTTGTGGCGCTCATCAGCATGCGCCGTGGGATGGGTCCGTGGTCCACAACAATCAGCGAGCCCTACGAAACCGAGGTGTTCTTTGAGGGGCGAATGATTTGGGAACGCGGCGGTCAACTTGGTCCATCCATCGCGTCATCTGGACAGGACATCACAATCGGCGGCAACACTTTGCAGGCACGAGTCGCGCCTGCCGAGACACTCATCGCTGGCGCAGCATCGACGATCCCGAACTTGTTGTTCGCGGCGATGCTCGCGACATCCGCATTGCTTGGATCGACCACCTACTTCGCGCAGGTCTCCTCGCAGAAGGCGCGCGCGAGTGCCCGTGCACGAAGCCAACTCGAGCAACTCATCGCAGGCGGTGGACAGGTCGCCATCATCGCCACCGACACCGACGGTCGCATCACCATCTTCAACCGTGGCGCGGAGCGGTTGACCGGTCGAACCGCGCCTGAAGTGATACGCCGAATGCACGCCGCCGAACTCTTCGATGCAGCTGAATTGCGAAGGGCGTTGGAACCGCACGGTGGCGCATCGCCGCAGGAGGCGCTCGCCGCGCTCGCGCAGGACATCCGCGGATTTTCGGCCGACTGGACCTGGCAGCGCCCCTCTGGCGGTTCGCGCCGAGTCAATGTGGCAGCGAGCCCATGGCGCGATCTACGCGGCGAACTACTCGGCTACCTGCTTGTCGCGGTCGATGTCACCGAACGCGAAGCTGCCATGCGGGCACTCGATCGCGCGCGGACCGACTTGGAACGCACCAACACACTGAAGACATCCTTTCTGTCGAATGTCAGCCACGAGATACGCACCCCCATGACGAGCATCCTCGGCTGCGCAGATCTACTGCTGGAAGAGGGTGCGCCAGAGTTGGAACGCGCGGAGTTCGCGCGAACGATCCGCCGAAACGGCGAACACCTGCTTGAAGTGCTCAACGACATTCTCGATATCACGCGTATCGAGGCAGGTCGCCTTCGCATCGAACGCATCGAGGTGAAACTTGGCGAAGTGCTCGATGAGGTGAGCACGCTGATGGCGGCGCGCGCGAAGGCACGCGGGCTGGCGTTCACAATCCGGCGTGAAACGGAGGACGATCCGTCGGTGCTGACGGATCCCCTTCGCATCCGACAAGTGCTCGTGAACCTCATCGGGAACGCGATCAAGTTCACAGAGCGCGGATCAGTGACCGTGGATCTTCGCACGCAACTCGAAGGCGACAATCTGTGCGCCGACTTCATCGTGCGTGACACGGGGATCGGCATTTCGCCCGAGCAAGCCGCATCGCTCTTTGTCGACTTCGCACAGGCCACGCCATCGACGGCGCGGCGCCACGGCGGCACGGGACTCGGCCTTGCCATTTCGCAGCGTTTGGCGCACCTGCTCGACGGCAGCATCACCCTGCAGTCGGAACTCGGCAGCGGCAGCGCGTTCACATTCTCCATGCGCGCGCCGCTGACCACGGCGGCGATCGCAGTCGTCACCGAGGACACAGCGCAGCCCGTTCGCCTTGACGGACGCGATGTGCTCCTTGTGGGTCTGCAGGAGCACGCGGCGGAAATCGCAGCGGTACTGAGGCAGGCGGGTGCATCCGTGCTTTCGGTGAGCACGCCGTCCGAAGCATTCGCAGCCGCGGATCTCACGGGCCAACATGAGCGCTTCAATGCGATCATCATCGACATGCGATTGCCAGACCTCGCCGGCTACGACATGGCACGGGAGCTTCGTGCAAGCGGGTTCCGCGGCAGGCTGATTGCCATCACCGCGGACGGGGCAGTCGATGACCGCGCCCGCTGCACTGCGGCAGGCTTCGAAGATCAGGGCATCCTGCCCGTGCCGCGCGCACGACTGCTTCGCTTGTGCAGTCCTGCCGTCGCGGCAAGCGATTGCTAGACTTTGTCTTCCCCTTGGTGGGGTGGCAGAGCGGTTGAACGCGCCTGACTTGAAATCCGGTATGCCCGAAAGGGCATCGTGGGTTCGAATCCCACCCCCACCGCTTTCGCCTCGCCGAGCAACCGAGTGCGCCCCCGTGCTCGATTACTCGCTCATCCTCATCCTCACTCCTCACATGATCCACACAAACGCCGTTCTCGTTGCCGCATGCGCTCTGCTTCAGTCGCCCGATCCAACCTCGGCACCACCCGCAGCCGCAATGTTGCGTTACCCCGACATCAGTGGCGACCGAATCGTCTTCGCCTACGCCAATGGACTGTGGACGGTCGACCGAAATGGCGGCACCGCGCAGCCTGTTGCAGACCCACCGGGTACCGAGGCGTTCCCACGATTTTCGCCCGATGGAAACTCGATCGCGTTCCTTGGCAACTACGAAGGCAACCGTGACATCTATGTGACGCCGATCACGGGCGGCATTCCAGCACGAGTGACCTATCACCCGACCGCTGAACTGCCCACCGATTGGATGGCCGATGGTCGCATTCTCTTCAGTGCAAGCGGCATGGGCACCTATCCGCGCGCGCCGCAGATCTTCGCGGTGAACGCCGCCGGCGGACTGCCCGACGAGTTTCCTGTCCCTTACGGCGCAAATCCCACGCTCAGCGCCGACGGGCGCTACCTCGCATACACGCCCCATTCCACCGACACACGGACTTGGAAGCGGTACCGCGGTGGCATGGCGACGGACATCTGGGTGTACGACCTGAAGGAGAGCACCGCGCAACGCGTGACGCAGTGGGAAGGCACGGACACCATCCCAATGTGGCACGGCTCGACGCTCTACTACTTGAGCGACGCGGGCCCAGAGCATCGCCTCAACATTTGGAGTTGTGATGCGCGTGGCGGCAACCGAAAGCAGATCACCACGTTCAGCGATTTCGACGTGAAGTGGCCATCGGTTGGGCCCGATGATGGAAGTGGCGGCGAGATCGTCTTCCAGCAGGGATCTGATCTGAAAGTGCTCGATCTCGCCACACGAAAGGTGCGCGTGGTGCCCGTGCAGGTTCCCGGCGCGCGCGCACGGCTCCGACCCCAAGTGGTGGAAGCCGGCAACTTCATCGATGCGTGGGACATCTCTCCCTCGGGCAAGCGCGCCGTTGTGTGCGCGCGCGGCGACATTTGGACGCTGCCCGCCGAGAACGGCATCCCTCGAAATCTCACGGGAAGCAATGATGTGTTCGAACGAGAACCGACATGGAGTCCTGACGGCAAGTGGATCGCCTACTGCGGCGACAATGCCGAGGGTGGGTACGACCTCTTCGCGCTGTCGGCGGATGGATCGGGCGAGCGCAAGCAGCTGACCAAGGAGGGGACCTTCAAAAGCGACATCAATTGGAGCCCCGACTCGAAGTGGATCGCCTACGCGGGCAGCAACAACTCGATCTACCTCGTGGACTTTGCGACAGGAGAGAACAAGTTGATCATGCGCGAGCCGTGGAACGACAACCCACCGAATCCGCGGTGGAGCCATGACTCAAGTTGGATCGCCTTCGCACACAGCGATCCCGCTGGCAGGTCGAACCAGATTTCGCTCTTCGATGTGGAGAGCGGCGAGACGCGCGCCATTTCATCGCCCATGTTCCCCGCTGGGACGCCAACATTCGACCGCGCAGGCGACTGGCTCTACTTCCCGAGCGACCAGGAATTCGCGGCTCGCTACGGATCCCTCGATACGACTTGGATCTACGACAACTCCGAGATCCTTCTGGCGGTGCCCCTGAGGGCTGATGTGAAGGCAGCATGGCAAGTGCTCGAAACGGACGAGGAAAAGCCCGAGGAGCCAAAGAAGCCTGGCGACAAGAAGCGCGGCGACAAGAAGGGTGACGACAAGAAGGGTGACGAGAAGGCCACGGACACAGCCTCTTCGCCCGAGGGGTCCTGGAAGTGTTCCGCGAAGACAGCCGATGATGCAGTCGACTTCACGCTTGTCATCACGATGAACGAAGACAGCAAGGTCACAGCTACTTTCACAAGCGAACGCCATTCTGGCGATCTGTCTGGATCGTGGGATGCAGCAGGCAAGTTGCTTCGACTTGAGGGTTCGAAGGATGGCGTGCGGTTTGTGATTGATCTCACTGTCGATGGTGACTCGGTCAAGGGAAGTGCGGCCATCACGACCGAAGAGGGCGAGAAGAAGTACGAGATCACTGGAAGTCGATCTGCCGTCGATGCAAAGCCTGAGGAAAAGCCCGCCGAGGATGCGAAGCCTGCCGAAGGTACGAAACCAACGGAGGATGCGAAGCCCGCCGAAGATGCGAAACCGACGGAGGATGTGAAGCCCGCAGAGAAACCTGCCGACGACGCGAAGCCTGCGCGCAAGGGGTTCAAGGTCGACTTCGACGGCATCATGGAGCGAACCATTCGCGTTCCAAGTGTCTCGCGTGGCGCGTTTGGAACCCTCGCCGTCAACGACAAGGGACATCTGATCTTCGTTCGCCGCGGCGAGAACGGCGGCATCAAGATCATCGATGTGCGCGAAAAGAAGCCAGCGGAGAAGGCCGTGACCGGCGGCGGCTCGTTCACGATCACCCCGAGCGGCAAACAGATTCTCGTCCCCGAAGGTGGGAGTGCGCGCATCGTCGATGCGTCGGCGGGCGGCGCGTCAAAGACTGTCGTCAACCGGCCGATGCGCGTGGAGGTCGACCCACGCGTGGAGTGGCGGCAAATGGTCCGCGATGCATGGCTCATCTTCCGCGATTTTTTCTATGACCCCAACATGCACCGCGTGGACTGGAAGAAGGTGCTCGACGACTATCTCCCGCTCGTGGACGATGCGAACAGCCGCGAAGATGTCTCGTTCATCATCGCCGAGATGATCTCGGAACTGAATGTCGGTCACGCCTACTACCAAGGCGGCGAGAGCGAATCAGGTCCGTCATCGAGCACCGGCATGCTCGGCGTCGACTTCGCACTCGGCACGGGCACGCGCCCCGATGGTGGTGAAGCACGCGCCTATCGAATTGCACGGCTCTTCGAAGGTGCGCCTTGGGACACTGACGCTCGGAATCCGCTTCGCGCACCGGAAGTCAACGTGAAGGTCGGCGACTTCATCCTTGAAGTCAACGGCACTCCGATCGACACGAGCAAGGCCCCATGGGCTGCGTTCGCAGGACTCGGCGACCGCACGACTTCGCTGCTCGTCTCCGACAAGCCGTTCAAGGACGCCTCGGCCCGCACGGTCGTCGTCCGTCTTCTCGACAGCGAAGCGGATCTGCGCTACCGATCGTGGGTGGAATGCAACCGTGCCTATGTCGACAGCCGCACGGGCGGACGCGTTGGCTATGTCTATGTGCCCAATACTGGCGTCGATGGGCAGACGGAACTTGTTCGGCAATTGCTTGGCCAGCGCGGACGCGATGCACTGATCGTGGATGATCGATGGAACGGCGGTGGGCAAATCCCCACGCGCTTCATCGAACTGCTTGATCGTCCCGTCACGAACTGGTGGGCGCGCCGCGATGTGAATGGGCAAGTATGGCCACCCGACGGGCACTTCGGTCCCAAGGCAATGCTCATCAACGGACTTGCCGGTTCGGGCGGTGACATGTTCCCGTGGCTGTTCCGCCAATCGAAGCTTGGACCACTCGTGGGTTCGCGCACGTGGGGCGGACTCGTCGGCATCTCGGGCAACCCATCGCTGATCGACGGCGCTGGAATCCGCGTGCCGAAGTTCGCGTTCTACGAGTCGGATGGCACATGGGGCGTGGAGGGTCATGGCGTCGATCCAGATTTCCCCGTCACCGACGACCCTGGTCTCATGCGCGGCGGTCCATCGCGCGGCGGCATCGATCCACAGATGGACAAGGCGATTGAGTTGATGGAGCAAGCGCTCCGAGACCGTCCGCATAAGCAGGTGCCGATCCCTGCTTATCCGGATCGCAGCGGGATGGGTCTGCCTACGGCAGATCGCTGATTGCCGCGACGAAGGCCGTAGCGATCGCAGTCGCGTCAATCGCCGCGCAGACTCTGCGCGGTCGGCGTGCCGATGGGCCACGCAGCGATGTCGGTTGCAAACGGCGACGCGGGCAATCCCGCGCCGTTCACCAGATTGGCGCGCACTGGATTGCTGCTCCAACCGTAACGCACACGCCTTGGATTGGGAATCGCCGACGCACGCACGATGACCTGCGTGCCCTCGATGCGCGCGTCCGCCCACTCGAACGCTCCCTCTTCGCCTGCAATCGCAAACCCTCCGAGGGTCCCGCCACCCCGCACCGTGAGGCCGTCGGCCTGGTCGAATGAAAGCACCATCTCATCGCCGCGAACTTCGCTCAGACGCAGCAGTGGTCCGCCGCGCGCACCCCCACGCCCGTACACATCGGCGAGCGCCCACGCGGCAAGCCGCTCACCGACTGCACGCTTGTTGCGCGGATGAATATCCGCCGCATCGCCTACATCAATCGTCACGGCAAGTCCGCACGCAGGCACCTCGCGCGAGACCTGCAGTTGCGCATCGCGCAGCATCGACCACTCGCCTTCCACCGGATTGTCGCTGGCTGCCCGAAACCCCGCCAGTTGAACGATCCCAAAGGGGAACGCCCCCTGCCCCCACGCGCGACGCCAACCGCGAATCATCGTCGATAGCAGCACGGCGTACTTGTCGGCACGGTCCGCATTGCTTTCACCTTGGTACCAGAGCGCACCGCGGACCGCATAGCCGGCAAGCGGCGCCATCATGCCATTCCACATCGACCCGTACGCGCCCCAATCCGCCGATGCAGGTGTTGCTGCGGCAGCAGAGAGCAGCGGTTCCGCCGCAAGCGCCGCGCGCGGCGTCCATGACTCCGCAGGCGATCCCCCCCAGTTCACCGACAGCAATCCCAGAGGAACGCCAACTTCTCGTTCGATCTTCAGGGCAAACCAACTGCCAACCGCAGTGAACGCTGGCGTGGCCTCCTTCCCCGCAACGACCCAGCGTGCGTCCACATCGGTTCGCTCGCTCGCGTCCATGAGATGTGGAACCGTGAAACATCGCACATCGATCGGCAGTTCCATGGCGATCTCAGAAGCGCCATCACTCGATCCGCACGACCACTCCATATTGGACTGCCCGCCGCAGATCCACACATCGCCCACCAACACATCGTGTCGCTCAGTGCGCGAGCCCGCACATTCGACACGAAGTCGAAGCGGAGTTCGCTCGCTCGCAAGTGCAGGCATCTGCACCTTGAAACGCCCATCGGCGCCGACCACGGATTGCCCCGAAGCGCGGATCGAACCCGAAGCATCCATCAGTTCCACCCTGACTGTCGCGAGTGCGCGTGCCGCGCCCCACACGAAAAACGATCGATCGCGCTGCAGCACCATGTGATCGCCGAAAACCCGCGGAAGAGAAACGCCAGACACGCGCAGATCCTGCACGGCGTTCACTGTGGAAGTCGCCACCGCAGGCAACCCGAGCAGTGCGAGCGCTGCATTCCCCGCATCCGAGTTTCGGATCGGCGCCCCGCGCCCAGTGACCTCGCGCGCTGGGTTCGCCGCAGCATCGGGGCGCGTGCGCGTGTCCGCGTTCAGCTCGTAGAGGTCGATCGGCGCTCCATCCCCACCAACCCATGCGGCGAACGGAATCGTGAAGTTGATGGGCGCAGTGACAACCGTGTGGCTGCGTGGCGGCGCGCCACCACCATGATCCGCCGTCAGGATGATGGCGACATGCCCACGCAACAGCGGATCAGCGGCGATGGCATCGATCATCACCGCGAGCACATAATCAACACTCCTGACTGCCGCGCGGTAGAGGGAACCATCCGCAAGATCCCACGCGCCCGCGTGACCGGCACCATCGGTCTCGCCAAGGTGCATCAGGGAAAGACTCGGGTGTCCTCGCAGCGCCGCCTGACGCATCAGAGAAACCTCCACTTGCGCAACCTCCGCAGAACTCTTGAGGCATATCCACCGATCGATCTTGTCGCGCCCATTGTCCTCGCCCACTTCATCGCGCGGCCCCTCGCGTTCATCCGCAGACTGATCGAGCAGCACGAACTTGCTCTTGGTTGCGACCACCGAGGTGAAAACGCCATGGTCATGGGCGACATCGAACATCGTCGGCACATAGGCGCCGTGCATTTCACGGAGCGTTCCACCCTTGTCTGCTGCAGGTGGATCATCATTGCCCATCCAGTTGTGCCCATCCGCGCCGCGCTGCAACCTGCCCGACACCATGCCGAGATGATTGGGCAGCGTGACCGTCGTGTCTGGATCCGTGCGTGCCTCCAGCGTGTGCGCGCCCTTCAGCAACCGCATGAGCCCAGGATGTTCGCGGTCAAGCGGTGTCGCAAGCAGTTCAGGACGAAGTCCGTCCACGCTCAGCACTACCACATGACAAATCTTGGCGGCATCTGCTGAAGTGGCATCCAAGAGCGTGGAATCCGATGCACCGATGCATACGGCACAAGTGGCAGTCGCAACGACAGACAACACGCTCCGCATCGCACGCATCGTAGAAAGGCCTCGTGCATCTTCTGTGAACACGCCTCGCAGAGCCGCTGCGTACTGCAGTCACGACTGCTTCGCGGCGCGGTTGTCAGTCGCTGCCAAACTGCTACCATCCTCGCTCGCAACAGGCATGAAAGGCCTGCCTCTGCGGGTGTAGCTCAGTGGTAGAGCGCAACCTTGCCAAGGTTGATGTCGAGGGTTCAAGTCCCTTCACCCGCTTTCGAACCACACGCGCCCGAAGGTCCGCGCCTTCGGGCGTTTCTCTTTGTTGCTTGCAGTCCGCGCCGCCAAGTCCATCGGTAGCCTCCCGCGCGTGAGTTCAGCCACAGGTCTCATCGGCGTTCTGCTGCTGCCGCTGATCGCCCTCGCGCTCTCGAGCGATCGACGCCGCATCCGCCTTCGAACAGTCGGCGCAGGCGTTGCATTGCAGGTCGCGCTTGCGTTTCTGATGCTGCGATTCCCGCCCGTCGCGGTGCCGTTCGATCTCTTCGCCGCGGGCGTCACCAAGGTCATCGGATTCGCAGGTGAGGGCACACGATTTCTCTTTGGCGGCGTCGCCGATGCGTCAGGGCCGTGGGGATTCCTCTTCGCAGTGCAGGTCCTCCCGATCATCATCTTCTTTGCCTCTCTGATGGCGGTGCTCTACCACCTCGGCATCATGCAGCGTGTCGTCGCCGCGCTCGCCGCATGCATCCGCGCAACGCTCGGGGTCACCGGGACGGAAGCGCTCTCCGCCGCGGCCAACATCTTTGTCGGACAGACCGAAGCACCACTGACCGTGCGACCCTTCATCGCTGGCATGACCCGCTCGCAAATCCTCTGCGTGATGGCGGGAGGCTTCGCGACCATCGCCGGCAGTGTGATGGCTGCCTACATCGTGCTGCTCGGCGGCAACGACGAGGTCGCTCGGATACTGGTAGCGAAACACTTCATCACCGCGAGCGTGATGAGCGCGCCCGCAGCGATCGTCATGGCCAAGATCATGCTGCCAGAGTGCGATGATCCGCCCGCTGAGTCGCTCCATGCGCTCAAGGCTCTGCCACGCACGAGCGTCAACATCGTCGACGCAGCGGCGCAGGGCGCGATCGATGGGCTTCGCCTTGCGCTGAATGTCGCTGCCATGCTCGTGGCGTTCGTCGCACTGATTGCACTCGTGAACTTCCCCCTCGCGGCGCTCAGCCGCACCGAGTTTGTCTCAAACATCCTCGGACAAGCAGGGCTGCCTGAACTCACGCTCGAGAACATCCTCGGTCTGCTGCTGCAGCCAATCGCATGGACGATGGGATGCGCGGCGGATGCAAGGCCTGTTGCATCACTGATGGGGCAGCAAGTGATCGCCACGGAGTTCATCGCCTACGCCGACCTCGCGCGCATGCAGGCGGAAGGAAGCATCACACCGCGCGGCGCGCACATCGCCACCTTCGCGCTGTGCGGCTTTGCGAATCTTCCATCCATCGCCATTCAGATCGGCGGCCTCAGCGCACTTGCCCCCGAGCGGCGCAGCGACTTCGCGCGGCTCGCTCCCCGCGCGATGATCGCAGGAGCTCTCGCATGCTGGCAAACCGCGGCAGTTGCGAGCCTGTTTCTCGGCTGACGGCGCGACAGTCTCAGCCACCAGATTCCGCGGCTGCTCGCCCAGTCTTCGCGAGATCCATGAAGAAGGCGTATTCCAAGGCGATCTGCTCGAGACGGTTGAACCGACCCGATTCGCCACCATGCCCCGCCTCCAGATTCACGCGGAACAGAAACGGATTGTCATCCGTCCGAATCGCACGCAGCTTCGCCACATACTTGGCTGGTTCGAAGTACTGCACCGCCGCATCCCACAGTCCCGTCGTCACCAACATCGCCGGATATGGCTTCGCCGCGAGATTGTCATAGGGAGAGTAGGACGCCATGTAGCCGTAGTCGGGCTGACGCCTCGGATCGCCCCACTGCGTCCACTCGTTCACCGTGAGTGGGATCGTCTCATCCAGCATCGTGGTCAACACATCGACAAATGGCACATGCAGCGCGATCCCGCGGTACAGCCCGCCCGCCTCGTTCGCCACGACTCCCATCAGCAGTCCACCTGCGGATCCCCCCGTCGCAAAGACTCGGTCTCTCGCGCACCAGCCCTGCCGCACCAACCACTCCGTGGCATCGATGAAGTCCGTGAATGTGTTGCGCTTGTTCATCAGGCGTCCGTCTTCGTACCAGTCCTGCCCAAGATCGGCGCCGCCACGCACATGTGCATAAACGACCAGAAACCCCCGATCAAGAAGAGACACCTGCGCACTGCTGAACTGCGCATCCAGCGAAATCCCGTACGCACCGTAGCCCTCGATGTAGGCGGGCGCCGTTCCATCGCGGCGGCAGCGGTCCGTTCGCCATGCGGCGGTCAGTGGAATCGACTTGCCATCGCGCGAAGGCGCCCACAAGCGAGCCGTCGAGTACTTCGACGCGTCATAACCAATCACGGGCTGAACCTTCACCACGCGACGAGCGCGCGTGGCAAGGTCCACATCCCACACCGTGGGCGGCGTCACCATCGACTGGTACTCGACTCGCACGAACGGCAGTGTCGGATCGAAGTTTGCCCCAAGGTTCATGGTGAACGCACTCGCGTCCGCTTCCACGAGCCACGGCTCCGTGCACATCGGCTTCGCGCCCCAGGGCAACACTCGAACTCGCGCATTCGCCTGCGCACGCTCCACGATCGCGATCGCGCCGTCAAACAGCACGACATCCTCGATCGCCACATCGGCGCGTTCAGCAAGGATCGTCTTCCACTTGGTCGGATCTTGCGTCGCACCAACACGCGCCTCAACGAGACGGAAGTTGCGCGCCTGAAGATTCGTCTGGATGACCCAAGTGTCTCCGAGGACACTTGCATAGTTGCGGACGCCTGACATGCGCGGAACCACAACCACCGGCTCCGAATCGGGGCGGTCCGCAGGCAACGCGCGCACCTCGGTCTGATCGAAACCATCCAGCGTGATCAAGATCGTGCGGCCGTCACCGCTCGCCGACACGCCGCAGGTCAGCGTTTCATCCGGCTCTTCATACACCTTCACATCGCCCGACGGATCCGTTCCAACAACATGCCTCCACACTGGTCCAGAATGCAGCAGCACCGGGTCCTGCCGCACATAGAACAGCGTGCGACTGTCGGATGCCCAAGCAAGATCACCGAGCACACCAACGATCTCTTCCTTGGCCAACTCGCCCGTGCGCAGGTTGCGCAGGTGCAGCGTGCTGATCTTCCGACCCGTGACATCATCGGTCCATGCGAGCCACTCATGATCTGGGCTCACTTCGCTGCCCGTGACCGCGAAGAACGCCCTGCCCTTCGCGAGCGATGGTTCATCGAGCAGCACCCTCTTGGGAGCAGCGGGATCGGGACCGCTCCCGCTGCCCGCCTGCTCCATCAGACACGGATACTCCGCGCCAGCCGCAAACTCCGTCCAGTACCACCAGCCGCGTTCGTACGCGGGAGGCGTTCCATCATCCTCCTTTATGCGGGCTCGCATCTCCCCCAGAAGCTGCGACTGCGTTGCCGCAAGTGGCTGCATGAAAGCCTCGGTGTAGGCGTTCTCCGCCTTCAGATAGTCCATGACCTCCGCACGCTTTGTCGTGGGATCGTCGTCCCGCATCCAGTAGTAGGGATCTTCTCGGTCACCCACTGGCCCCTTCACAGTAAACGGCACCTTTGCCGCAACGGGCGCGGCAGGCACACCGCCCGCACTGGGCTTCGACGTGCGCGCAGCCGAGTCGGGGCAAGCCCCGTTGAGCGCGATCAACAACAGGCTAGCGGTCCAAGGCAGCAACATGACCGTGATAATAGACCGTCCCAACCCCTCCCTCTGCGGCAAAGCAGCAGTAGCCTGCCGCTTCGGCAAAGGAACCACTCATGAGCGATGACACAACCCCAGACCTCCCCGCCCGCCTTGAACGACTTGAACGCACGGTACGACGAGTACGGCGCTGGCTGCTGATTTCACTCGTTGCGGGATTGGTTGTGCTGGCCTTTGCGGTCGGTCGCGGCTCTGCAATGCGCCAGTTCCAACCGCGACCTGGCGGTGCAGGACCTCATCCGCAGATGGGGGGACAACAACACCCTCCGATGGACGAACCTCGGCGACCAAAGCGCTGAGTTCGACCGATTTCGGTTCGGCGCATCTGTGGCTTCGGTCTTGACTCAGTTCCCCGACGTACCCCAGCGACCGAGAAGAACTGCGAGATCCGCACCATTGACGAGACCATCGCCGGTCAGGTCAGCTGATGGAGGCGCTGCGGAGCAGGAAAAGCGAATGGTGCCAGATTGCACGCCACCCGGAACCAGCCGAGTCAGCCGCACCAAGTAAGTGCTCCCAGCAGTGGCTGTGAATGTGACACGAGAGGAATTGCCGGTGCCGCACTCGTCATTGCAAGCGATGGGACTCGTGGCGGCCGCAGCGCATGTATCACCCGAGCAAGCGTCCACCTCGAACACCTCAATTGCCGAATCCGCACCAGTCAAACCACAGGTTGTGACTTCCGCGAGCCCAGAACACTGTGGAGACCACTTGTAAAAGAACTGCCGTGACACCGTGAAGCCGGGAGCGCAAGGAACTGCGGTGGTTCCTGCCGGCGCAGCGGGAGCGAAGCCAAAGTCAAAGGCACTTTCAACAGGACTTCCGACCACTTCGATCACTTCTCGGCAAGTGCTTGCAGGTGAAGTGAACGTGCCGGTGATGTCCATGGCGTAAGCCCCGGTTGCTTCCCCATCCGGGTCGAGCCA
>JBJTUC010000077.1:0-9577 GCA_046080505.1 Planctomycetota bacterium
CGATCCTGTCTCCGGGCGCCATCTCCCTTCTGGGGGTGGAGGGACTGGCCGGCCGCCGCCGCCGCGAAACGTGTCTCGGAAGGCGGAAAGGAAAAGGAATCTCCGTCGGCGGTCGAAAGACCGCCGACGCTTTTTTTATTCGGCATCGATTTTTGCTCAATGGCGCATCCTGCGATCTACACAGAAAATGTTTGCACAAAAATTGAAGTCTTCATTGGCGCGTTGGTTGTTTGAGGGCATATTGACCTTCGGTTGAGGGAAAGGAAGGCAGCTGGCGCTTGCTTGGCAGGTAGCCGCCACCATGACTTTTTCTTGATCTGCGAGATAAGGGAACCACCGATCACGGAGGTTCAGAGGGAAGGAAGTCTGCTGGAGGTTCTGCCAAAGTGTCTTGGCAGCCAACAGATGGACAAGGGAACAGGGATAGGGACAGGGACAGGGACAGGGACATAGAGACAAAGGCGCATCACGCCTAGTTCGGCTCTTTGCCGGGCTTGGCATCGGCGGTCGCGGAGGGATGAGGTCCCGCGAACGACGACGACGCGCTTGAAGGAAATCGGGACGCACAGCGCCCGAGAATGGAGAAGGGATGAAGACGATCTTGAAGAGCTGCGTGCGCCGTCAAGGGCCGACCTCCATTGGCGGCTTGGTCCTGCGAGGGAATCACTGGTGCCTACCGATTTTCGCTAGCGCTGCGGTGATTCTCCAGAGTCAAACTGCATCGGCTGCCGTTGTCTACAGCGGCATCCTGAACCATCAGGTGCCCGTGACGGCGCAGGGCACTGTCATCAACTTCGTGACTGGTACTATCCTGAACGGAACTGTGAGCGGTGTCCCCGGGTGGGATGTCAATCCCTACGGCACGAGCGCTACGAATGTGGGTCTCCTGGCAGCACAAGGCACTGGGATCATGCGAAACCCAGCCGCAGGCACAAACACCTTCCGTACCAATCTTGCTCTTTGGACAGTGGTCGGCGCATCGGCCTTCTACTACGGGAACTCTGCCGCCGCGATTGGAACTTCGGTGGGTCAGTGGACAACAAACTCCACTGGCTACTTCGGACTCAAGTTCATAGTGGAGGCGACAAGTACGACCCACTACGGGTTCGTAGCAATGCGAATCGGTGCAAATGCCACCGACCGAACGATCATCGGCTTTGGCTACGAGACCACTGCAAACACTGCCATCACGGTCACACCGATTCCAGTCCCAGCCCCCGCGGCTGGACTCATCGCACTCGCCGCAGGTCTCCGTGGCCGACGACGACGTTGACTGAATCAGAACGACCTTCCTTGTCGCATCACCAGTCGCCCCGCGTGCCACTCCGGCCCTTCGGGTGACTGCCCATTCATTCTCCGCAGCGGTTTCGATGCAGCGATGGATCGACTGCTGCTGCCATGGCGGCAACATCGAGCCCACCGCCGACAAACGCATCCACCGCCGACGCAACAGCGCGCGGAACACGAATGAAATCCGCGTGATCCACGCGTAGCACCGCAAAGTTGGGCTGCACAGCAAGCCACGCATCCACACTCTTGAGTTGTGTCTCGTACATCGCCTTCAGCCGATCCGCCGACAGTCCGCCACCAGACCTGCCACTTCGCTCAAGCATCTTTGCCTGCGAACGAACCACCTCATCGAGGCTGCGCCGCAGGAAAATCACGCGATACGAAAATGGCAACGGCAGCTCGGGCAGCAGCAGATGGATCACCTTCACGCACTTGCCCACAGCATCCGCCACCCACACTTTGTCCTCGCGCAGCGCCTTCACGCGCTCAAACTCCAAGTAGCCGCGGGGGTTGTCGACGTCCGCCGCACGGGCAGCATCGGTCAGCGCCTGAACACCACCCGCCACAAGCATCTGCATCGCCATGCTCGTGCCCGAGCGCGGCAGTCCTGACACGATGGTGATGAACGGGCGTTCCATGCAGTCGTGCGGGATCGGCGAACCACCCGCGTGCCGCGAGTGTAAGCCCCCGAGGTGGATCGCTCACCCGCTCGACCAGCCAAGCACAACGACATCGCCGCGCACCTCATGGTGCGAGGGCTTCGCCACGCCTGAAGCGGCAAGAATGACCTGCGCATCCGAGGGGATCGTCACGATGCAGAACGACTTCCATCCGCCAGCGCGCAGGCGTTCAATCACCTGCGCCACTGAAACGAGGCGCGCCTGATCCTGCGGTAGATCAAGTTCGTTGTCGAACTCGCCTGCACGCCCCATCACAAGCTGATCGCGGCGTCCAGATATCCATGTGACGCAGTGCGCCATTTGATGATCGCTCGCAATCACTTCGCTGCCGCGAATCACGGCCTCACTCGCTCGCAGCGCAGCCAGTGGAATCTGCGAAGCGCGCACCGCCGCATCCGGGAACAAGAACGGTACGAGCGCCAACAGTGCGACTGGCGCACTGGCGCTCCGAAGCACCCAGTCGGTTCCACAGCGCGCCCGCCAGCTCCAGCGGTCCACCAATGCCCACACCACAAGCGCGGCAGCGAGTGCAAGAAGCCGTAGGGTTGTTCCTTCGGACCACAACTGCGCTGGCAGACCGACCCACGCAGTACCCGTCAACATCGCAACAACGACCGCAGCGGCAGCGATCAGCAGCAGAGCTTGGCCGGTTGCTCGGCCCGCGGCAGACTGGCGAATCCCACCCTCAAACGCCCTCACGAGACCGAGCGCCACAAGCACCGACACCGCGGGGTAAAGCGGAAGAATGTAGGTCGGCAACTTGCCCGCACTGAGCGAGAGCAGCAGCAGCGGCGCCACAATCCAGGCGAACGCGAAGCGCGCACCCGATGCCCACGCCACTGCACTGCGCACGCCTTGCAGCGCCTGCCACCAGACAAGCGACCACACTATCCCCCCCACAGGCAGCAGCGCGATCAGCCACCACCAAGGCTCGCGGTGCTGGTTCGAGTCTGGATCGGAAAAACGCCGCAGGTGCTCCACAGTGATGAAGTACTCCCAGAAGCGCGGCTCTGCGCGGTGGATCAGCCACGCCACGGGCAGCACAACGATCAAACTCTGCGCGAGCACGGGCAGTGGCATCCACAGCAGTTCACGCCAGCGGCGTTCCCACACCACGAACGCGCCAGTCGCGAGTACCGGTATCGCCCAGCCGAGGAACCCCTTGGTCAGTACCGCCATGCCGCAGCACACACCGGCCATCAGCAGCCAGCGCGCGCGTACGGCGCCGAGCGATGACAGCGCTCCATGCAGCGCCACCAGACTGCCCGTCACCCACGCTGCGAACATCGCATCGAGCGTGACCACGCCGCCAATCACCATGGGGCCAACCGTCGTGGCCTGCACGGCGAACGCAGCCACACCTGTCTCGCGGCGCCCACTGATTCGTGCAGCCATCACACCCGCGAGCGCAGCCATCGCGAACGCAGCGACAGCGCTCGGCAGCCGCGCCGCGAAGGCGTTCCTGCCGAAGACCTCAAGCGACAGCGCGGTACACCACATTCCCATCGGCGGCTTCTCGTAGTAGTGGAAGCCCGCCATGCGCAGGTTCGTCCACGCCCCCGTATCGAGCATCTCTGCAGCCATGATCGCGTAGCGCGGTTCGTCCGGCTGCACCATCGGGCGCACGCCGAGCCCAAGCAGACCCACCGCCGCGAAGATCCCAAGAACCCACCACACGCGCATGCGCAGCGACATCGGCGCGATCCTAACCCGCCGCCGAACGCGGGACGCACACCCAACCCTCGCGCCCCGTCACCTGGCCCGCAGCGACCGCGCGCGGCTCATCAAGCGACTGCGCCGCCAGCCACGACCCGAGCGTGCCAAATGTGATCCCCTGCGCAGCTGCTTGCGCGAGAAAGTCGTCGAAGAGCTGCGCCTTCGCCCCGCCTTCGGACTCCGCATGAACGGTCAGCACATGCGGCTGACCATCGCTCATCCGCATGAGGAGCTGCGCGTTCCACTCCTTGTCTCCGCGCGCGCCAGGCTGCGCACATTCATCGAAGGTCGGCAGGTCCACAGGAATCTGCGGCTGTTGCAGCGGAACGCCCCCCACCATCGGCAGGAACGGCCGCGCGCGACCGCGGCAATCGCTGCGCCAGCGGAACGCGCGCGAGGCGGGCAGCGACAGCACGCGTTCACTGCAGCGCCAGCCTGGTGCAGCTGCGCACTCGGGCGCGCGCGCGTAGACGGTGTGAAACGCCTCGCACGCGCGGCGTATCTCGGCGTCGAGCGCCTCGTCGGGCAAGCGATCGATGCCGACCTGCCAACGGTGGTGATCCCACGCGTGCACACCCACTTCGTGCCCATCCGCCTCGATGTCGCGCAGCTGCGCAACCAGCCCCGCACCGATGCGCGGACCCGGCCAGAGCGTGCCACGCAGCAGAATGTCCCAACCGTACAGGCTCGCCGCACGCGAGCGAAGCATCTTCAGCGCAAAGGTAGGTCGCAGCATCCGCCACGCGTGACGACCCATGTTGTCGGGCCCGAGCGTCACAAACCAAGTCGCACGGATGCCGTGCTTGCGCAGCGTGCGCAGCAGCATGGGAACGCCGCCGTGCGTTCCACGCCAAGTATCGACATCGATGCGAAGTCCCGCCGCCACGGTTCGCGTCACGCACCGACGGGCGCGCCGCCGCGCCGCGGCGCATCCTTCGCGCCAAGCCGCAGCAGCCCGTTCTCGCGCGCATGCTGCTGCAGGAACCAGTCGAGGGTGCGTTCCACGCTTGCCGCCGTCGCAATGCGCGGCGACCAGTCGATGAGCGTGCGCGCGTTGCGGATGTTGGGGCGGCGATGCTGCACATCTTCGTAGCCCTGCCCGTAGTACGACGCACTCTCGATCTGCTGAAAGCCCGCGAACGGCGGATAGAGCGAGCGCAGCGGATGCCGATCGAATGCCGCCACCAGCATCTCCGCAAGTTCGCGGATGCTCGCCTCATTGTCGGGGTTGCCCACATTGAAGATGCGCCCATCGCAGGTGCTCTTCTCGTTGGCGATGATGCGGAAGAGACACTCGATTCCCTCATCGACATCGGTGAAGCAGCGGCGCTGCGCACCACCGTCCACCAAGAGGATCGGCGTTCCCTCCACCAGGTTCAGAATGAGTTGCGTGATGGCGCGCGAACTGCCGATGCGCGCCGAGTCGAGCGAATCCAGCCGCGGCCCGATCCAGTTGAAGGGACGGAAGAGACTGAAGCGCAGCCCGCGCTGCGCGCCGTACGCCCAAATGACGCGGTCGAGCAATTGCTTGCTCGCGGAGTAGATCCACCGCTGTCGGTGAATCGGCCCGGTCACGAGCGGACTGGTCTCCTCATCGAACAACTCGTCAGTGCACATGCCGTACACCTCGGAAGTACTTGGGAACACCAACCGCTTGTTGTAGCGCACGACATCGCGGACCACGCGCAGGTTCTCCTCGAAGTCCAGCTCAAAAACGCGCAGCGGATTGCGCACGTATTCGATCGGCGTGGCGATCGCCACGAGCGGCAGCACCACATCGCACTTGCGCACGTGATACTCAACCCACTCGCGGTTGATGGCGATATCCCCTTCGAGGAAGTGGAAGTGCGGATGCTCCGTGAGCGCGCCGAGATTCTCGGAGTTGAGATCCATCCCGAACACCTCGAACTCGTCATCGCGCAGCAGGCGTTCTGACAGATGGCTGCCAATGAAACCGTTCACGCCGAGAATGAGCACCGATGTTCGGCGGCGCCGACGCGCGGCGGGCTTCTTGCCCAGCCGCATGCGCGGACGAAGGTTCATCTCGCTCGCCAGTTGCGGCCCTGTTGTCCAGACGCCATCCGGCCCTTGCGCCTCCACGATCTCGATCGCGCCGTCGCCCGCCGCGACCACCAGCGGCGCAGCGGAGATCACTTCGCCAGGCGCTGCGGCGGCGCCCGCAGGCGTCTGCACGCGGCGCACCTTCCACACCATCATCTTGCGTGTGCCAGCGGCGGTGAACGCACCCGGCCACGGATGTGAAACGGCGCGAACCAGATTGCAGATCTCGTCGGTGCTGCGCGTCCAGTTGATCTCGCCGTCGGCGGGCGTGCGCGGCCCCATCACGGTCGCCTGCGATTCATCCTGCGCGCGCCGCGGCGCGGCCCCTGCGACGAGCAGCGGAATCGTCTCCGCCAGCAGCTGCGCAGACTCCGCGCACATGCGCTGCGTGAGTTCCCATGCCGTCTCATCCACACCGATGGCGACGGAACGCTGCGCAATGATGTCGCCTGCATCCGCTTTGTCCACCATGTGGTGCAGCGTCACGCCAGTTTCGCGTTCACCATGCACGAGTACCCAGTTGATCGGGCATCGACCTCGGTACTTCGGCAGCAGCGCGGAGTGCAGATTGATGCAGCCCTTGGGGAACAGCGCGCGCACGGCTGGCCCCACCATGTTTCGGTAGTGGAACGACAGCAGCAGTTCCGGCTTCAGGGCGCGAATGCGCTCGATCCAAATCGGATGATCGATCTTTGCCGGCGCATGAACGGGAATACCGTGCTCGGCAGCGAGCCGCGCAACGCTCGCGTACCAGCCGCCTTCCTTCGGATCGTCGCGGTGCGTGAAGACGGCCACCACCTGCAGCCCGCTCGCGATCGACTGCCGCAGCGCCGCAGCACCGATCTCGTGATACGCCAAGACGACTGTCCGCATCATGCACTCCTTTTAGGGGGGATCTCGTACCCCTCAGTTCCGAACCTGCGGGCGATCACGCCCCGCCACGCGCGCTCCATGCGCAGCATCGACTGCACCAGTCGCAGTTTCGCCAAGCGTTTCGCCGACCACGCGGTCAACGATGTAGCGCGGGCGTTCACGCACATCCGCATGAATGCGCCCGATGTACTCGCCCATCAGTCCAAGCGCCACGAACTGAGCGCCGATGAAGAAGAACGCGACGGCAAACAGCGTGAACACACCCTGGCCCGCCCACTCCGCGCCATAGATGAATCGAAGCACGATCAGCAGTGCGCCGAAGCCGATGGACAGCATCGACACGGCGACGCCGAGCCATGACAGCAGACGCAGCGGTGCGGTGGTCATGCAGGTCAGCAGATCGAACTGCAGGTTCACCAACTTCAGCAGCGTGTACTTGCTCGTGCCGCGCGCGCGTTCGGAGTGCCCAACGGGAATCTCCGTCACGCGCCGCGCAAAGAGATTGGCCAGCACGGGGATGAACGTATGGCGTTCACGGCAACTGAGCATCGCCTCCACCACGCGACGGCGATAGGCGCGCAGCATGCATCCGTAGTCGTGCAGTCGCACGCCCGTCGTGCGGCGCACCATCAGATTGATCACGCCACTGAAGACCTTGCGAAAGAGCGCGTCCTGCCGATCCTGCCGCACCGAGCCGACAACATCGAAGCCTTCATCGATCTTGCGCACGAGCGCAGGAATCTCCTCGGGTGGATTCTGCAGGTCTGCATCAAGCGTCACAAGAATGTCGCCCTGCGCCGCGCCGAAGCCGCACAGGATCGCGTTGTGCTGCCCATAGTTGCGGTTCAGCAGCAGCGCCTTCACGCTGCCCGCGTGCGCCGCAGCGGCTTGCACGAGTAACTCGGTGGAACCATCGCGGCTGCCATCGTCGACAAAGATCACCTCCCACGGACGCTGCAGCGAGCGACATGCGGTGATCGTGCGGTCCACGAGCTCCGCGATGTTCTCGCGCTCGTTGTAGACAGGAATCACCACCGTCACCGATGCGTCGCTCATGAACGCCCTCCAGCAACGACGGTCCGTGCGCCCGCCAATACATCCTTGATCGCTGCGACCACATCGCATACATCGCTCTCGTGCATGTCGGGGAAGCACGGCAGCGTGCAGATGCGCGCGGAGTTCCACTCGGTGACGGGCAGCCGCCCCATCCACTGCGGGCGGTTCTCGCGGTACCAGGTGTGCGTGTGCGCGGCGAGAAAGTGAATGCCCGTCCCAATGTTGCGCGCCTTCAGGCCATCCATGAACGCCGCCCGATCGACGCCACAGCGTGCCTCATCGACTCGCACGACAACGAGATGCCGCGCGTGACGGTGCGGCCACGGCGGATCCCGCAACAACTCGATGCCGTCGACCTCCGCAAGCAGACGCCGATACTGCGCCGCGATCACTTCGCGCCGCGCGATGAACGCATCCAGACGCGGCATCTGCCTCACCGCCAGGACCGCGTTCATGTCCGCCATGTTCTGCTTGTAGCCAGGCGACTGCACCTGCGCCTGTGGCGACCGCCCCTGCTGCGTGCGGTCATGCGCATCCACCGCGAGCCCGTGGAAGCGCAGGCTACGGATGCGCGCGGCGAGTGCGCGGTCATTCGTGGTCAGCACGCCGCCCTCGCCCGAAGTGATGTTCTTGATGGGATGCAGCGAGAAGATCGCCGTGTCGCTGCCGCCGACCTCCACTCCGCGGTACTGGGTGCCGATCGCATGCGCCGCATCCTCGAGCATGGGAACGCCCCGCCTCCTGCACACGGCCCGCACGCCATCGAGATCGACGGGCGCACCGGCGTAGTGCACGGGGATGACCAGCCTCGTTCTCGGCGTGATCGCTGCATCTATTGCATCCGCCCCCGCCAGCAGCGTGTCCGGATCAACATCCACAAAAACATTGGTCGCGCCGCGCAGCTCCACCACATTCGGCGTCGACACCCAAGTCAGCGACGGTCCGACCACCTCATCGCCAGGACCAATCCCCATCGCCTCGATCGCCAACTGCATCAGCGCCGTCCCCGAAGTGGCCGCGATTGCCTCTGCCGCCCCCGTTCGCCGCGCGACCAGTGCCTCGAGCTCCGCCACCTTCGGACCCGTTGTGATCCAGCCGCTGCGCAGCACATCGCCCACCGCGGCAATGTCCTCCTCGCTGATCGAGGGGCGGCAGAACGGCAAGAACGAGGTCCGCATTCATCAACTATATCGGCAATCACCACATTCCCAAGCAGATGAACGCCCCTCGCAATGCGCATCAGTCCGCCACTCGATTGACCGCCGCCCCGCTACACTCCAATGCTCAACACGGGCTGTAGCGCAGCTTGGCTAGCGCGTTTGACTGGGGGTCAAAAGGTCGTGGGTTCAAATCCCGCCAGCCCGACTCAAAACACGCGAGGTCAGCAATGGCCTCGCGTTGTCTTTTGCAGCATTTCATGCGGTTTCGACAACCGCCGCCGAGAGCTGCCTTCGGTTGCTCGGAGTGAACACCACGCGGGTGCCGCGTCCAGCCATCTTGGCGCAGAAGGCGCAAAGTATGGCTTCGCATCTTGCTGTCCCCGCTCTACCCTTTGCCCATGTCTCGCCGAACGACTGCCGCCCTTTGCACGACCGCACTCGCCGGGACCGTGCTCATCGCGTCTGCCGCGATCGCCGAAGGCGTGCACTTCACCTACCTCTGGCATCTTGAGCAGCCGATCTACTGGCCCGACCAGCAGGCCGGCGGTGCCGATCGCTACGAACGCGCGTGGCAGTCGATCCTTCGCCGCGACGGCGGCGCCGCCAATCCAGCGAACGACCTGCGTTCGATCTTCGGCCTCGATGACCGCGTGGCCGCGTATCAGTACCGCCCGCGCGACACGGTGAACTCGATCGCGTGGACGGCCGAAGGCGGCGCCCAGGTCAGCTTCAGCGGCGGAC
>JBJTUC010000078.1:0-70046 GCA_046080505.1 Planctomycetota bacterium
CGGCGGTGCGTGGGGCGGCGCTGGCTTGGGCTACAACGGTGGCGGCGCTGGCTTGGGCTGCAGCGGCTGCGGCGTTGGCTAGTTCAAGTGAGGACGGCGGCGCGGCGGTGCGTGGGGTGGCGGCGATGGCGACAACGGCGACAACGGCTGCGGCGATGATGGTGGGTAGAAGTTTCTTCATGCCGCGCAGCGTAATCCCCTGCCACCATCGACCCCCTAGCCCATGCTGCAGCTGGACACCTACGCGTGGGGTGCATCGCGTATACATGGAACCAATGGGAATCGGGATTGATCCCCCGATGAACGGATCGGGCTGGGGTCTTGGCGCTCACTCGCCCCAAGACCCCGCCCGACCAGCCCGAGAAAGGCGAGTGAACCAATGGCACGGAAGCCCGCGCCGACGAAAGCGAAGAAACCGAAGGCAAGCCCTGACGCGAAGGCATCGGCCTTGGCGCCGGCCCCGGCTGTTCCACAACATGCGGGCATCGTGCGCGACGGATTGGGTGGAGCGATTCCCGGCCCATGTTGTCGCGGGCTGGTTGGGGCATAGCCCGCTGATCGCGGCCCGGCACTACCTGCAAACCCGCGATGCACACTTCAACATGGCGGCGGGCGTCGGTGAGGCGGCAGCAAATCCGGCAACACACACGCGCCCAAGCGATCCCGCCGACGAACACACCGAAACACAAAACCCCGAAAACCCTGCGGTTTTGGTGGGGTGTGGTGTCGAGTGTGACCCGGTGGAAAGTGGGAAAATGGGCGATACTGGATTCGAACCAGTGACCCCACGCGTGTGATGCGTGTGCTCTAGCCAGCTGAGCTAATCGCCCGACCGGCCAGATGATAGCAGCGGCGCTCAAAATGCTCGTCGAACGGGCTTGGGATGCGTTTTTTTGCTCCCAGCGCAGCAGCGATTGTGGGATTTCCGCATGTTTGGTTTGACTCGCGAAGGCTGCTCCCGATACTTGAGGGGCATATTCATCTGCCATCGCTTCTGACATGCCCGCTCGCACCACAACGAGTTTCAGTTGCCTGCTGTTGACCGCTGCCGCCTACGCAGACGGGCAGCTTCTGTTGTCGCCATCTCCCGCTCAGGACGACCTGTTCGGTGTGACGATGTCGGGCGACAATCTCCGAGTTGCCATCAGCGCCATTTGGTGTGACACATCCGCTGGCACGGACCGTGGATTGGTGTTCATGTACAACCGAACTCTCGGCGGTCCGCGGGTGCTCACGCAGACCATCGAGGCGCCAGTATCGGCCGACTACGACTACTTCGGCAGCACGCTAGACCTCATGGGTACACGCCTGCTCGCCACCTCCTACCGAGCGGATGTGAATGGGCAGGTGGATCGCGGTGCAGCTGACATCTTTGAGTGGAATGGGGAAGTATGGCAGCATGCGCAGCGTTTGCTCGCTGCCGATGGCGAGGCTGGCGACTACTTCGGATCGAGTGGCGCGATCGATGGGGACACTTTGGTTGTGACGGCTCGATACGACGACGTCGCTGGGCGACAGGATCAGGGATCTGCATATGTCTTTCGGCGGAACACCTCTGGGGTCTGGCAGCAAGTGCAGCAACTGGTTGATCCAAACGGTGCTGCGTCCGATGTCTTTGGCTTCGATGTGGCGCTGAGCGGAGACACGATCTTTGTCGGCGCGCTGTGGGACGATGTTGGCACACATGTCAATCAGGGATCCGTTTCCGTCTTTCGGCGCCAACCGAGTGGAACATTCTCATTCTTGCAGCGACTTGTGGCGCCCGATGGCACCGCTCACAATGAGTTTGGAACGCGCGTTCATGCGGTCGGCAACTATGTGTTCTGCGGCTCACCAAACGCCGTTGTCGATGGCCAGTTTGGACGAGGAGCGGTGTACGCATATCGCCGCGTCGCCGATGGAACGTTCGTGTTCGCCGGCAAACTCTCGACCATCGATGGACACCCAGGCGATGGCACCGCTTCGAGCATCGATGATGAGGGTGGACTGATCGCTGTTGGCGCGTTCAACGCAACCATCGGCGGCGTCTCGGGTGCGGGTGCCGTTCATCTCTTCCGCCGCAACTTGGCGGGCGAGTGGCTCGATGTTGCCACGGTGGCCGGAAGTGCGGCTGCGGGCAGCGGTGTATCGATCACAAGCTTTGGCAGTTCCGTGTGCCTCGCAGCGGATGAGCTGGTTGTGGGGGCATACACATCCACAGTGAATGGGCAGCCCAATGCGGGCTGCGCGCAGGCGTTCAGCGTTGGATCGGCAACCGATCTGACGCTCGATGGAATCGTCAACGGGCTTGACCTCGCCGCGCTGCTCGGACTCATGGGTTCAACGGAACCGACCGCCGCTGACATCGACTTCAGCGGCACCGTTGATAGCGCCGATCTGACGATGCTGCTGGCGGCGTGGGGAAGCTGAGCGTCGAAGCGCCGCTCGCGCAAACGCTGTGCTGCTCACGCGCGCTGCGACACGGCCGATGGATCTACGCACGATTCGAGAAGCGCACGGAACTCTGACGGAATCGCGGCGGCGTGCAGCGTTCCACCCGCCATTTCACAGCACGCGACGGTGACCGTGCCTCGCGCCGCCACCATGCCGCCAACGGCGAAGTCGACGGCGTACTCGACAGATCGGTCACCAACGCGAAGGACGCGCAGCGACAGATCCACCGAATCACCGAAGCGCAGCGGCCTCACGAAGTCACAGGTGCACTTCACACGCGGCCAGCCGATCGTGGACTTTCCGACTGTGGTCAGCGGCTGCAATCCTCGCCCGCGCAGGAACGCATGCTCTGCGTCCTCCATCCAGCGGAAGTAGTTCGAGAAGTGCATGACCCCCGCGAGATCCGTCTCGCTGAACTGCACGGTGCGGCTTGACTGAAACACGGTCGCGGTCATTGCGCATCAAGGCTATGCGGTAGACGGGCGAAGAGGCACATCAGCCGCCGCACGGACCCCACGCGCTGAGCAGTTGTGCCAGATCGTCCCCTGCCACGCTGCCATCGCCGCTGATATCGCCCGTGCCCGATTGCCCCCAGTTTGCCAGCATCATGGCAACATCCGCCGCATCGACGGAACCGGAACTGTTGATGTCTGCCGAGCAATCATTCGGAACGCTGTTTGCATCGGCAGGGTCACTCCCTGCATCGCGCTCATCCTGATCCAAGAAGGAGTCGAGATCGCGGTCGATTCCGATCCGAGTTGTCGTTCCCGATGCCACAAGGGTGTACACCAGCGGGGACTGCGTTCCACTGGACTGCAGAAGTTGGCTCGGTGAAAGCGGCGCCTCTGATTGGCGATCGCTGCGGAACGAGCCGCCTTGGAGCATCCAGCCGCGCATCACGCCGCCCCGGATGCCCTTCACGACCAGCCCGGCTGTCCCCCCGTTTGCGATCGAGACCAGTTGGTTGATGCGCGCGACATCGTCGCCTGCTCCACCGCCGTTCATTGCCATTGCTTGCTGACCGACACCCGCATGCGTGTCGTTTCCGAACGAGAGCATGAACGCCTCCATGTCGCGCCGGCGTGTGGTGGCCGTGGTGCCCGCACCCCAAGCGAACCCAACCTGCATGAGATCCTGCATCGTGGCGAACTCTGAGTCCGCATTGAAGCCGAACCCGCGCAGGGCCGTGGTGGACTGCAGATCCGCGCCGACCTTTCTGTAGACCTCCCGCAGGTGCGGCACCTTGCGGTTCTGCGGGACGGGGCCGAGCGGAATGCCGATCTCGTTGCCCGTGCCGACGGAGCCGGGGTGGCAATCGACGCAGCGCGTGTTCCCGCCCGGCGCATTCGGCAGAACCTGAAGTGTGTTGAAGATGTTCTGCCCCGCCTGTGGATTGCCCGTGCCGCCGTATCCCGTCACCACGCCGCCGAAGATCGGCAGGCTGGTGCGCAGCGTGTTGTCGATGTTCTTGTTCGGCTGCGGCCCGAAGGCGAGTGTCGCGATGAACGCCTTCAGCTGCGCCATCTGCTCGTCGGAAATCTCCGACTCGCGCCCCTGCAGGTGCGTGTACGCCACATTGAAGTCCTCGATCCCCGACTTCTCGCCGCGCCAGTGCATGGGTTCCTGCCCAATGATGCCCTGCAGGGTCTGCGTCACCATCGGACCCTTCATCGGGTGCCAGTCGATGCAGCCAGCTGGTTCCACGCAGGTCGCGTTGAAGCCGATCATCGCGCCGGCCGGATCGCCAAGATCCCATGCGATGCGGTCGCTCCGGGCATCCACATGGCAGGACGCGCACGACACATGGCCGAGTCCGCTCGTGAGGTGCGTGTCGTACAGAAATGGTCGACCTGTGCGTACTGCTGGAGGGGTCGGATCGTGGAACTCGACTTGCCCAAGTTCGGTGTTGCTCGTCGTATCGATGGTGGAGATGCTCGCATCGAAGCGATTGAGGACATAGAGACGGGTCCCGTTCGCGGAAAGCGCGAGTCCCGTCGGACCCTCACCGACCGTGATCGCGGACAGGCGCGCGCCCGCCGGCGAAATCGCGATCACGCTGTTGGATCCAAGCCCCGCGACGAAGGCACGAGTGCCGGTTGGATGCCACACGACATCACGCGGGTCACCGATCGACTGCATGCGCGTCATGACATCGGTGGATGGGGCCGAGTAGGTGAGGTGCGGGTTGAGATCGAAGATCGTCGCAGCTCCAGTACCGCCCGCAGGTAGCAGCGCCGCATTGCATCGAAGGAAGATCCCATTCAGCTTGGATTCGAAACGGATCTCGTTGCGTGCCTCGGTGCCCACGACGAGCAGCTGCCCATTGGGTGCCGTCGCCATGCCCGCGACCGTTGTCATCAGACCGCGCGCATAAGTGATCGTGTTGGTCGATGTCTGGATGATGGCCACATCGTTGTCGGTGACATCCCAGGAGATCAGGCTGGTCCAATTCCTGTTGTTGCCATCCCGCCACTGGTTCTGCGCGTTCTTTCGGGCAATGTGCGCCACGGCCGGCGCTGGCGGATTCGAAGTATTCACGGCAGGCGAGAACGCCGTGCCCGAGTTCGGCGGCGGATTCTGCCCGCCGTAGGGACCGCTCAAGGCCGTGACCGTGGCGCGCGGGACGATCACGGATCGGTTACCTGACTCGAAGACCGCAACATAGACCTGCGCGCCATCGGGGCTCGCCGCGAGCGCGCGCGGCTGGCAACCCGCGATCGTCAAGGTCGACAAGGTTGGCGCCGTCACCGTGGGATCGAACACGACCACCTGCCGCGGCTGTGCCAGCGAGACGTAGGCGCGCTGTGGCGTGCCCGCGAAGACGATGTCTGCCGGCTCATCACCCACGCGGACGGTGCGCTCGACTCGCATCGTGATCAGGTTCACCATGCTCACCGAGTCGCTGAGCTGGTTCACGACCCATGCTTCATTGTCCCCACGCATCCGCACGGAGATGGGCTCGAGTCCCGTAAAGACCGAGCCGCGGCGAATGGGCAGATCGCTCTTGATGTCGAAGACTTCAAGGTGGTTGTCTGCGGTGTTGACCGCAACGAGCACTTGACCAGACTGGCTCAAGGCGATCGGATGAACCTGCGGTGTCTCGAAGTTGACGAATGTCGGGGTTTGAGCCTGCGCAGGCGCTGTGATTTGCACCAACCCTGCCATGAGGATCGTGGTCGCGAACACGGCGCCGCCGCCACATGGAGTCGCGCGTCTGCTCATACGGAGTCATTTTGCCACAGAATCCGCGCGGAGGACGGGCAAGCCCTAAAAAATCCCCCCCCCAAGTTCCTTTCTGTATTTGCGGGTTCAACCGCCCACCGAGGGCGCGTGTCGTGCTGCGCCATACCGTGCGCGATAGGCAGCGATTCGCGCACGATCCGCATCGGTCAGCCGCGCCCCAAGGTGCGACACAACCTCATCGATAGTCACGATCGCCGCGGTTGGCATGCCGAACTCCGCTCCGACCTCCTCGAGCGCTGTGCGCGTGGAGCGTTCGCTCGCCCGCTCCTGCCGATCCACCGAGACGATGAGCCCCGCAAGCGAGATGCATGCCGCCGCGCGCAGCACGGGTACGGTTTCGCGGATCGATGTGCCCGCGGTCGTGACATCTTCGATGATGAGCACGCGGTCACCATCTTTCAGCGTGCGACCGACGAGCAGCCCGCCTTCGCCATGATCCTTTGCTTCCTTGCGGTTGAAGCAGAACTCGACCTCGCGCCCACGCTCTGCGAATGCCATCGCCACCGCAACGACAAGCGGAATGCCCTTGTAGGCGGGACCGAACAGGCAATCGAATCCCTGCGGGAAGGATCGCTCGATCGCATCCGCATACGCGCGCCCGAGTTCCACCAGATGCACACCTGAGCGGTAACGCCCCGTGTTCACGAAGTAGGGAGTCTGTCGTCCGCTCTTGGTCGTAAAGTCGCCGAAGGTAAGCACCCCCGCGTTCACCATGAAGTCGATGAATCGCCGCTGGCTTGGATTCATGGCGCAATCGTAACGAGCGTCTCTGATGGAGTTGCACCGCGAAGGCATTGCCGCGGACTTACCATCCGCGAATGACCCGCCGCGCAGCCGTCATCGCAGCCGTCCGCACACCTGTCGGGCGTTACGGCGGAACGCTGTCGTCTGTGCGCCCCGATGACCTCGCTGCGCATGTGATCCGCACCGTGCTTGAGCGCGCAAAGGTCGATCCCACGCTGGTGGACGATGTGTATTTCGGTGCCGCGAATCAGGCGGGCGAAGACAACCGCAATGTGGCGCGCATGGCCGCGCTGCTTGCAGGGCTTCCCGTGCGCGTTCCTGGCGCAACCGTGAACCGCCTCTGCGCATCGGGGCTCGAAGCGGTGCATATCGCTGCGCGCATGATCGAGTCCGCATCAGCCGATGTGATCATTGCGGGCGGGGTCGAGTCGATGAGTCGCGCACCGCTCGTGTTGTCGAAGGCGGACCAGCCCTTCGCGCGTGGTCAGGAGATGCACGACACCACCATCGGGTGGCGCTTCGTGAACCCGCGGCTGAGTGCGCTGCACCATCCATTCTCGATGGGCGAGACGGCGGAGAATGTCGCGCGTGCGTTCCATGTGAGCCGAAGCGACCAAGATCGATTCGCCCTCGAGAGTCAGCAGCGCTGGGCCGCTGCCCATGCGGCGGGACGGTTCCGTGATGAGATCGTGCCCGTGGAGATTCCGCAGGGCAAGCGCCCGCCGCTGGTGTTCGACACCGACGAGCATCCGCGCGCGGACACCACGCTCGAGAAACTGGCGGCGCTGAAGCCCGCCTTCACAAAGGCGGAGGACGGCACCGTCACCGCAGGCAACTCATCGGGCGTCAACGATGGCGCTGCAGCGCTGCTGCTGATGGATGCGGCGAAGGCTGCGGAGTTGGGATTGACGCCACTTGGATTCGTCGGGCGTGGTTGCCCGATCGGGGTGGATCCTGCGCAGATGGGCATCGGTCCCGTGCCTGCGATCCGAACGCTGCTCGATCGTGCAGGCGTTGCTGCAGCTTCGGTCGATCTCTTTGAAATCAATGAGGCGTTCGCTGCGCAGGCGGTGGCGTGCGTGCGCGAACTTGCTCTTGACCCAGCGCGCGTGAATGTGAACGGCGGCGCGATCGCGATCGGGCATCCCCTCGGCGCGAGTGGCGCGCGGCTTGCAACGACGCTGCTGCACGAGATGCGGCGGCGCGGTGCGGAGCGCGGCATCGCGGCACTGTGCGTGGGTGTTGGGCAGGGACTCGCGCTGCTGTTTGAGCGAAAGTGATCCCGCCACCTCCGGGTGCGCTGCCGAGCTTCCCGCGCTTCAGTGCATCGACGCGATGCGCCGTAGTCCGCCCTCGACTGCATCAACGAGCGCATCGATCTCCACCTCGGTCATCGGCGTGGACAGCGTCGCTGAGCAGGTGTTGATCATCAGGAATCCCTCTTGGAAGAGGTGCTCAAGCAGCACCTTCAGCCGCTTCGACTCGTCCGCGCTGAGGAACTGCTGTCGATAGTCGAGCGGCGGCGTGCGCTTCATGTGCACACGGAACATCGATCCCGTGCCAGTGACGCATGCCTGAGCGTTGGTGCGACCGATCGCCTCGCGAAGGCCGTGCATCGCGCGCTCGGCAAGCGCGTTCAATCGCGTGACTGCTGCGGCGTCGTAGTGCTGCATCGCGGCGAGTCCTGCGGTCATCGTCACGGGATTCGCGGAGAATGTTCCTGAAAGCGGGTAGAGCAGCTTGCTTGCCTGCGGGTTCATCACATCCATCACATCCGCGCGCCCTGCCAGCGCGCCGACGGGGAATCCGCCGCCGATGATCTTGCCAAGCGCTGTGAGATCAGCCTGCAGCCCGTACCGCTGCTGCATGCCGCCGACCTCCGTGCGGAAGGTGATCACTTCATCGAGCACCAGCAGCGCGCCGTGCCGCGCAGTCCATTCGCGAATCGCCGAAATGAACGCAGGATCTGCGGGGCGCAGTCCGACGCGGTGCGGCATCAGATCGAGCAGCACACACGCGACCTCGCTGCGGTGTGCATCGAGAATCGCAATCGCTCGATCGACATCGTTTGCGGGCATGATGAGCACATCCTGCAGCGCCGACTGCGGCGACCCGTGCGTCAACGGCACGCTGTTGGGATGATCGATGCTGCCCCAATTCTCCGGCTTGGGCTCCTGACTGACCTCGGCATAGTCGTAGCCGCCGTGATAGGCCCCCTCCACCTTCGCGACCTTGGAACGGTTCGTGAACGCGCGCGCCGCCTTCAGCGCAGCCATCAGCGCCTCGGTGCCGGAGTTCACGAAGCGAAGTCGCTCGAATGCGGCGTTGCGGCCTGCGAGATGTTCTGCGTAGCGGACTTCCGCCTCAGTCGCCATCATGAACGCCGAACCCCGCTGCAACTGTGCCGTCACCGCTTCAATGATCGGCGGGAACGCATGACCATGGATCAGCGATGCCATGTTGTTGGAGAAATCGACGCGCGAGATCCCGTCGAGATCCGTGATACGACAGCCGCGTCCATAGTCGGCGTATGGCGGATGCGGCCCGCGAAGCACCGTGTTGCGGCTGACACCGCCTGCGAGCACCTTCCTTGCGCGCGCAAACAGAGTCTCGCTTCGGTTCGTGGCTTGGTCGGTGGTCATGGTGTGCACTCCATCGGATGTCCGCTTGAACGCGCCTCAGTCAAACAGCGGCGGTGCGCTGGATCGGCGGCAGAAGCGTCGCGCCCGTGCGCTCCTGCACGAAATCAAACCCGACACCTGGCGCGAGCTCCACAACGCGGAAGCCATCGGCTGTGATGTCGACCACCGCAAGATCGGTGTAGACGCGGTCCACAACGGCGCGGCCAGTCAAAGGGTAGGTGCACTCCCCCACCAGTTTCATCTCACCTTCCTTTGTGCAATGCTGCGTGATAACAAACACGCGCCGCACGCCGGCCACGAGGTCCATGGCGCCACCCACCGCAGGAATCGCATCTGCCTCGCCCGTGGACCAGTTCGCCAAGTCGCCCGTCTGCGAAACTTGCAGCGCACCAAGCACGCTGAGATCCAAATGTCCGCCGCGAATCATCGCGAAACTGGTGGACTGATCAAAGAATGCAGCTCCCGGCATCATGGTGACCTGACGCTTGCCCGCATTGATGAGTTCAGGATCGCCAGCTCCCGCCGCAGGCGACGGCCCCATGCCAAGGAGTCCGTTCTCCGTGTGATAGATGAGCGTGCGCCCCTCAGGAACGAACCGCGCCACGAGTTCGGGAATGCCGATGCCAAGATTGACATACGAGCCACTCGGAATGTCCTGCGCGAGTCGGCGTGCGATGTCATCGCGGCTCCATCCAATCGCAGCGGATGCGTCGGTCGCGGGCGGCGTCATGGGTAGCGCGCTCCAGCAGCGATCAGTGCCGACTCCTGTTGCGGCGATGGCACATGCACGATGCGGTCCACGAAGATGCCTGGTGTAACGATCGACTCCGCATCGAGCTGTCCGGCATCCACCACCTCGGCAACCTGAACGATGGTGACACCCGCTGCCGTTGCCATTGGCGGCGCGAAGTTGCGCGCAGTACGGTGGTAGAGCACATTGCCGTGGGTATCGGCGCATCGGCCTTTGATGAGCGTGAAGTCGGCACGAATGCCGTATTCAAGCACGCACTCGGTGTCGCCAAAGACGCGGTGCTCCTTGCCTTGCGCGAGCGGCGTGCCGACGGCCGTCGGCGTGAAAAACGCTGGGATTCCAGCGCCCCCGGCACGAATGCGTTCGGCGAGGGTGCCCTGCGGAACAAGTTCGAGTTCAACTTCGCCGCGGCGGTAGAGATCGGGAAACACCGTCGAGTTTGCCGTACGCGGAAAGGAGCAGATGACCTTGCGCACACGCCCCGCCTTCAGCAGTGCGGCAAGCCCAACCTCGCCGCTACCCGTGTTGTTGCTGACAACGGTCAGGCGTTTCGCGCCCTGATCGATCAGCGCATGAATCAGTTCAATGGGGCTGCCCGCCTCGCCGAAGCCGCCAATCATGACGGTGGCGCCATCGTGGATATCCGCCACAGCGGCCGATGGGCCCTCCACACGCTTGTCGATCATCGGCAGACAGGCGGCGGGGCTGCGTGCGTGATGCGCGCGCTCTTCACGCGCGAGTAGTCATACAGACCTGCCTCATCAAAGAGCACGCGGTCGTCATAGCCATCGAACCAGAGCGCGGTTGGGTTGCGGCCCACAATGCACACCTTGCCGCGATCTGCGGCAGGGCCCTGATTGCGAAGGATCTTGAAGATGACGACGCCATTCTCACTGCCCTTGAGCCCCGGAATCGGCTTATTCGTGACCGCATTCACTTCAGTCTTGCCTTTGTAGTGCGTGATCGAGAGCCGTGCATGGTTTTCAACGCCCGAAAGTCCCTTCTGCGACTCATTGAGCAACTGCCATGCGCGCTCAATCGGCACATTGAACGCTCGATACGCGACGATGTCTCGGCCGCAGAAGAAGTAGTGATTCTCGCCGCCCGCACGCTTGAATTCACGCTGCAGGATGCGCAGTGCATCGGCATCATCGTTGATGCCCTTGATGATTGGCGTCTGATTTTCCACGCTGAGCCAACCACGCTTGTTCAGCCGGCGCATCGCGGCACCCGTCGCAGGAACCCACTGCAGGAAACCCTGCCCGTTTCGCAGGTAGTGTCCCTCCGGATCCTTGGCGAGGAACTCGTCGGGATGCTCGAAGTGGACCACGATGTGCAGTCCGACTTCCGGATAGGTTTCGTGGAACCGGTCAAGCATCGCACAGAAAGCGTCGTCGAAGCGCTCTGGGTAGAAAGCCATCTCTTTGGTGCCGATGCGGATCGACTCGATCCCTGCCTCGGCGAGTGCACCAAGCCATGCGGCAATCTTGGAGTTGTTGAGCACCATCGGGTCGCCACCGGACATCAGGATTTCGCGGAGCTTCTCGCGCCCACAAACTGGATGACGCCCGCCGTTGTCGCGCACAGCCTTGTTGAATTGGTGGATGTAACTGACAACTTCCGGGATATTCGCAAGCCCCTTCTTCGCCACCGTGCCGTCTTGGCGCTTGACTTCCTTTCGTGCAATCAGCTCTTCGCGGTAACAGAATCGACAGTGCGCCGAGCAGGTCGACACCACATACAGAAGCCCCATCTCGTACTTGTGCAGCATGCCCTCCACTGGGCTGTAGTCCATCTGGAATCCAGGATCTTCGGAGCCCGCCAAGTCGTAAGTCTCCGAGGGGTCCGCCTTGACAAGCCGGCGAATCGGCGCACTCTGCTTGGCCAGATCGAAGTAGTGCCGCGTGATCTTGACGGGCATGCGTTTTTCGACATCGCGCTCACCGCCTTTGAGGACGCGCAATTGAACGAGCTCCTCGCCCGTGTAAAGCCCCTTCATGTCTTCGGGGACGTTCGTCTCAAGGAACGGCGCGAGTCCATTGATGATGTTGCGCTCGTGGCGCCCATCCTCCACTTTTCCGAGGAAGGTCCGTTCGCGGTCTGTTTGGGTGTAAGTGAGTTCCATGGCGATGGTTGAAGTGTAACACCTTGCGCTCGAAAGCTGAATTTTTTGTAACAGCCAGTTGGCACATCGGCTCAGTGGTGGCACACTCATGAGTGATGAAGCATGCGCTCCCCCTGTTGATGACCGTTTTTGTGTTTTTCACGCAGATCGCGAATGGCGCGGTCATGCTGACAACCACCTTTGACTCGTATACCAGCGCGTCACTTTCAGGCCAGATCGCATGGGGTGGTGGCACCGGCACATGGGCTGTTTCAGGATCGGTCAATTCGCCGCAGATCGCCGCACTGGTGATCGGCGCAGGCGTTGACCCCGCCACGAATCCATTTGGCGGCAGCGGCAAGATGGTTCGCGTCTGCACGGAGAAGTTCAACAACGGGCGCACGAAGGCCTGGCTTGATCTTGCGAACTCAGGTCAGTGGGCGTCGGCATCCACAGGTGGTCGAACGGTTCTTCAGACACGCATCAAGATATTTCTACCCGCTTCGCAAGCCCTTCCCTCGGGCTTTGGCATCATGATCTCGAAGAGTTCCTTCGAGACATCGGGCGGATTTGTGGTCAGCGCACAGAGCGGAGAGATCTCGCTGCTCAATGGCGGCTATGTGCTCGCCAACCGAGTACCAACGGGGTTCATCGTTCCGCTCGGTCAGTGGAATGACTTTGTGTATCGGTGGAACGTCGCCACTGGTCAGGGCGAATTGCGCGCGAACGGCACACTCGTTGCCACGCATCAGACCACCCTGTTTGGAAGTGTGTATGCGTCGAACCTCCTCGCGGTGACCGACGCGACTCCTGGCGCGCTCAATGGGTTCGGCTATTTCGACAACTTCGAGATCTCCTCTGAGTTGCCAACGCCGGCGTGCCCCGCGGATCGCAACGGCGATGGAACCGTGGATGCTTCGGACCTCGCATCGGTGCTTGCAGGTTGGGGCGGTCCCGCCGGTGATGTGAACAACGACGGCACGACGGATGGCACGGACCTTGCGGCTTTGCTTGGTGCCTGGGGATCCTGCGGCGGCTGATCGCGTACCGTTCGCACGCATGGATGCCACTTGGCAGCGTGCCGCATGGCGCGCCGTGCTGCTGCTGCTGCCCGTCGCGCTTCTCAACTACCTCGATCGGCAGATGCTTGCGTCGATGAAGTCGTCGGTGATGGGCGATATCAGCGACCTGACGACTGATGCGCAGTGGGGCATCATGCTCGGGCAGTTCAAGTGGATGTACGCGCTGCTCAGTCCGCTCGGCGGTTGGATCGCGGATCGCTGCGGTCGACGCATCACGATCGCGTGCAGTCTCTTCGCGTGGTCCGCCGTGACATGGACCACAGGCAGTGCCACGAGCGCGAACGAACTGCTGTGGACGCGAACACTGATGGGTGTCAGCGAGGCGTTCTACATACCTGCTGCGCTCGCGTTGATCACGGATCTGCACGGACCGCGCACTCGGTCGCGCGCCATCGGACTCCACCAGACCGCGATCTATGTCGGCATGATGGCGGGCGGATTCGGTGGCTACATCGCGGATGCGCCTTCGCTCGGCTGGCGGAGTGCGTTCCACTGTGCAGGAATCATCGGCATGCTTTATGCGCTTCCGCTGCCATGGCTGCTGCGCGCGAGTGCTCACGCAACACTTCTGCAAGCTGTCGAACGCCCGCCTGTGCGCACGGCGCTGCGCGAACTTCTCGGCAGCGTTCCATTTCTCCTGCTGGTGGCGTGCTTCACGCTGCCGGCGATGGCTGGGTGGATTGTGCGCGACTGGATGCCCGCGGTGCTGAAGGATCAGTTTCAGATTGGCCAAGGAGCGGCGGGCGTTTCTGCGACGCTCTACACGACTCTTGCGATGCTCGTGGGCGTCGTCATTGGTGGCTGGATGGCGGACCGCTGGAGTCGGACGACTGGACGAGGACGCGCGTGGGTGAGTTGCATCGGCATCGTTGCGCTCGTGCCCGCGCTGTTTGGCGTGGGCAACGCTGCAACGCTGGTGCAGGCGGTGGTGTTTCTATCGCTGTTCGGGCTGGGCTGGGGGCTCTTCGACTGCAACAACATGCCGATCTTGTCACAGATCGCTCGTCCGCATCTTCGCGCGACTGGCTACGGCATCATGAACTTTGTGAGCATCAGTTGCGGCGGCCTCGCGGACTGGCTCTTCGGTGTGCTGCGCGATGCGGGCGCGCCGAACAATGCCATCTTTGCCGCCTTCGGCGTGATCGCGCTCGTGGGCGCGGGTCTCATGGTGCTTGTGGCGCGGAGTCTGCCGCGGGAACCGCAGACTGCGCAAGCGGGATGATCCACTCGCGCATGAAGAGTTGCTCGCGCGCGCGCCCCTGAAACATTTCCAGGATTTGCGCGCCCGTATGACGGCTCGCCATCTGAATGCGTGATGCGGCGGCGTTGGGTGGCATGGGCGCATCCATCGCGCCCACCACGCTGATCCAGTCGCCGCTTTGGACGCGATCACCAGGCGGCGCACCAAACGAGACGGGAAATCCGATGATCTCGGACTTCGGCAGCAGCATGCGGTGAATCTCCGCAACGCTTCGGAAGTTTTCTGGCACCCAAATGCGTTGACCCGCGAGTTGTTCCCGCTGCGCAGCGGTGAAAGTGCCGAGGGGCGCATCGAAGACGCTGAGGAAACTGGTGAGCGCAAGCATCACGGCAAGTGCCGAAGGTGCGGCCGCGAGCCTTGTCCAGCGCGGCGTGAAGAGCGCCCACAGCGCAAAGGCGACCGTTGCCACGAGCAGTGGCCAATGCCACCACGCGAACGCGAGTGCCCCAAGATCGCGTGCGAGCATGACCGACAGCCACGCAATCGGGATGACTGCGATCACGGCACCGATGTGCGTGAGCATGAACGCATTCCGCCCCACATGGTGTCCGCGCGTGGCAAGCAGCACGGCGAGCGCAGGCATCGCCTCAAGCAGATAGCGTCCGGAACGCTGCGCGGGCAGGCAGAACACGAGAAACATCGCCGCGACCCAAAGAAGCAGCATCCGCTCGGATTCGGTGAGTTCACGGCGGTGCTTCCAGCACTCGACGAGCACGCCAAAGAGTGGGAACGCCAGCAGTCCCGCATGTACAAACGGCGACGCGGCCAGGGACCACACACTGAATCCGCCCCAGAGAAATCCGCGGATCCAATCGCCCACGCCCCCTGCCATCTTGCCGACATTTTCGCCCACGACGAACTCACGCCAGACGGCTGCGGGATCGGGATCGATCATGAACCAAAGGCTGAAGAGTGAAAGCGACACGATCGCAACGGTGCCGCAGACCAGCACGCTTCTGATCACGCGTGCGGCGCGAGTGGTGACAACAGGCGTAGACACACCATGCCACTCCACAAGCGCGAGCCACAAAAGGATGGGCGCGAGCAGAGCGAAGCTCCGGAACAACAGCGCCACACCGATGACAACACCCAGCAGCGGCAACCTCCAACCGCGCGTGACGCGCTTTGGCGCAAGCGTCACCCATGCGACCGAACCAAAGAGCCAAAAGGTCTCGGGCGCATTGGTGAGAAAGGGCCTGCCGTAACGGAATGTGCCGAGGAAACCCAGCAAGGTGAGCGCCGCGGTAATCGAGACCGTTGCAGTACGACCGCTGATGCGCCACGCGAGTAGCGCAGCAAGCCCCGCCACTCCGAACGACCAGACGATGCTCGGCCAGCGCAGCGCGGGCAAGTTCCACCACGCGCCCCAATCAGAGGAGAGAATCCCCTGCCAGAAGAGCGGCGGCGGCTTCGTGTTGCGCATCTCATCCATACCGCTCACGAGCGGAAGCCACTGATCGCTCGCGGCAGTCATGCGCGTGATCTGCAGATACACCCACTCGTCGCCGTTCGTTGGCGCCTGCACTGATCCGATGCCGTGGATGTAGGTGCAGAGTGCCAGCGAGAGACCGAGTCCGCCAAGCAGCAGTGCGGTTCGCTCCTCCCGCACATGCTCCGCTTCCGGATCAATGCCTTCAATACGGACATGCCGATAGGTCCAGAGGTCATTCATCACGAAGTTGATGAGGCTTGCGACAGCAATGCCCATCAGGTTCGCGACCAGATAGGGAACGAGCGCGACCAGCATGTTGGTGAGCGCGACCTGCACGAGAATGCCCGCCCAGTTCGCCGCCGCATACTGGAGGTACTGCTGCACGATCGGCACATCGCGAGTGCGATCACGATCGCGCCATGTCCAGAGGCGATTCCACCAGAAGTTGTTGGTCATGCCGATCACGATGCCCGTGAACATCGACAGATTGAGCCGCAGCGATCCGTCTTCAACCGAGCCATACAGCCACTCAAAGCAGATCCAAATCACGATCTGGTTGATCACAACCCCAGAGACGCCGACCGTGCCGAACCGCATGAAGCGACCGCGCTGCCTCCAGCACCATCCGATCACCGCATGAATCATGCCGAGTGGCGTGCGTGTGGCGGAGCTGCGCTGTTGAGGCTTCATGCGCTGTGCAAAGCGGTCGCGAGTGCTTCACGCGCTGCGGCGAGTACCGCATCAGGCGCGATGCGCTTGAGACACTGATTGTCACCATCACAGGGTGAGTTGCGATGGTTGTACGCAGTCACGCAGGGCGAGCATGCGATCGGCTGCCAGAAGGCGCGCATGCGCGGGCTCCAACTCGAGTAGAGCAGTGGCGTTTCAGGGCCGTACATCACGAGCGCGTGAATCGGTGTCATCGCCGCAAACTGGACGGGGCCACCGTCGTTGGTGATCAGCAGTTTCGCGCGGTGAAAGAGGCACATCAGATGGCGAACCGAGCGGGTTTCCCCGGCGAGGTTGACGATCCCGGGAAGGAAGTCACAGGCGCTCCGCAGATCGTCGGCGAGCGGCCGATCCTCGGGCATCCCGATGATCCCAACGGCGTGTCCATCAGCGAGCAGCGCGCGAGCGATCGACGCATAGTGCTCGAGCGGCCACGCACGAATCGGCAGCAGGCCGCCACTGGGATACATGAGCACGAGCGATCGCCCCTCGCACGACGGATGGTTGCGGTGGAGTTGCGCGACTTCGCGCTCCACCTCCCCCGCCTCCGGCTCGAAGATGGGTGGATCGAAGCGTTCAGCGATCGGCGCATTCTTGCTTGGCGGCGTGGTCGGTGTTCCGATCGACTCCACGAGCGCGATGAGTTGATGAGAGAGATGTCGATACGGGTTGTACGGAACGGGTGCGGTCATGAACGATCCGCGGTAGAGCCCCTCCTGCGTCGCGCGGTGAAACCCTACGCGGTGGCGCGCACCCGAGACGCCGCTGAGGATCGCGCTGATACGGGCGAAGAGTTCGCAGTCCACGACCGCATCGAAGCGTTCCGATCGCATGATGCCGACCGCACGGAGCAGGTCCCCTGCCAACTGCGCAGGCGAACCATCGCGAAGCGTGATCACGTGCGCAGGATCCACCACGCGAAGCAGATCGAGCACCGACCTGTTTTTGCGGAACACCATCGCATGAATCTCCACACCGGGATGTCGCTCGCGGAGTCGACGAAACATCGGCTCCGCCAGGACCAAACTGCCCATTTCGCTGAGCAGAATCACGAGGACGCGCCGCAGCAGCGGTCGTTCATCGGGCGGCGGCACGACACCAAGCGCGCGCTGCGCAGCGTGCCACGCCGAGAGCGCACCGCACAGCGGTACGCCAACCCATCGATCCACCAGCCGTTGAAGATGGATGTCCATGCGCGTCCTTGCGGCGGGCGATGCTACGCTCACGCGGCCTCGACGGCTCCGCATGCGCGTGCTCATCAACTCTCGCGTTCTGGCGGTCGTCATCTTTGTACTCGCGTGGCTTGGAGCGTTCGTGCAGGCGCCGCGCCCGACCGAGTTGCGCTTCATGTTCACGCCCGCGCGCGCGTCCCCGGCCGCAGACAGCGTTCACTTCGCATCGATCGATCTTCCGCGTCCAACTCCCTCGGCGCACGCGTCATCGATCACGGCGCTGCCCGATGGAACGCTCCTTGTCGCCTGGTTTGCTGGCGCTCGCGAAGGCGCGTCGGATGTGGCGATTGAGATGGCGCGCGTGCGCGCGGGCACCGTCGAGAGCCGATGGACATCGCTCACGCGTGAACAACTGCAGGGCATGGTGCAGCGCGTCATCCGTTCGCTTGGAAATCCGGTGGTGTGGGTGGACGCGCAGGGACGCGTGAACATGCATGTTGTGAGCGTCAGCTACGGCGGTTGGTCGGGCAGCGCGATCAATCATCTCCTTTCCCTGGATGGCGGCATGACATGGCAGTCGGCGCGGCGTCTTGTGGTTTCGCCGTTCTTCAACTTGAGCACACTCGTCCGCACCCAGCCGATCGCCATGGCGGACGGATCTTGGGGACTGCCCGCCTACCACGAGTTCATCGAAAAGCACGGGCTGTTCGTGCATCTGCGTGCCGATGGCGTGGTGCACTCCGTGGAACGCATGCAGAAGTACCAAGGCGGATGGCTGCAGCCGGCAGTGGCGGCGCTCTCGCCTCGCGCGGCGATTGCGCTTCTTCGATCCGCCAGCCGCAGCACACCGTTCGTTGGCGTCAATCGGTCGATCGATGGCGGCGTCACATGGGCGATGCAGCCAGCGCTCGATATTCCGAATCCCGATGCGTCCATTGCATTGCTTCGGCTGTGCGATGGAACACTGCTGCTCGCTGCAAATCCGACGCGCGGCGGTCGCGGCACCCTGCAACTCTTCACATCGAGTGACGATGGCACGACTTGGGCTCCGTCGCGCGTGATCGAACGCGATGACACAGGCGAGTTTTCCTACCCGTGTCTTGCCGAATCAGCAGATGGGGTCATTCATCTCACCTACACCTGGCGACGACAAGGCATTCGCCTCTGCTCGTTCGGTCGCGCTTGGTTGCGAAACGATGAATCCACTGCGCCCGCGATTGGAGGCAGGCCATGAGCGCATGGCCGCTGACCACATGGATCGGGATCTTGGGACAAGCGTTGATCGTCGCCGCACTCGGGCGTTTTCTTCGTGAACGCCTGGCGAAGCGCGCGCTGAAGCCGCTCGGACCCGAGTCGTGGCTGCCGATGATCGTGGTACTGTTCGTTCCGCTCGGTGGCATCACGCTCGCAGGTCATCTGCGCGGGCTGTGGGGCGACTTGAGCATCACGACTCTTGTGATTCTCGCGCTGTATGTGATCGCCCCGAGCGCGCTGCCGAATCGCCCCGCGCACTTCTGGCGATGGGCGCTGCTGCTGTTCGTCGCGCTTCCTCTCTATGGCCCACTCTTGCTGCCAATTCCCCGCATGCAGCGCGATGCGTACTGGCTCGGATGGCACCCAGAGCCACTGCTGTTGCTTCTTGCGGTCATTGCCGGCGCTGCCGCGATGTCTGGTCGGTGGTGCCCACGATGGGCGCTTGTCACATCCGCGGGACTGACGAGCTACTCGTGCGGACTCCTCGAATCCACCAACTTCTGGGATTCCATCGTCGATCCGCTTCTGCTTGCAGTCATCGGTTGGATTGCGATTTTTCCGAAATCCTGTTGCAATGACAGCAAGATCGGAAGCGTTCATACAAACGATCAGTCACACCTCACGCGGAGCAGCCCGACATGATGACACAACCACGCCACGACACACCGACCCCTTCCTCTGGACGTGCTTCGCTTGTTCTGGGCGCATCGCTCTCACTTCTGCTCGCAGCGAGCGCAGCATCGATGGCATCGGCGCAGGCAGTGACGGGTGTCGGCGGATCGCCGCGCATGCCGATCACAGGCGTCACGCTATACCGCAGCGGTGTTGGGTCCTTTGAGCGCCAGGGCCCGATTGCTGCGGGCGATACGGTGTCCTTGCGCTTTGCGCAGGATGGCATCAACGACCTTCTGAAATCGATGGTCATTCTCGATGAACAGCAGGCGCTGAGGGGCGTTTCGTTTGAATCGAATGAACCGCTCTCGCGGCAACTCGCCAGTTTCGGCATCGACCTGTCGGGCAATCCGTCGCTGGCGGATCTGCTCGGTCGCTTGCGTGGCACGCGGATCACCGTGAGTGGCGACGACGGTCCCATCTCGGGCACGATCTTGGGCAGTGAAACGCGGCAGCAAGCGGTTGGCGACTCGGAGGAACCCATCGCGGTGCCGTACATCAATGTGCTCACCGACAGCGGCATCCGATCAGTGAATCTGACGACCGTGGGAAGCGTGCAGTTGCAGGATGCCGGACTGAACACCGAGCTCGGGAAAGCGCTTGCGGCACTTGCCGCGCACACGACCGATCGGTTCAAGAGCGTGTCGATCTCCTTCGCAGGACAGGGAAGTCGCACGGTACGGATCGCTTATGTGGGTGAAATGCCCGTGTGGAAGACCAGTTACAGATTGGTGTTGCCAAGCACGGAGAAGCCGAAGGATCCATCGCTCCTTTTTGGGTGGGCCATCGTCGAGAACTCGACGGATGACGACTGGAGCGATGTGCGTCTTTCGCTTGTGGCCAGCCAGCCCGTCAGTTTCGAGATGAATCTCTCGCAGGCTATGCACATCGAGCGCCCCGAAGTACCTGTGCCGATGGTTGCCGGTGCGGCACCGAGGGTGTACGGCGACAGCGCGGCCTTCGAGGCGCAGCGAGAATTAGGCGCCGCTGCAAGGCGTCCTGCAGTCGCTTCGACTGCAGGAGGGGGCGGAGGATTCGCAGCATCCGCCGTTCCTGCGCCATCTGCTCCGCGCAAGATGGCGATGGACGGAATGGCTGGGTCCCGCGCCGAGGAGGGCAAACCGGCGCTCTCATGGAAGAACGCTGCGACTGCGCAGGCAGAGGGTGGATCTGTTGGTGAATCCTTCCAATACACGCTGCGGAATCCTGTCTCGATCGCGCGCCAACAGTCCGCCATGCTGCCGATCATTTCGAGCGATGTCCAGACGCGCCGCATCAGCATCTTCAGCCCATCCGATGGGATCGACCATCCCATGCGGGGCGTCGAACTCTCGAACTCGAGCGGGCAACAGCTCATCCCTGGCCCGATCGCGGTCTTTGATGGAAACGCGTACGCGGGCGACGCACAAATCGCGTTCATGGGGGCAGGCGATAAGCGGCTGCTCGCATACGCCGTCGATCTTGATGTGGCGTGTGCCGTCACGAACGAATCCTCGACGGCCATCGTTTCCGTGCGAATCGTTGATGGCTTCATCGAGGAGACACAGAAAGTTCGCAGCTCGGTGACCTATGCGTTCAAGAACAAAGATGCAACGCGTGGGCGCACATTGCTTGTCGAGTCCCCGAAGTCGGCGGGTTGGGATCTGATCGAACCGAAGGAGCCCGCATCCGAAACTTCGCAGGTGTACCGATTCGAGCTGGAGATTGCCGCAGACAAGACTGCGTCGCTGAGCGTGGTTCAGGAAATCACGACGCGCCAACGCCTCGCTGCAACCGAATATGACCTTCCCGCGCTGCTCGCTCACGCCAGCAGCGGCAAGGCGTCGGCCGCAGTGGTGGATGCCATGCGCAAGATCGCTGCGTTGCAATCGTCGATCGCCTATGTGCAGCGCAAGATGGAGAGTGATGCCGCGGAGCGACAGTCGATCGCGTCCGATCAGGAGCGTGTTCGACAGAACATGGGTTCCATCGAAAAGGGAACTGAGCTGTACCGACGCTATCTCGCGAAGTTTGATGAGCAGGAGAACCGCCTCGCCGAACTGGAGAAGTCCTCGGTCGAGTTGATGCGCCAGTTTCAACAGCTAAACGAGGAGCTGAAGCGATATCTCAGCGGACTGAACATCTCATGATGGCACTCGGGCGCGTCCGAGAGCCCGAGTCAAGGATCCTGCATCGGTGACTGGGGAGAGATGAACGCAATCGCCATGCGCCGCGGCGGCAGCGCTGCGGTTGTGCGCAGCGGCAGTTCGAAGCGTTCAGTTTGACTGCGTGCACCGAACTGATCGATCCACGGCGGGTCGGCGGCGCCATCCCAGATCAGCACCGCGCCCTCGCGCCCGATTCGCTGCGGCTCGATCCACGGGGATCGGGTGGGAACGCCATCGATGATGAGCTCTGGGTGGCTCGCGTGATACACACAAACGCTGCCTGCAACGAAGTGGGGACCAATCACCAGCGTGAGCGGCGCTGTCGGGAAGCGCGCCTTCCACCGCTCACCCACCTGCGTAGCAAGAGCTTCGCCATCGAACAGCACGTTCGTCGCCCGTCCATCGATGTGCGGTCCCGCAGACATCTTCACGACGACGAACAGGAGCGTGCCAACGGCTTGCACACACCACGCGATCCAAAATGTCCGCAAGCCGCTCATGCCGATGGGGCGTTCCACCCAAAGCAGGACGGCGAGCCCTGCGAACGGCAGCCATGCCATCGCCCAAAGAGAGTTCATGTGCAGATTGACGATCGCCGACAGCAGTGCTGCCAGCATGACAGGGAACACGGTGCACCAGGCGTAGTAGTACGCGGCAGGTCGCATCTGCGATCGCGGGCGGACATGCTCGATGGTCGGTTCGCCGGGCCGTGCAAACAGCAGGAACATCATGATCCAGACTCCAAGGAGCATGAGTACCTGCGCCGCGACAAACTCTGCAGGGAACGCGATACGCCCCCACCACGGCTCGGCCGCGACGCTCTCATGGAAGCCACCGTCGTGATCAAGCGTTGCGGTACGCAGTGGCGAGAAGTCGATTCGCCACATCGCCCAGAGATGCGGCAGCACGGTGAGTGTTCCTGCGAGCATGCCAAGCCAAGGTCCGCGCGAGAGCCATTGCCGACGCGAGTCGCGCACCAATACAGAAAAGACCACCACACCGATCGCTGAAAATGCTGCCGTGTGCTTGCCGTAGATCGCGATGCCTGAGATGACGCCGAAGGCGATCCATGCGCGGGCCGATCCGCGGACAGCATGCCATCCCGCCCAGATCAGTGCTGTGATGAAGGGCAACTGAATCAAGTTGTGATTCAGAACATCGCTTTCGTAGTTGTAGTACACGCAGCCCTGCAGCGAGAGTGCCGCGAGCAATGCACGCCACGGACCCACGAGGTCGAGCGCAGCGCGCCACACGATCCATGCGGTGACCGCGACGAGGGCTGGTGCGATGAAGAACTGCGGCCACACCGCGCGCCCTGTTGCGACAGAAACTGCCTCGGCGAGCCACGCGGGGAGTGGCGGATGCTTCCAATACGAGAGTTGCCAGCCGCGCCCCCACATCAACATTTCCACATGATCGAGCGCGAGATTCCCTTGCAGCGCAAGTGTCGCGAGGCACCAACTCAGATAGATGCCGACCGTGGCGACCCAGAAGATTCGCCGAGGCGTCCACCAGTCGCGCGCGGCATACGCCGCTTCACTCTTCACGCGGTCCACGATACACGCCAACAAACTTCGGTAGCCTCTGCTGCGCCATGACGACACTTCGCGCCCTCGCCCTCGCGTGCATCTCGATCACATGCGTCTCCTGCCAAGATCAGCCAAAGACGGTGACGGGTGGAACGCCCGTCCTCCCACAACGGAAGATGATCTGCCGCATCCGCGAGGCGATTTCGCCGAGCACACCGAAGAGTCCGGTGGACGAGATCCTTCTTGATGAGACATCGTCGATGACGGTGAATGCAGGCGATACAGTGCGCATCGAACTGAAGCGCAGCAGTGGCACTGGCTACGAGTGGCAACTGGCGAAGGACTCTGGTTCGTTTGCGCCGGTTCTGAAAGCGGACTTTGACGCAGCGAGCGGTCAGGGACGAGCGGAACCTCAAGCGAACGGCATGCCGGGTGGTCCTGTGCTCGATGTTTTTGATTTCACGGCGAGCACCGCAGGCTCGACGCGAGTCGTGTTTGTGCTCGTGCGCCCGTGGGAGATGGACAAGCCAGGAGATCGTCGGGAACTGCTCATCACCGTTGTGGGCGGTTCCGAGGAGTAACGGCGCACCTCAAGCGCCATTCGGCAAACGACCCGGGGTGGACTCGAACCACCGACCTGCGGATTAGAAATCCGCTGCTCTATCCAGCTGAGCTACCGGGACTCCAAACCAAGCGGCGGAACGGAGCGCCGCCACGCGAGTCTATTCGCAGAGGCTCGGTCGTCGCGTTTTGGCGCAACCGTCGCTCGGCCAATCGCAATAAGGAAACCGCGCCATGCGTTACAGTAAGGTCATGAGCGCCCCCAAGACGAGATCACGCCAGAAGGCGTTCACCACGATTCTGATTGCGACAGCAGGACTTCTGTCGGCAACTGGCTGTGCCAGTCCAGGAGGGTCCATTCCGGGGGCCACCGTTCCATCGCTCGTTTCAACGCAAGTCTCGACCGCGTGCAGCAGCATCGTGCGCGCACACAGTGATGAGGGGAAATTGCCGAACAACTCGGATGGAGAGGAACGGATACTGCAAGCGATCCGAAATCGATCACAAACGCTTGACGAAACCGATGGCAGCGGCAATCCGGTCAAGTTGACTGAGACGATTGATGGAATCGCATACGACTACCTTCCCGCTCGCAATCGATTTCTGATTGCGGTGGCGGGACGCATTGTTCGGGCGCCCGAAGATGGCAGCACGGCAAGTTGCACGTGGTACTGCTTCCGCGGCGTGTACGAGACCAACGGATCGCTCGTGCGAGACAAGTCGCAGTATGTCGAGAACTCCCGACTCTTTCTTGCCGCTATGCGGAACACCGCGAATAATCTGCCGTGGAACTGTGAGGCGTGGGCGATCACCGAGATCAATCGGCAGGCAGTGAAACAATCTGGTGCCGCCCAAGCTGATGCGATGGTGCAAGACTTCCTCGATCAAGCGATGGCCACGGGTCAGGCGCGTGTCCTCCAAAACAAGACGCCGCGTGAGATGGCGTTTGGTGGGAAGGGCGGCGGTACGCCACCGCCTGCGCCGAATTGACCACGGGACAGCGCCGTCCATGATCCCGCGGACGGATCCATCTTTCATTGCCGTCGCTCGGGGCGAAGCCCCCGCCGATGCCGCCATCGGATCGGGGCTGATCGTGGATGTCCATTCGCGTCGACTCCGTGCCGCGACGGTCGTGATCCACGGTGGGCGTATTGCTGCCGTGCTCGATCCCACGATTGCCGTGAAGGCGCTTCAGCGCATCGACGCGAGCGGCCGTGTTTTGATGCCGGGACTGCTCGATGCGCATATGCACATCGAGAGCACCATGCTCCCCCCATCCACATGTGCGCACATGATGCTGCCGCACGGCACCGCAGGAATCGTGGCCGATCCACATGAGATTGCGAATGTCAGCGGCGCCGCCGGTATCCGATGGATGATGGAGGATGCGCGTCGCGCTGCGATGCACATCTGGTTCACGGCGTCGAGTTGTGTTCCGGCAAGTGGACTGGAAAGTGCGAACGCGACCCTGTCGGCAGTTGATCTTGATCCGCTCTTTGATGACCCGCGCGTCATCGCGCTTGCAGAGTTGATGAACTTCCCTGGAACGATCGCTGGCAATGCTGATTTGCTCGCGAAGAGTGCGCTTGGACTGTCGCGGCGTGGTCGGGTCGACGGTCATGCGCCCGCCCTGTCTGGGCAGCGTCTGCAGGCGTACATCGCTGCAGGTCCGTCGAGCGATCATGAGTGCTTCCGTGCCGAGGAGGCGATCGAAAAGTTGGAGTCAGGCCAGCGCATCTTCATCCGAGAAGGCAGCGCCGCACGCAATCTCCGCGATCTACTTCCCGCCGTAACGCCTGCCAATGCGCATCGCTTCTGTTTCTGCACGGACGATGTTCATGCGTGTCATGGAGTCGAGGACGGGCATCTTGATCGCGTCATTCGAAGGGCGGCGCAGATGGGCTTTGATGGTCCGACAGCTGTAGCGATGGCGTCGCTGCATGTCGCGGAGCACTACGGGCTTCGCGATTGGGGCGCTATCGCGCCTGGATTGGCGGCAGACATCGCGATTGTTCAGCTTGGGCGTGATGGATGGTCGTCGATGAAGGTCGAGCGGATGTTGATTGCTGGAAGAGAAGTTGCGCGCGAGGGCGCGTGCACCGATGCGCTTTCGCCCATTGTTGTCCCTGAGTTTCTTCGGTCCACTGTTCACCTGCCCGCTTCGCTGAGTGCGGCGGCATTCACATTGCCGGGGGATCCATCGAAGCCGGCACGCGTGGTGGGTGTGATGCCCGGGCAGATCGTGACCGAGGATCTGCGGGAACTGCCGCGCGTTGTGGGGGGGCATGTCTGCGCGGACCCTGCGCGCGACCTGCTTCTGCTCGCGTCAATCGAACGACATGGAGGTGTCGGCAGGATTGGCTGTGGGCTTGTGCGCGGATTCGGCATGCGAAGCGGTGCCATTGCGAGCACGGTCGGTCACGATGCGCACAATCTGAGTGTGGCTGGAGTTGACCCGTCGGACATGCTGCGAGCAGCACGGCGGCTCGCGGAGATCGGGGGCGGACAGTGCGTTGCCAATGGTGGCCGCATACTTGCTGAGCTCCCCTTGCCGATCGCAGGTCTCTTGTCCGACCGTTCAGTCGCCGAGGTCGCCGCGGCACAACATGCCATCGATGCGGCGTATGTCTCGCTCGGGGGAACGCTCGCGGACCCGTTCATGCAGCTGTCGTTCTTGCCTCTGTCAGTGATCCCCGACCTGACGGTTTCAGATCACGGCATAATCGATGTCAATGCATTCGCTGTCGTGCCACTCCAAGATGGGGTGAACACATGAGACTGTTCCTGTTGCTCGTCGTGAGTGCCATGCCTCTGTGCGCACCGTCCGCTTGCGCAAGCGGAGCGCGGCAAGCTGAGCAGACGCCTGCGAGTACGGCGCCCCAGTCAGAGCCCACTCCGCAGCCACCAGATTCAGGCATGAGTGCTGCGCGTCCGCCGCTGACGGTTGGCTCTGCCGCACCTCGTTCGGACATCTCCCACTGGCTTCAAGGGCAGCAGCCCGATTTTTCTGACAGCAGCAAAACATGGATTGTGCTGTTCTGGTCCCCAGCGATAACGCCCGCACGGGACAGTCTCCCCCGACTTGCGAAGGTTGCACAAGCGAACCGTGATAAGGGAGTGGAGGTGGTCGCGATCGCATGCGAGCCTGTCGATGTGGTGGCGCCTCTCTTGGAAACACCTCGCTTCAAAGACCGCGTGGACATCACCATCGGCTGCGATCCCGACCGCAGCGCATGGAACGACTGGATGAAGCCATCCTGGCAGACGAGTGTGCCTGCGTGCTTCATTGTCCACCAGGGCAACATCGCTTGGATCGGCGACCCTCGTGAAGCTGGCGCCCTGGTGGAAGCTGTGCAGAGCGGGCGATGGTCACGCGAGGGACGCCGCGCCATGCATGAGGAGCGTGCAGCAGCACTGAAGCGCAGCGCGGCCTTTGCTGAACGCACGCAGATTGCAATCGACCGACGCGAGTGGGACACCCTGCTCGACATCTGCCGCGAAATGTCTGCCGACAAGAACGCCTCGATCGCTCGTGAGGGCAGGCTGCTGGTCATCAGCGCTCTTCAGCAAGCGGGACGCACGGACGATTCGCTGACCGCAGCCGACACGATTTTGCGTCACTCGACCGATTGGGAGACGTGTGCTGAACTTGCGACGACGCTGGTCTCGAAGCTGTTCGAGAAGCCTGATCTTCAGCGCGCCACGATGGCGGCGCTGAAGGCAATCTCCCTGTCAAAGCAGCGTGAGGGATTGGCGTACGCGGCGCTTGCAGACGTGCAAATGCGAGGTGGACAGATCACTGCTGCACGCGCGACGCTCGATCGTGCACTTGCGATCATCGATCCGTGGGACGAGGAGGCGCTTCGTACACGAATTGATGCGCTACAACCCTCGGCCCCCGCCGACCCGCCTCAAGGGATGCCGCCGACCCCCTAACAGGGCAGTCTGCCTCGTCTTGCAAATGACTTTGCATCTGCGAAGGCAAGTTTGGGATTCCGATGAAATGGACTTGCCCTGAACTTCAGGCGACCTATTCTGTGGACATCCCAGTGCGTAGGTTCGTGTCCATCTTGATTGTGGCAGTCCTGTCTGTCGGCGTGAGTGGATGGACAGCAGCCCATGTGCACTTGTCCCATGGTCAGAATCAAGCTGACGATGGAACATGCTGTGGGAGCGAACAGGTGCAGCAGCCTTGCGAAAGCCACTCCTGCTGCGGCGATCACGACGAACCAACGGAAGAGCCGACTTCCAAAGATCACGACTCGGGCTGCCTCGAATGCTCGTTGCTTGCGGTGGTGGTGATGCTCTCCACCACGGTGCCGCCCGTGGATCAGATTTCTCTGGTCGTTGGTGCTGAGCTGGAGAATCGTCCATTCAGCATCGCCCTACCGAGCCCTCGGGGGATCTGGGCTCGACCGCCGCCCGTGTTCAACTGAAACACGCTCCATCGCGCTCCGCGATGACAAGCAGTCGCCTTGTGCCATGGTGACCCGCAGAAAGGGTCACTTGGCGCGATCAGTCTGTACTCGACCGTTGCAATGCCAACACCTCGCTCGATATCGCCACCATCCGCACGCAGTGCCTTCACACTTGTGGAGTTGCTGGTCGTCGTTGGCGTCATTGTGATCTTGGTCGGGCTTCTTGTGCCCGCGCTCGCTGGCGTGCAGCGCCAATCGCGAACCGCAAGTGACCTGTCTGCGCTGCGATCGTTGTCCATGGCTCACACCGCCTACATGAATGTGCACAAGGAGCACTTTGTTGATGCTGGGCTTCCGCACGGTGGCATTGGAAGTCCGCTGGCATCGTTTGTCACAACGCTCCGTCCATTCTTGGATCATCCCATCGCACTGCGCGGACCACTGGATCAGTCGAGTCGTTGGCCTGCGGATCAGGGTGGTTCTGCCGATCCTGCCCTCGGTCCCGTTCGAGTCACCAGTTACGGTCTGAACAACTACATCTCGCGCAACTACTCACCCGCAGCTGCCTTGGAGGGACCGGGCGCGGGCTGCGATCGGCTCACAGAGGTGCGCAAGCCAGACGAGACAGTGTGCTTCCTGCTGATGGCCGAGGAGGGTGACTTTGCGCTCGCCGATCATCCCCATGTGGAGACATGGTGCGGTCTTTCTGAAACGCAAGTCCCAATCATGGCGGCAACACAGGTGGCGATCAACGCGGTCGATCGGTACAAGCCCGCCCGCCCCTCGCTCTCCAACTACTCCTTCCTCGACGGTCACACACGAACACATGAGTTCGATGATTTATGGATCGACTGCAACCGCAACCGCTTTGACCCTGATCCACAGGCACCGACATCATGAACAACACTCTTACCCGTCAGACCACCTTATCAGCTCGATATGCACGCTTCGTCATCGGTGCGGTCATCGGCGTGCTATCGGCTGCCACCGCCAACGCGCAAGGACATGTTGGCGACATCGGACTCCGTGTGGCGACCGATGGAAAGATCACGACCCACGAAATCACTTCGGCCGGAATCGGATCGGAAACGCGTGTCTTCCGAGCGAGCTTCGGAGACACGGGCATCGCCGCATTCACATCCAATCCCGGATTCGATGCGCTGCCAGGCACCTTCAACACCAGCTATCGGATCGGGTTCAACATTCGCACCGCACTCGCGGTCTGGAACGGCACTGCGTTCGAAGCGACCGATCCTGGTGGGCCGCTCGCAGGCGAGCGGCTGAAGATCTCTTTCATCACTTCCAATGTCACAAGCAACGCGGGAAGCGTTCCCGGTTTCTCGCTCGCTGTGCAGTCGGATGGAGGTTGGCATCGGCACCTCTCGTTCAATCTCCTTGCTGCACCGGGCACTCCCGCACCCACACCTGGCATCTATCTGCTGGAACTGGAACTGTGGTCAACCGACCCGGCCGTTCTGCAGAGCAAGCCCCTCTGGATGGTCATGAACCATGCGTCCACACCAGATGCGCATGATGCTGCAGCAGCGTGGGTCATCGATAACTTTCTCCCGAACCCCTGCCCCGCAGATGTGCAAACAGATGGGTTCGTGAACGGACAGGATCTTGCCGTCTTACTGAGCAGTTGGGGCGGATCTGGTACCGCCGATATCGACGGCAGTGGCATGGTGGACGGCAGTGATCTGACCACCTTGCTTGGCGCATGGGGAGTGTGCCCATGACCGCTTCTTCCTTCAATCCCTTCTGTGACAGTCGTCCCGCACGGGCGAGTGCTGCGACTGTCTTCTTCCCCCTCGCTCCAGTCCCGTTTCAGGAGTTCCTGTTTATGTCACTCAGTTCTGCCTCAATCTCTTTCTCGCTCGCGGCAATAGCCGCGGCAGGTCTTTGCTCTCTCGAGTCGTTCGCTGCCGCTGACGAAGCCGAAGTGCACGCCGATGCCTATGTATGGCAAAGCGGCGGACAACTGCGAACCGCATCGTGGGATCATGACACCGGCGAAATCATCGATTCCGCCGCGCGCGTGTTCTCCGCCGACTTTGGCGAAGATCCTGAGTTCCCATTCAGCATTGATGAGCCAGGATTCGGCTCCAATCTCGTCGGCACGACGCTTTCCATCAATGTGCTGAGTGGTTTATCCAGATGGACTGGCAGCGAATTCGCGTCATTCGCTGGCGCGGCAATCAGCGGCGAGTACGGCGGATCAAGCGGATCTTCTGCGTCAGGCGGGAGCTTCAGCTTCCTCGTGACGGAAGGACTCGATCTGCATCCCAACTTCACGATCAGTGGTGATGCGGGGAACGATCCGATCGCGGGCATCTACTTGCTCGCCATGCAGGCATCCGCCCAAGGGTTTTCTTCGAGCGACACCTTCTGGATCGTCTTCAATCTTGGTGCCGATGAGGCGGACCACGATGCGGCGATCGAGTGGGTTCAGGGCAATCTCGTTCCAGCGCCAGGCTCCATTGCGCTCCTGGCTCTTGCGGGAGCCACCAGTCGACGCCGTCGGCGTTGATCAGGCAGGATGCCGAAGCCATCGGCGGATAGAGGGCATTGATCAGCGCGCATCGGATTGGTGCGCGGGGACATACGCCTTGCGTGTGTACTCCGCCACCATTCGGTGCGAGTTGAACTGCGGTGGCACAGTCGCAGCGCTGTGCAGTGCGCGCTTGACCCAGCCCAAAGGGAGCCCACTCGGATCGCGTTCATAGAACAGCGGCACGACTTCGCTCTCGAGCCGTTCGTACATGCTGTTCGCATCGAAGGCATCGCGCTCGGCATCGGTCGCATCGTCAGCGGCCGATTCGATTGTCCACCCATTCGATCCGTCGAAGCCCTCGGGCCACCAACCATCAAGAATGGACAGATTGAGCCCACCATGCAGAGGGGGCTTCATCCCGCTTGTACCGCTCGCTTCATGCGGTCGGATCGGATTGTTCAGCCACACATCGCAGCCCGAAACGAGCATGCGCCCCACATGCATGTCGTAGTCCTCGACGAGCACCACCTTGCCGGCAAAGCGAGGATCGCGCGCCATGTCAAAGATCCGCTGTGCATATGCCTGCCCCCCCTCATCGCGCGGGTGCGCCTTGCCCGCGAAGGCAATCTGAACTGGACGCTCAGCATTGCAGAGAATGCGCGCAAGACGGTCGATGTCGTGGAAGATCAGCGGCGCACGTTTGTAGGTGGCGAAACGCCGAGCGAAGCCAATCGTCAGCACTTGATCATCGAGCAGTCCATAGGTGGCTGCAACTTCGGACTGCCCATCGCCACGACGCTTGCGCTGGAGCGCAACTCGGTCGCGCAGGAAGTGAATGAGGCGGTTTCGCAGCCGATTCCGAAGATCCCAAAACGCGCGCGGATCTGCGGAACCTGCACGCGTCCACCCCGCCGCTTTCGGCGCCTGCTTTCCAAGACGCAGTCCGATCTCCGACTGCCAGAACCGTTCCGCATCAGGGTCGATCCATGTCCGCACGTGAACGCCATTCGTGATCGAACCAATCGGCACCTTCGACGCAGGCAGCCGGTAGTGATCCTTCCACATGTCGCGACTCACCTCGCCATGGAGTTTCGCGACACCGTTCACTCGCTCCGCCATCCGTAGGGCAAGAACCGTCATGCAGAACGGCTCCTTCGCGTTTCCAGCCTCGATACGCCCAAGATCAAGCAGATCCTGATCACTCATCCCAAGTCGCGCCACGGCAGGCGCGACCTCGCGCAAGAACAGCGATGGGTCGTAGCGATCGTGCCCGGCAGCAACTGGGGTGTGGGTGGTGAACACCGTTGCTTGTCTCACGCTCTCCATCGCTGCGGCGGCGGGCATCCCCTGCGCCATGCAGTCTGCGACTCGCTGCAGCGGTGCGAGCGCCGCATGACCTTCGTTGAGATGCATCACACTGATGTGCTCACCGAGTGCGCGAAGCGCGAGCGTTCCACCGATGCCAAGGAGCACCTGCTGCCGAAGGCGAAGTTGCGGCTCGCCTTTGTAGAGCCCCTCCGTCAAGCGGCGATCCTCGGGCGCATTTGCCATCAAATCCGTATCAAGCAGGTACAGCGGTACTCGCCCGACCCACATCCGCCAGATGCGAGCCGTCACGAGCCGACTGCCGATCGGACACGCAATCGTTCGGTGTGTGTCCTCCATTCCCCAGCGGTGGAAGTCATAGTTGGGATAGAGCACCTGTGTGGTGCCGTCTCGCGCCAGATTCTGGATGTAGTACCCGTGGCGGTAGGCCAGACCCACGCCAACGAGTGGGATGCCAAGATCCGATGCACTCTTGAGATGATCGCCCGCGAGAATGCCAAGTCCACCCGCATACTGCTGGATCGACTCATGCAAGCCATACTCGCTGCAGAAGTATGCGACACGAAAGCCGCGAAGCCGAGCCGCCGCGCCGCGCTGAAACCACGCGCGCTCTGCGAGGTATGCGGCGCGCGCGGCAAGCGCGTCGTAGACGCGCTTCACGAACAGCGGATCGCAGGCGAGTGCTTCGAGCCTGGCTGCCGTCGTTCTCTCGAGCGTGGCAAGCGGCGAGTGATTCGTTGCACGCCACTCGACGGGATCGAGCGTCTGAAAGACGGACCAAGCCTCTTCATTCCAGCACCACCAAAGGTTGGATGCGATGTCACGCAGATGCGTGACGAGATCGTCACTGCCGATGGATGGACTGCGTCGCTTGCGAGCCATAGAGTCCCGTATTCCTACCAAGTCTGATGCATCATGCGCGTCGGCGCGAACCTGTGGGCCGCGCACGCCCCGTTGCCTGCGCGAGAGCGCGAAGTCGATCCGCACAGCCGCGTTGCAGCGCTGCCCAGTCCGATCCGATCCGCCATGTCCAGTTTCCGAGGGCAACACCTGGCACATTCATGCGGGCACTCGCACCGAGACCGAGCACATCCTGCAGTGGCACAACAGCCAACTGCGACGGAGAGGCGAACGCCATGCGGATGAGTGCCTGCGCGGGCTGGCGCAGCGCTTCCGATCCGCAGATCGTGCGCAGCCGTGCAAGCTCTTCGATTCGGCGCGAACCGCGCCACTGCACGGTGGTCTCATTGTCATGAGTGCCCGTGTAAACCACGCTGTCCAACGGATGGTGATGCGGCAGTTCCCCAGAGTCATCGCCACCGAACGCATTGTGCAGAACCTTCATGCCGGGAAGCTGGAAGGCCTTCCGAAGCGCCACCACTTCTGGCGTGACCGCACCGAGATCCTCCGCGATAAGGGGGAGTGCGCCGAGCTTCTTGCGCGCTGCGGCGAGTACTTCCCTGCCAGGCTGCGGACGCCACGCCCCACGGCGCGCCGTTCGAGCACCTGCAGGAATCTCATAGGCGTGGTGAAAGCCAACAAAGTGATCAATGCGAACACCGTCAAAACGCCGCAGCGCGCTCCCGAGCCGGCGGCACCACCAATCGAAGCCCTGTCGACGATGCGCGTCCCAACGATAATGCGGATGACCCCACAACTGTCCGTCCGCGGAAAAGCAGTCTGGCGGCACGCCTGTCACCACTTGCGGTCGTCCGCGTGAATCAAGCCGAAACAGCGCGGGATCCGTTGCGACATCCGCACTGTCGAGCGAGACAAAGATCGGCACATCACCGAGCAGGCGTACACCCCGACGTGCAGCATGCGCGCGCAGGCGTTCCCACTGACGATCGAACTGAAACTGCAGGAAGGCGTGAAACCCATTCGCATCACGCTGATAGCGGGACCAACCATCGAGCCACACCCGCTCGCGACGCGCGAAGGATCGATATTCGGTGCCTTCGAATCCGCGCCCGAGACGGAAGACTTCAAACGCTTCGAGAAACGCCGGCTCCTTGGCTGCGCGTGCCGCATCGAAGCTGCAGCGCGCCCGCGCCCCACGCGCGTTCAGCGCCTTGCCACCAAGGCGCGCGGCCGTACGGCGCGCCTCGCGCAGGGCTCGCATGGAGATCAAACCGTCATCGTGAAGTCCCTCGAGGGAGATGAACATAGGTTCGCCAGCGAAGCTTGAGGTGCTTGAGTAAGGCGACTCCCCTGGCCCCACCGGCCCCACCGGCAGCATCTGCCACCAGCCTGCGCCGGCATCCGCGCACCAGTCGATGAACGCCATCGCGCTTGGGCCTGCGTCACCGATTGCGCAGTCGCCACCGAGACAGCTGATGTGTACAAGCACACCGAACGCGCGGCGATCGAGGATCGGATTGGCAGCCTGTCTCACTTCTTCAGCACCCACACACGACCCGACAGTGGCGGTACGGAGATTCGCGGGAAAGCATCGTCGGAGAGTGCAGCGCCTTCGCCGCCGAAAACCGTTCTCCACGATCCTCCAAGCCCTGCGACCGCCAACGATGACAGATCCAGTTTTGCTTCACGCGGCGATGCATTGATCGCCACGAGCAGACGCTCGGTGGGCAACGCTCGCATGAACACCCAGACATCCTGTGCATCATCCGTGGTGACCATCTCGAAGGACCCTGTCCGCAGCGCGGGATGCGCATTCCGAAGCGCGATCACGCGGCGGTACCAGTCGAGCTGTTCATGATCGACCTTGTTCTCCTCAGGCTGCTCATAGGGTTGCAGATCCTCCCACAGCATCGGCTTGCGATTGGTCGGATCGTCGGCACCCCACATCCCGACTTCATCGCCGTAGTAAACCATCGGCGCACCGACATACACCATCTGCACCAGCGCAAGAAGCCTCACTCGTCGGTACTCCTCGGGGCCTGGCTTCTTGCCGTTGTAGTTGGGATTGTCTTGTTCGCGGTTCCCCTTGTCGTACTCGCAGTCCGGGTGCTGAAACTTCGACACGATTCGATCCGTGTCGTGGCTGTCGACAAGATTCTGCAGGACATAGGTCGCTTCTGCCGGGTAGGCGCGTCGAAGTTCAGCGAGTCGGCGGTCCATTTCGCTCGCCGAGATCTTTCGTTCCTTGTCTCGCATCCAGTGCAGCATGGTCTCTGCAAATGGATAGTTCATCACCGCATCGAACGAACGACCGTCCAACCAGTCATCCGCGCGTTTCCAAATCTCGCCAACGATGTAGGCCTCTGGATTGATCGACTTCACGAGATCCCGCCACTCATGCCAGAACGGCATCGCTACCTCGTTCGGCACATCGAGGCGCCAGCCGTCGATGCCATCCGATGGATCACCATCGCCATTGGGATCCATCCATCGGCGTGTGACGGCAAAGACATGCTCCTTCACGGCGTCGCAGGAGAATCCTCTCTCGTTCTTTCGGAACACGGGAAGTTCCCCGAACCCTGCCCAACCGTCGTACTCGAAGGGCTCCCATGAGCGCACGCTGAACCAATCCTTGAATCGGCTGCGTTCTCCCTTCGCCTTCAGATCTTGAAACGCGGGATGGGAGGTACCAACATGGTTGAAGACGCCATCCAGAATGACTCGAATCCCAAGCCGCTTGGACTCGCGAAGGACTTCGAGGAACAACTGGTCCGTTGGCGTCCACTGCCATGAACGCGGATTGAGCAGATCCTCTGCTGCCTCCGCCTTGGCATAGTCGCCCTTGGTGCCAAAGTGCTCGTCGATGTGAAGAAAGTTTGTTGCGTTGTACTTGTGATGGCTCGGTGCCTGAAAGACGGGGTTCAGATAGATCGCATTGATCCCCAACTGCTTCAAGTAGCCAAGTTTCTCGCGCAGGCCCGCAAGATCGCCGCCGTATCGCCGCGAGAAGACATCCCACTTGAAAAAAGTCGATCCGTTCTGGCCTTCCCACGGACTCAGCCCATACCACTCGCCCGTCCACGGACGACAGGGATCGGGATTGTTGAGCGGATCACCATCACGAAAACGCTCGAGCATGATCTGATACCAGATCGCATCCTTCGCCCATGCGGGCGTGCGAAACAATGCATCAGGTGCGGTATTGAGTGAATAGATTCGCTCGTCCTTCAAGCGCTTTGCTCCATCTGAAAAGAGGAATGTATAGGTCAACTTCGAACTGGTATCAGCAACTTCGATCTCCCACCATGAGAAGGCTTCGTCTGCCCCTGAATCACGCATGGGTTGACGGGTCTTGCCTTGGATGGCAAGTTCGCAGCCCTCGACATCATCCCGAAGAGTTCGGACACGCAACAACACGGAGCCATTTGGCAGCCGCTGCGCGAACGATGCGCGATCAGGATCATGCAGGATCGCTGCACCTTCAACCTTGCCATCGCCGCGCTTCGCTCGCACCGATCCGAGGTTGGCTTCAGCCCCGAGACGCAGAACGCTGTTGTTGCCGCCATGGCCGTCCAACTCCGTGAATGGGTTTCGAGGATCGGTCGTCCACTGATCGCCATCCACAACAAACTTGTAGAGCTGTGCGCCGGCGGGCAGCGTCACCTTGACTCGCCAGACACCATCGTCACCTCGCGCGAGCGGTGTGCCGCTCATGTTCCAACTGTTGAACGCGCCAGCGAGACACACACTCCGTGCGGGCTTCGCGGGCTGATAGGCGAATGTGCAGTCGAAGCGCCCTCCACCGCTTTCGCGGATGTCCACGGAAGGAATCTTCGCGAACTGGTTCCGTGGAAGCGACGACTGGATGGTCGCTTCCCGCGGCGGCCATGACCGACTGTTGGCGTCCTGATGCACGGCAAACGCCATGCATGCGCTCGCAAGAGCAACTGGCACGAACAGGCGCCGAACAAGCTGCGCGATCATCGCGGAATCATAGGCAGATCGCCAAAGACACTTCGATCGGTCTATCCTCCTGACGATGGTGCGCGCCATCGGACGACCCTTCCAGTGGCTGCTCGCTGCATGTGCGGTGCTGCTGATCGCCTGGGCATTCATCACAGTCGCGATTCGTGAGTTTGGGCGGTTGCTGTCGGCTGATGGGCGCACCGAGATCGTCGTGATGCACTGGTCGGGCGAAGGTGGCCAGGAAGAGGACGCGATCGTGGAGGCAGCGCTTGCGCGATTCACCGCTGAGAATCCCGGCATTCGCGTTCGGCGCATCAACCCAGGCGATGCGGCAAGCTTTTACACAAAGCTGCAGACGATGATGGCGTCTGGTGATCCACCCGATGTGTTCTATGTTGGGTCGGAGCGAATTCCGTCCTTCGTCGACTTGGGGCTGCTGCTACCCATGGATGACTTTCTTGCGGCTGACGAGCAGCAGAGTGTCCCCGATCGACTCGACTTGCGCGGCTTCTATCCCGCGACCGTTGATGCATTCCGCTTTGATCGGGAGAAGTCAGGGCAAGGAGCGCTCTACGGGATCCCGAAGGATTTCACGACCGTCGGCTTCTATTGGAACAAGACCTTGTTCGCAAAGGCGGGTGTCTCGCCGCCACGAGATGACTGGACGTGGGACGATTTCATCTCGGCTGCACGGCGTATCGGCACACTGCCTGACTGCACGGGCGCCGAGTTCGTCACCTGGCCAGCGATGGTTCGCGCCTACCTGATGACCGACGGGCTCGACATCAGAGGCAGTTCCTTCGAGGCGCTGCGCACGGGCGAACCAGCCGTGTTCGAGTCGCTCGATCGTCTACGCGGATGGCGGCATGATGAACGCGGTGCGCTGACGAGCGGGAAGAGCAAGATTGCGAGCGGTTCAAGCGTCTTTCTGTCGGGCAAGGTCGGCATGGCGGGCCCGTTCGGCCGTTGGGTCGTACCGAGCTACAGAAAGATCCCTCCGTCCTCTCAAGGCGGCTTCGATTGGGACTTCGCACCACTGCCACGCGGAAAGGCAGAAGCAAACATCGTGCTGACGGTCTCGTGGAGCATCTCAGCGCAGACATCACATCCGGACGAATCATGGCGGCTGGTGCGCTTTCTCTCAAGCGAAACGACGCAGCGCGATCTCGCCAAGTTGGGTTTGGCGATCCCAACAATCCGCGCCGCCGCAGAAAGTTCAGCGTTTTCAGATCCCGCCCTGCCACCCGCCAACAACGCGGGCTATCTGCGCGCTGCGGAAATCGCACAGATCGTGGACTGGCCCGTCAACCCACAGTTTGAGGCGCTCATGGGATCGCGCCTCGATCAGGGGTTGAAGACGGCTGATGTTCCGCTGCGGACTGCGATCACCAACTTCGAGCGCGACTGGAACGCCGAGTGCACGAGCCCGCTGAGGGCTGCATCGCTTGCGCCGATGCCATGGGACGCGATCGGTCTTGCAGCGATTCTTCTGTTCGTGCTGATGACGGCCGTGTGGGTACTTCGGCTGAACACTGGCACGCTGACAGGTCGCGAGCGGGAGGATGAACGCGCTGGCTACGCACTTGCCTCACCGTGGATCGTGGGGTTTCTGCTGTTCATGGCATTCCCTGTGGTGATGAGTCTGCTGCTCGCGTTCGCGAGGTGGAAAGGCGTTTCGCCACTCGCACAGGCAGACTTCGCGGGGACCGCCAACTTCGAGCAAATCTTCACGGCCGATGCACGCTTCCGCACAAGCATTCGCGTGACCCTTTGGTATGCGCTGATCGCCGTCCCGACAGGGCAGCTTCTCGCGCTTCTTGCAGCGCTTTTGATGAACACGAAGGTTCGGGGCATCCACCTCTTTCGTGCGGCTTGGTATCTGCCAAGCGTGCTCGCCGGCGTTGGCGTTTCAGTGTTGTGGCGGTGGGTCTTCGATTCCGACCACGGTCTGATGAACACAGCTCTTGAGCCGCTGCTGAAGCCGCTCGGCATCGTGCCACCCGAGTGGTTCGGCGCGGATGCCGAGCTGTGGGGCGCGCCAGCGTTCGCCATCATGAGCCTGTGGTTCGTCGGCGGAACGATGATGGTGTATCTCGCAGGATTGCAGCAGGTCCCTGCGGATCTGCTCGAGGCGGCAGCGATCGATGGTGCCGGACCAATTCGGCGCTTTTTCTCCGTCACACTGCCGATGCTGTCGCCGGTGATTCTCTTCAACACCATCATGGCGATCATCTCGAGCTTTCAGGTGTTCACGCAGTCCTTCGTGATGACGGGCGGCGAACCTGGAGATCTCACGCGCTTTCTCGTGCTTTACATCTTCAACCAGGGCTTTGAGTTCTACGAGATGGGATATGCCAGCGCGCTCGCGTGGATCCTGCTCGTCATCGTGCTTGTGCTCACTGCCCTTGTGCTTCGCACCAGCAATCGATGGGTGCATGTCGAAGGCGGTGCGAAGTGAGACCGCGTGGATTCGCTCGCTCGCTCGCGTTTCTACCGCTCACGCTTGGCGGTGCCGCGCTGCTCTTCCCGCTTTGGTGGATGGTGGTCGTCAGTCTTGAGACCCCAGAGCGTGCCGGTGCGGCGATCACGGGCGGAACAGGTTTGACACTGTGGCCGCCGAGTCCTCAGTGGCACAACTATCCAGACGCGCTGCGGGAGATGGGGGGCGCGGAACCATGGTCGGGGTTCACCAATGCGCTCGCAAACTCCGTGGTAGTCACCGTGCTCGTGGTGATCGGCACCATCTTGTCGAGCAGCCTCGTCGGCTATGCATTCGCACGCCTGCGCTTCCGCGGGCGGGAAGGTCTCTTTCTGGTGATGCTCGGCACCATGATGCTGCCAGGCCAAGTCACCATCATTCCACTTTTCCTTCTGTTCCGATCACTCGGTTGGATTGACTCGCTGTTGCCGCTTGCTGTGCCCGCGTTCTTTGGGAACGCCTTCTTCATCTTCATGTATCGACAGTTCGTCGCACAGCTTCCCGAGTCCCTGTTCGAGGCCGCGCGCATCGACGGCTACGGCCACCTGGGCATCTGGCTCCGCATCATCCTTCCGCTCTGCAAGCCTGTAAACGCCATCTGCGCAGTCTTCACCTTCGTCGCAGTCTGGAATGACTTCCTTGGACCGCTCGTGTACCTGCATTCAGACGAGCAGGCAACGCTTGCTGTGGCGCTCAATTCCTTTCGAAACCAATATGGCGGCCTTGAGGATGTCCATCTGCTGATGGCCGCAAGCCTTGTCACCATGGTGCCGTGCATCCTGCTCTTCCTCGCTGCACAGCGACAGTTTGTAGAGGGGCTTTCGCAAGGTGCCGTCAAGGGGTGAGGCTGCGATCGACTGCGCATGCGGATCCGAAGCGAATCCGCGGCAAACAAGTCAGAACACTGGGTTGTTGCGATTCGTACGCAGCCACTCGATCGTCTGCTTTGCGTTGTTGCCCTTGATGTCGAGAGTCGGTCCCTGCTGCATCAGGGCATCCACCTCCCCTTGCAGCGCGGTGATTTCACCACGAAACTCCAGGTCGATTTTGGCCGAGTCCGACTCCGCCAACTTCTGCGCAATCAAGCGTGCTTGGCTCGTGGCGGTCGAGGCTTGTGTGTACATGTTCAGCACCGTTTGCCATGCCGTGATCGATGCGTCCACATTTTTCTGCCAGGCAACGCTCGTCACGCGGGTGAAGCCCCACTGACTCGAGTTGGACCCAGACCCCGAGCTATTCGTCCACTCGCGGGAATAGGAACGGCGGTATTGCTGCTTGCGTGGATCGCTCGCACGCGCAATCGACTCAGCTTCCACCATCGCAGCCACGATGGAACGCGCATCCTTCACGGAACGGAACCCTGTGCGCAGAGCCTCCGTCGCCTGCTTGCGCTCCGTGGCGAGACGCGACTTCACCTGCGTCAGGATCTTCTCGGCAATGCCCGGAACGGCGATCCACTTCTCCGCTCCGAGTGCCGTGCCCACACTGTCGATGCCACCCTGCCCTTGCAGTGCGAGTCCCGATGTGATGAGCTGCTTACCAGACAGTCCAGTCAATGCGTCGGTCCCACTCGACAGCTTCACGGTTTCAATGTCCGTGGGTGCACTCGTCCCAAAGCGAAGGCAGTTTTCGGGCGTTCGCCAAAGAAAGAGATCGAGATTCGGATTGCACATCGCTCGGATCACTTCGCCCGTCGACTCGGGCGAGATCGTGAAAGCCTGGAACTGCTCGAAGAACTTGCCAACATCCGCCGAGACACTGGCTGATGACGCACCGATGCCAGGAGTCCAGTCGACCAACACCTTGTCACTCGCGGGATCGAGGATCACCAAGTAGTCGCAGAGCAGCGGCAGCATGGCTCCAGGACCGACGGCACTGCCAAGCACACCGATGATCGGCAGCCGCTTGCGCAGCGCCGCAATCTCCGCAGCAAGAGCGAGCGTCTCGTCCTGATCGCCGCCCGTGATGCCAAAGTCGATCACCAGCGTGTTGATCTTCGATGCGCTTGTATGACGAGCATTCACCTCTTTCAGCGCGATCAAGACGCTCGGATCGATGATGTCGCCGTGCAGCGGCAGGATGGTGTATCGCATCGTGCGCGGCAGCTTGCGATCTGTCGGACAGAGGCGGTTTGGCGGCAGCAAATCGGGCGTAACCTCCTCCACCACCGTGTCGGTCGGCGCGGCGGGAGCATCCTGCGCGCCAACCTGCGCAGAAAACCCCAAGCCGAGACTGAGAATCAAGAACGCCGAGGAAGTCACTTGACGCATGCCGTAGTTGTACCCGAACCAAAGTGTGGGCTAGGCTTTCGCTTCCACTATGGCACCCGTGACTCTGCAGGGCGTTTCCAAGGTTTACGCCAACGGTGTGAAGGCCGTCGACTGCGTTTCACTCTCGATTCCTGACGGTGAGTTCGTTGTGCTCGTTGGCCCATCGGGCTGCGGCAAGAGCACCACCCTTCGCATGATCGCCGGACTGGAGGAGATATCCGACGGATCTCTGATGGTTGGCGGAGTACGGATGAACGATGTTCCTGCGCGCAGCAGAAACATGGCGATGGTGTTCCAGAACTATGCGCTCTATCCCCATCTCGATGTGCGACGCAATATGGCCTTCGGTCTCGAACGACGCAGATCGCACGGCAGCCTGCTGAAGGCAGTCTTCAACTCAACCTACCGCGCAAAGCGCGCTGCCGAACGAGCGGCGATCGATGCACGCGTTTCGGCAGCTGCGGTGACGCTTGGTATCGAGTCGCTGCTTCAGCGCAAACCACGCGAACTCTCGGGCGGACAGCGGCAGCGTGTGGCGGTCGGGCGTGCGCTCGTACGCGATCCGGTTGCATTCCTCTTTGATGAACCGCTTTCGAACCTCGATGCGAAGTTGCGCAGCGAGATGCGCACGGAACTGCGCTTGCTCCATCAGCGCCTGCGTGCAACGATGGTGTATGTCACTCACGATCAGGAGGAGGCGATGAGCCTTGCCGACCGACTCGTGGTGATGAAGGACGGTGTCGTACAACAGGTGGGAACGCCGACCGAGGTGTACGGACGGCCGACGAACCGTTTCGTTGCCAGCTTCGTGGGCACCCCCACCATGAACTTCATCGAGGGAACGATCGAAGCGGACAACGGCTTCCGCTGGTCCGCCGGACTACTGCGACTACCAACTGCACGTTGGACTGGACTCGCAGGGCGGCAAGCCAAGCGGGCGGTACTGGGAGTTCGCCCAGACCAGATCCGTGTTGGCAGTGGCTCCTGTCGCGGGCGAGTCATCGCCGTCGAAAACTACGGGGACAGAATGGACGTGGTGATCGAGAGCGGCGGGCGCCGCATCACGAGCCGATCACCGACGGTCCCGATCCGAGAGGGAACGGACAGCGCATTCGAGATCATCCCGGATAGCGTCCACCTCTTTGACACAACTGCAGCGGGCACGGCACTCGCCCATGCCTCGCCTGAGCTGGCCACCTAAATGGGCCACCTGAATGAGCCACTTGAGCGCGACGGCTTGCACCTGAACTTGAACGCCAAAGCGAAGGCGCTTTACTGCCAAGCAGCAAGCACGCGCGCCAAGTCAGTGCCGCCAACGGTTCCATCTCCGTCGATGTCGCCACTGCCGCCCGTCGTCCCCCACTGCGCCAAGACGACCGTCAAGTCAGCTGCGTTGACCAAACCATCTTGGTTGACGTCCTCAGGTGCATAGACGGTTCCCTGCGACAGAATCACTGCCGAGTAAGGCCCTAGATTCACGAGCGCACTCTGCGAAAGTCCGTCCCACGCTACGGGCGAAGTAGATGTCGACAAGCAGAGGGTGTTGCCAAAGTCAGACGAGTACCCCGTCCAGTCGCTATTGAATCGGCAGTGCCATGTGCCCGCACGCGGCAGTCCGATGCGATAGTTGCTGCGAGGGGTAACGGAAAAGTTGATGACCACGACCGTGTCATCACGGTCACCGCCATTCTGCCATCGGTGGTACGCGAGCACCTTGTCCGTGTTGTTCACATGAAAGGCGTTGGTACTGAAACCGGAGAGACCGCGCGTCACACCCGTCGTGTTCTTGCGCAGTTTGATCAGATCCTTGTACATCGCGTAGATGCCCGCGTAGGTGGTCTTCCTCGACCAGTCGAGTGGCACATCGTCGCGGAAGTACTCGTCTTCCAAGAACTCCTGCCCCTGAAAAATCATCGGGATGCCTGGCGCGGTCATGACGATCACACCGCCGAGCGTTGAACGCTTCCGAGCCCAGTACGACCCGCTGTTCCCAGGCGAGATCTCTTCGGGAACCCGCGAGCGCCCGTTTGCCACCTCATCATGGCTCTCGGTGTACATCACGCGCTGCTGCATCGAACCGTTGTAAGAGAACGCGATCGCATCACGGATCTCCCACATGTTTCGGCTGGCATCGCTCGACGTGATTAGGTTGCCGCGGATTCTCGGGTAGAAACTGGAGTCCCACTGGCTGTCGAAGCCCGCGCCGCCTTCGCCCGTCGTCTTCGTGATCCATGGGTCCACATCCATGTCCTCGGCGACGATCATTTTGCCTGGGAACACCCCGTCGATGTCATTGTTGATCCACTGAAGAAACGTCCAGCCATCTGCGTTGTCGGGCCCCGTCAGGCCGATACGCCGAATGAACTTGGTTCCATCGACACGGAGTCCATCGGCGCGGAACTCATCCAGCCACATGAGCGCATTGTTACGCAGATACGTACGCACCTCGCCACGGCCAAAGTCTGGGCGACTGTTCCCCCACGGCGTGACCAGGCGCTCATCGTTGTAGAAGAAGATCCCGCCGCCCTGTACGCCGTTGATGTTCTGGTACCAGCCATCGAAACGCCACATATCCATGTCGTTCGGACCGAGATGGTTGTAAACGACATCGATGTTCACGCCTATGCCGCGTGCATGCGCCGCATCGATGAACTCCTTCAGGTCGTTGGGAGTTCCATAGGCACTCTCCACGGAATACGGATAGGACAGGTTGTAGCCCCACGATCTGTCGCCTGGAAACTCGGCAGTCGGCATCAGAACGATCATGTTCACGCCAAGATCTTGCAGGTGATCCAGTCTGGCGGTGCACTGATCGAAAGTGGCGGGCGGCGTGCCCGATGATGATGTTCCGTAGGTGCCAATGTGCATCTCGTACATCACCTGTTTGTCCCACTGAGATGCCTGAAAGTTGTTCGTCTGCCAGGTGTAACTCGCTGGGTTGTGGATCACCGAGTTCCCCACGGAGCTCGTCAGGTCGCGCGCCCACGGATCGTTCTTCCAAAGGGTCTGACTACCGTTCTTGAGAACGAACTTGTACTGCGCACCAGCTTGCAAGTTCGGAGCGTCCACTGACCAGTAGCCGTTGCCCTCCGAGAAGAGCGGCATGGAGGTCGTGCTCCAGAAGTTGAAGGTGCCAGCGACATTGACCGCCGTCGCGTTGGGAGCAAAAACTCGAAAAGTCACTCCGAACTGCGTTCCCTGCGAATACGGGACGGCCCCGAAGCCAGGTCGCTGAGAGACTTGTGCGTGTGCCGACAATCCGCAAAGGAGGGAAAGAGACGCCCCGCAGATGGCAAAAGCCTTCAGATGACGCGCCATGATGAAAGGATAGCCCCGTATGCACAGAATGCACATTGGGATTGAGATATTTTGCTGATGCGGCAGGCCGAAGCGAGCATGCCGGCGTCTTGTTAGCTCTTCCCCTCAAGTTTGCTCGCGAACTCCATGCCACCAGGCGGCATCTGGTACTTCCCATTCAGTATGTCCGTGGTGGTGGCACCATCGCCGTAGGTCTTGGTGTTCACCGCATCCTTGATCAATATGCCCATGCCACCGATGGATGCACCGGCATAAATGCCTCCCGCGCTGATGTAGGTCTTGACAGTCGGACCACTCGCCTGAGTCGTCCCTGTTGTAGCGGCAGCTGTGCCCTGCGCTCCGGCGTAAAAGTACGAGCCGCTCTCCATGAACTTGTCAAAGGTCGCCGGGTCGTTGAACACCATCACGATGTCGACATGTTGCGCGCCAATGAGCGGTCCGAAATCGCCCTTCACAACACCGATGGCGACCGGCGGTGACCACCCCGATGGAAGTCGCTTCATGGCAACGCCGTTGCCTCCCATCCATCCGAGCACCACGCCCGCCTGAAAGCAGCGCAGCGAAGCAATCGCGACGGCGCTCTTGAGTTCCTCTGCCGGTACGGGCTTGCCCGTTGTCTGAACAGCCATGAAGGTCTGCTGTCCATCGGTGATGTACTCAAGCATTGGACTTGTCGACTGACAGCCCATGCCGACAAAGCAAGCAGTGACGCAGATCAAGAGCATCCCTGAATGAAACAGGCGAAGAAATGTGTAAGCCATGAGCCTCTCCTTGGCGGCGATAGAACACGCGCATCCATTGCGCGGTGGAGGAAAGGATAGCGCCCCCTGCCAAAGGCAAGGGGCGCTTGAAAAGTCAGGTTGCGTGAGACAGATTTGGTCGACTTACGGGCAAGCGCCCCAGCCGCTGAGGATCAGCGTAAGGTCGGTGCCGTTAGTAACGCCATCTCCGTTGATGTCCGACGCGCACGCAGGCGGCGCAGGCGGGCACGCTGGCTCGTTGGGATTGACGACGAGCGAGGCATATTGATCGCCCGCGATGTTCGCGAAATTGATGGCGCGCGGCTCGCCAAGGTTGGGCGTGCCGGCTGCGAGCGGTGCCATGAACTGGTTGGAAGCGAAGCCATGGTCGCCGCTATTGATAAACGCAACAAATCGAATGTTCTGTTGAATGGCGGGGTCATACCCAAGAAGTGTCAGCGGGATTGCGATTTCAATGCCGGTTTCAACAGCGGCCGCTCCCTTCGTGCTGCCACCATCGCCACCAACGCCAGCCGCATTGCTGTTGTTCATGGCGACAATGACGCCGGACTTACCGACGATCGGCGTTGTGCAAGGAACGCCTTGCCCAAGATATTGCCCCGCGCCACCACCAAGCGTGAGCAGCTGTGCCACATTGGCATACATCGCCAGCGGATCGCCGCCGTTCGTGGCAGTCACGAAGAAGTCCGCCGAGAAACACTGATCGAAGGTGAGCCCAGGGTTGCCGCCCATTCGGTTGAGGCAGTCGAAATCCACATTTGGATTGTCGGTCCGAAGAGAGTTCTGACCACCCTGCTTTGCATCGATGAAGAGATCGAACTTGTTGAAGGTGGATTCAACATTTCCGCCGACGAAGATGTAGAGAACGCCACTCGCAACCGTCGCATGAATGTTGCAGAGTTCCGACCCGCCATTGGATCGATCGCAGAGGGCGTCGGTCGAGTCGCCGAACCCTGTCGTACATGTCTGCACAGCAAGTGCGGCTGGATAGGAAGCGTCGCGCGTTCCATCGACCACGATCTGACCGAAAGAGGCTGAACAACAGCCAAGCGCAACAACGCACGAAAGACGAATCATCATGGGGTAATTTCTCCTTAATCAGAACAATAGTCCAAGATTGGCTGAAGTCAAAACAGATCGGCAATTCAAGTCATGGCCTGAAGGGCACATGGGATCATTTGGCTTGGGTTCGGTAGGGGCTGCCTCGAAGTTCGATGTCGCCCTCGCCCTTGCCAAGGGGGGATCCTGTTTTGAGTTATCATCCCACCCCGTGAAGGTCATGCTCATCATCATGGGGGTTGCAGGTGCCCTCCTGTTTGCCAAGGCGGCTCGTCTTCCTGCCCTTGAGGGCGCCCAGCTGGCTCCAATCATCTCCTGGACCGTCTTTGCGGCAATAGCCGTAAGCGCCGTGTGGCTTGCCCGCCAGAAGTTCGCGGCTTGGTCGGCGATCTTCGGTGCAATGGCCGTGGCTCTCAACCAAATCGCCCCGCCCGACATGCCGACCAACTGGCTGCCTGCGTTCCACATCGCTTGCGGCGTGCTCTGCGCCGCATGCGTCGTTCGAAACTGGCAGTAGAGACTGGTCCGAACACTCGGATCAACAGTCTGCGCAACTGGAAACTACTTTGGCGGTGCGTTCGGCGCGGTTGACGAAGGTGGCGTGTTTGGAGCCAACTGCACATCCGTTGCAGACACAGCGCCCGATGAGATTGGCGGCGCATCGCGCTGCTCAGGAAGCGTGAACAAAATCGCTCCGCCCGGAGTGATGCCCTCGCGCTCGCTTGCAGGGCGCGCCACAAGCACGCGCCTTCCATCTGCACGAATCGACACGCCCCAGCGCGAACTCGTCACGGCCACGGAAGGCTTCAGTCGCAGCGACTCGCCCCAGTTGCCCTCCGAAGATCGCGCGAACACACCTACGTAGCCAGCCATCTGGTCACCAGCGAGCGCTGTTGGATCGCCCACCACGATGCGCCCGTCTGCCAGCGCCAGCGTGATGCCCCAGCCCGCGCCGCGCACGATGTCGACCTGCGGAACAAGTTCGCCGTCGTACACCCAGCCAGTCGTTCCCCTTCTGTAGACGAGCACCTCCGCACCTGACCCGCTGATCTGCGACTGACGCAGGACGATCCGCTCGCCGTCGGTTGCAACGGTTGTGCCGAACCCGAGATAGTCCAGCCGATGCGGAGGCGGCGTGAGCTCCCCATCGAGCGCCCATCCACCGTCACCGCCACGCCGATACACCACCACGACCGAATCCCCTCCTTGGACGAGCGATTGGTGCGGCGCCGCGGTGATGGCCTTTGGACAGCCAATCACGAGAGTGTTCTTCGCCAGCGCGAGCGACGCGCCAAAGAATGTCGGCTGCTTCGACGCTTCTCGCTGAAGAAAACCAAGCCCCTTCCATCCGTCCTTGATGCGTTCAAACAGGAACACCTTCGGCGCAGCCTGAACGGTTCGCGCCTTGTCTCCAAGCACGCGCATATCCACTGTTGCGATGGCCGCGATCGTGCCATCGGTGGCAAGCGTGGCACCGAACGCAGGCTCTGGCAATCCAGAGGGCGGTTCGAGACGACTCAACTGGCGCCATCCCGACGGACTCGTTGCGGCCTCAAAGGTGACCACCGAACTGCTCGAACCATCGCGGCGATCCTCGGTGACGAGCATCTGCTCGCCCGCGAACGCGAGGCGTTGCAACACCATCGCACCGCGTCGCACCTGATCGACGGATTGCATCTCCTTGTAGGTGCTCCATTCGCCCGTTGGCTGCAACTGGAAGGTGGCGACCTGTCCAAGCGATCCTCCCTCCTTCGATGGGTCTGGTCCTGCCGCGACGATACGGTCACCCGAAATGCCGATGACCATGCCGAAAGTGGGCGACACTGTCGGACTTGGCGCATCAAGCACGGCGGACTGCGACAGCGTTGGAACAGGAGGGGCGGCCGCGAGCAGTATGGAAAGCGCAATCGGGAGCATCGAGTGGATCGTAGCCGCTCGACCACTTCGGCCGATGCTCATGAGAACGCACTCGCACCCAACAACAACGCTTCGCTTCGCCCGTCAGAAATTGATCGAGAATCGGATGAAGCCCGCCACGGCCATTGGCTGCTGTCCGAACTCTCCAGGGCTCGCGACCAACTGAAAATCTGGTTCGATCGTTAGATAGTCCGTCACTGCGATTGCGTAGAAGACTTCGAAGTTCATCTCGTGGAGACCAGGCTCCGCCGGATACACGAGCGCTGGATCACTGAACCACGCGTAGCCCACGCCCATTCCAAAGTCATCATTCGGTCGTCCCGGCAGCGGCCCATCAATGATGAAGCCGCCCGCGAGGGACCAGTTGACTGGATTGATACTCGGATCACCCCAGCCCATCTGCCCGAAGATGCGGAGCCCGCTCTCATCCGCATCGTGCGGAGCATGATCCCAAACCCGCTGCGTGATCTGGGCATACCAGCCGCCGTTTGGCTGCGATGGCGCCAGAACTTCGGGAGTGCCATTCCCCGACACAGTGCTTGGTCCCGTCTGAACCCAACCGCCAATACCGAGAACGCCATCGAGCCCAGACTCAGTCTTCCAGCCGAAGTCCAGTTCGGAGATGAAAAACCAAGAACCGGGATTGTCGAAGAAGGTTCCAGGCCCGAGCGTGCCCGTTGAATTCAAAGGACTGCCGTTGTCGGAGTACACATTGGTGCCGTCAAACCAGCCAAACTTGCCAGTCAACCAATCATTCGGACGAACGACGGCAACAAGCCCCATAGCCTGATTGGGATAGGTCGGCACCCATGGCACCATCGTCGCAGGCAGCGTGTCAATGTTGCTGAGAAAATATCCCGTTGGTCCGATCGGGTTCAAGAAGTAGTTGAACGCATCCTGCTTGCCAAAGACAAGCGTGAGCGCATCATCAAAGAGCTTCTGCTGCCAATAGAGTTCCGAAAGCTGATTCACATCGCCGAGGCCACTGGCAAGGCTCTCCCACCCCCAGTAGTCGGGGACGAGTTCGAATGGTCCTGGGTTCGACTCCCAGTATGACTGCCAACGCGCCAACAGCAGTCCGCCATCGACGAGCCCCATGCGCTGAAAATCAAACTGCACGGCCGCATCGAGGACGCCCGCAAGAAAGCCTCCAGCGCGCGCGCCACCAGTCAGGTTGTAGCCCGCATCAATCGTCAAATTGACATTGAAGGTGAATCCCTTCTTTGCGAGCGCGTCTCGGCCAGCCTTGAGTTCGGGGCTGAAATCAAACGCCGCAGGTGGCATTGTGACAGGTGCGCCAGGGGACTGCGGCAACTCATCCGATGTGTCGGGGGTGGTCACCGTCTGCGCATCGCGCTGCTCGAACCTGTCGACGGGAATCGGATCCTGCGCAAACACTTGAGGAGCCGCGAAATCAAGTGAAAACAGAACAAGCAAGACGACTCTGGGCACGAGGCGAAGATAGCTCATCCGAGTGAGGCGCACTTGATACATCGGACACCACATCTAAACTGTGAGGGTGTCGCCAATGTCGGTCTTCTCCGTGGTCATGTTGCTGCAGGTTGCAGCGGCGAGCCCGCTTCCGCCACAGGATTCGACCCTCCCGCTCGATGAGCGGATCGACCGATCGAAGGTGACAGAACTACCACCGCCAGTGGTGGCGTCAGTTTCTGCACGACCGCCATCAGTCGTGCGCCGCGTCAGTCTTGCGGCCGCAGAGGTGCCGTGCGCCGCGTCATCGTGGCACGCTGCACGCGCGTCCATCAACCAGGGACTTGAGTTCCTCCGTGCGAGGCAGGACGCCGGCGGCGGTTGGCGCGTGTGGAAGGGAAGCGCTGGCACGGATCAGCGCGATCGTTCCCTCGCTGCGTCAACGGCGATCACTGCACTTGCATTGAAGGCATTCGCTCAGGTGGGCGAGTTGCCGATGAACTCGCCGACCGCGGCGCGAGCGCGCGATTCCATCCGTAGTCGCGTCGGCGGAACAGGGCGGGCGTTCAACCCAGATCCGCAGGGCGGTCTGGGCAACTATGTGGCGAGCGCGATTGCGAGCGCACTCGCATCGATACAAGATCCCGAGGACCGTGTCTTGCTGCGCTCGAGTGTGGAATGGCTCACGATGCATCAGTGGGATCAGACCGAGGGTGTTTCACCGAGGATGGACTGGTTTGGTGGCGCGGGCTATGGTCGTTCTGGGCGACCTGACCTGTCGAACACGCAGATGATGCTCGACGCGCTGCATGATGCGGGGGTTTCTGCGGACGATCCTGCCGTACGCCGCGCGCTCGTGTTTCTCACTCGAACGCAGAACTTGGCAGAGACCAACGCGGCGCCGTGGGCAAGCGGCGGATCGCGCGATGGGGGCTTTGTGTACACGCCCGCGAATGGTGGCGAGAGCTTCGCAAGTGAGGCGGCTGGCGAGGGACGCTTCGGCGAGAAGATCGCGGTTGGTCAACCGCGCAGTCTGCGCAGTTACGGATCGATGACATACGCGGGGTTCAAGAGCATGCTGTATGCCGGCCTCTCGAAGGATGATCCGCGCGTGCAGGCAGCCTTCGAGTGGATTCGGCGCCACTGGACCTTCCGCGAGAATCCTGGACTCGGCGCGCAAGGACACTTCTACTACTTGCACGCGGTATCGCGTGCGCTGCACGCAGCGCAGCAGCACACGATCACCGATGTGCAGGGCAGCGCGCACAACTGGCGGGATGAACTCATCGCCGCGCTCTTGAGCATGCAGGCGAGCGATGGTTCGTGGGTGAACAGTGCCTCACGCTGGGATGAGGGAGACAGTGAACTCTGCACCATCTATGCGGTGCTTGCGCTCGAAGAGGCGATCAAGCCTGCGCAAGAGGCAGCCCCTGTGAACTCGCCTGCGGCACCGTAAGCCGACGCCACCACGCGGCAAGCAGCATGCTCGTGGCAAGCAGAGCTGCGCCCGTCACCTGATGCAGGCTGGTGAAGACGACTTCCCACAGTGGAATCGCTTCGGTCTTTCGCGTGATGACCATCACGAGCGCAAGGATGCCAAGCAGGACCTGCAATCCGACCACCATCAACAGCCCGTGTCCAACCGCGCGGAGTGGCCGCAGTGTCGCCGGCATACGCATGGCACGAAGTCCCGTCCACAATGTTGCGACGAACGCGACGACAGCGAAGGTGAGATGCAGGTGCATCGCCCATGTCGGATAGGCGGGCGCAGCGCCAGCCACAGGGATCTGCAGGTGCCGATACAGCGCGCCCGTCACCAGCTGTACCAAGAGCACTGCCACGAGCGCCGTCGGCAGCGCGGCACTTGGTGCCTCCGCGACTTGTTGTGGCGCCATCCCGCTGTTCCACCGCGCACCACACACCACGGCCAGCAGGCAATAGAGTGAAAACACGATTTGTCCGAACACGCCGTGTGCGACCGCGAGGCCGACGCTCGGCGCAAGCTCGGATGCGTCCTGCGACAGTGTGAGGTTCCCCGTCACGCGCAGTCCACCCATGAGTCCCTGCACACACACCATCAGGAAGCCTGCGACCGCAAGCGCGCGTACCCATCCGCGCTGTTCGTTCATGAGTGTGAGCACAAGCATCAGGATTGCGCAGAAACCCACGAGCATTCCGTAGAGGCGATGCGCATGCTCGTAGTAAACGCCGTCCTTCATCTCGGCCAGCGGGTACAGCAGCATGTTGTGTCCAAAGGAGTTTGGCCAATCAGGCACCGCAAGCCCCGCCTCAAGGCCTGTCACGAGCCCGCCCGTCACGAGGAGAAGGAAAATCGCAGCTGCAGTCGTCAGCCCAAACAGCCCTGTCGCAGGAACGCGGGCACGCCAACGAATCCCTGCGCGTCCCCATATGCCGCCGAGGCAGCCGCACACAATGCTTGCACCGAAGAGACCAACACTCCAAAGTGCGAACTGCCCAAGCACCCCCGCTTCACCGCCACCGATGAGACTTCCAATGAGCAGCAGATTCGCCATCGCGGAGAACGCACCGACCTTCGCTCCTGCTCGCAGACACGCCCAACTGGTTGGGACTTCCACAAGCTTGCCGCTGATGCGCGCGGCAAGAACGAGAATGATGCCCATGAGCCCGAACAGCACTTCGCCCGCGAGTTGCCCTGGGCGCATCATGGCGATGTACGCCACCGCCCACATCGCCACCGTCGCTGCGAACCCGATCGCAAGATGAAGACCGCGCTGATCCTTCGATTGGTGCTGCATCACGGTTCTATACTAGGGCTATCGAAACGGCTGAATCCAAATGCGAGCCGGCTGGGATCTTGCCCACGCTGGGTGCGCTGGCGAAGATTCGCCTGAATGCGCTTGTTCTAGTGACAACGGCGGTCGGGGCCGTGGTTGCGTCGCCCGCAGCGATTTCATGGGGGCTACTTGGTTGGACGCTGCTCGGCACGGCTGCATCCGCGGCGAGCGCATCCATGTTCAATCAGCTGATTGAACGCCGCCGCGATGCGTTGATGCGGCGCACGGCATCGCGACCACTTCCTCAGCAGCGGATCGGCCCGCTGCGCGTCTTTGTGCTTGCGTGCGCGCTCGCGTACGCGGGCTGGGCGGTGCTGCTCTGGAAGGCAGGATGGATTCCGGCCGCGCTCGCCACTGGAAATGTGCTTGTGTATGCGATGCTTTACACGCCGCTGAAGCCGCTGACATCGCTCAACACGCTCGTGGGTGCAGTGTGTGGCGCGATCCCACCGATGGTTGGTTGGACTGCGGTGACGGGATCAGTGGATTCTGGCGCGTGGATCGTCGCCGGCATCCTCTTTGTCTGGCAGTTGCCGCACTTCATGGCGCTTGCATGGATGTACCGCGAGGACTACGAGCGCGGCGGCTTCGTGATGTTGCCGGCACGCGACCCGAGCGGCAGCCTGACTGCGCAGACGATGCTGCTCACTTCGCTCACACTCGTTCCGATGGCGCTGCTCGCGACCCTGCATGGACTGGCTGGTGTCGTGTTCGCGCTGTGCGCCACGGGACTTGGTCTGTGGCTCTCGTGGGAGAGCTTTCGCTTCCTGCGCGTGCGATCTGATGCGATGGCGCGCCGAGTTTTTCTGGTGAGCATTGTGTATCTGCCGCTGCTGCTGCTTGTCATGCTGCTTGACCGCGGCCCAGTCTCGCCCGCCGCAGGCGTCCGAATGCGCGGCGTGATCGACGGCGGCGATGGCGTTTTGCAACCGAATCCATCGACCGAGTTGCGCCTGGCGCCGAGCGCAGTCAATGCGCCACCATCCCCTTGAGTGGCCAAGCGCCCGATCCGCAGCGCGCTCCGGCGCGACCCTCGCTCGCATCCGCGCGCTGGGTGATCGCACTCTCCATCGCCGTCTCGCTTGGCGTTGCGCTGTTCGCTCTGTGGGGACCGCTGCGCGGTATGCAAGCACCGATCGGTGATGGGCGAGATCCAGCCACATACGGGTTCGATCTCTCCAACCTGAATGTCCCGCGGGAACTCCTTGTAGGTTCTGGTCAGCCGCGCGACTTCCTGAAGCCACTCGACAATCCGAAGACGATTGAGGGTTCGGAAGCTGCACCCCGCAATGCGACCGAGCGCCAGAAGTATGCCGTGACGACAGACCGCGTTGTGGGCGTGGACATCGGCGGAGAAAGGCGCGCATATCCGCTGCAACTCCTCAATGTGCATGAAGTGGTGCATGACACGATCGGAGGCGTTCCCATCGCCGTCACCTATAGCCCGCTCTGCGACAGTGCGGTGGTGTTCGATCGGCGAGTCGGCGATCGAACGCTGCGCTTTGGTATCAGCGGACTTCTGCTGAACAACAACTTGGTGATGTATGACGCATCACCAGATTCCGTTGGCCCTGAGTCGTTTCAGCCAAGCCTCTGGTCGCAACTTGCATTCCGCGCCATTGCTGGCCCTGCAGCATCGGAGAACGCGCAACTCACCGTTGTTGCGGGCACGCAAATCTGCACATGGGCGGCATGGCTGCTGCTCCACCCCGACACGACGCTCGTGCTTCCTGCGGATGGCGATCGCCGACGCATGAAGGGCACGGACTACGAACGCTACTGGCTCGATGGCAAGGTTCAGTTTCCCGTCGGCAACCTTCCACTCCACTCCCCGCTTGAACGCAGCGTGCCATTCGCCGAAATCGCACCGACCGTCGCGCCCCTGTTGGAGCGAGGCCTGGGTGACATGGCGCTCGTCATCGCGGTGCAGCGCGCGGACGGATGGCGTGTGCTGCCTGTGGCGCAGCTGGCACAGCTTGTGGATCCGAGTTCCATGACGGCGGATTCAGCGGCGCTTGGCGTACGCGCGAACTGGCGCGTGGTGCCACTGCGCGGCGCGCTCATCGTCGAATCGAATCCCGACCCCGTTTTGCCCGTGATGGTCCCCTGCCGCTGGTTCGCATGGCAGGCATTCCATCCATTCGTGCGAAACGCCGAGTGATCGACGCGTCAGCGCGATCCGATCCAGAGTGTCGCGTACAGCACGAGCCAGATCGCGTCGAGAGCGTGCCAGTAGATCCCGCACACGACGATCCCGTTATGGCTGTCGCTGCGGTACTGCCCTGCCTGCGCGCGTGACGCGACGACGCCGAGCGCGTAGAGCCCGCCGAGCACATGAAACACATGCAGCGCGGTGAGGACATAGAAGGTCCACGCGTACAAGTTGTCCTGAATGCGCACCTGCTGCCACATCGTCCACCAGGCGAGGCCCTGCAGGATCACGAATGCGACACCCAGCCAGTACGCGGCGTTCGCACTGCGGGTGCACGCGGAGAGACGCCCCTGCCGTACCGCGACAAGCGACCGGTGCAGCGCGAGACTCGATGCGAGCAGCGCGATGGTGCTCGCGAGGAGTGTCCACGGCAGGCCTGGCGTTCCCTCGGGGCGCCACTCGCGTCCCACTGGAGGACTCACGCGCACGACCGCGTAGCCGAGCAGCGCCGCCGCAAAGAGCAGCCCAACGACAAGCACGAACAGCCACATGCCCATGCGGGCGGCGCGTTCACGAGACAGCGCAGAGTTGAAGGGATCGCGCTCTTCGAGTGCGGCCACGGCGAACGACCAATCAAGACCGCAGCGCGGTCAGGGATTGATCTCTTCCTTCCGCTGAGCGACTGGTGCGCCCGGCGCGTTCGCATCAAGCGTCTGCTGCGCCACCGGCGGATTGCCCGTGTACTGGGTCGCTCTGTACTGCCCAGTATCGAGCACGCAGAACGCCATCATGAGAATCACGAAGAGCGTGCAGCCCACGAAGACGAGGACATTGAATGGGCGGTCCCAGCGAAGATGCATGAAGAATGTCGCCACAAGAGCCGCCTTGACCACGGCGATTCCGATGGCGACCCAGATGTTGAACTCACCGATATCGATGTAACGAACCGCCACGGTAATGACCGTCAGCACCAACAGCGCGGTCGCGGTAAACAGCAGCGTGCTGACGGGAACAAGATGACCAACCAGAGGATGACCACCCGCGTGCGCGTGTGCGTTCCCATGTGCTTGGGTATTAGAGTGAGCCATACGTTTGCTCCGTGTCGCTGTAGGCGAGTGAATCGATCAGTGGATCAGATAGAAGAGTGGGAAAAGGAAGATCCACACAAGATCAACGATGTGCCAGTACAGACCGACGAGATCGACTGGCGTGTAATAGTTGGGGCCGAAATCCCCGCGTGTGGCTCGGAAGATCAGCATGCCGATCACGATCATGCCGACCACGACATGGATGCCGTGCAAACCGGTCATCGCGTAATAGATCGCGAAGAAGAGATGTGTATTCGGCGGCAACTTGGGATCTGCCAAGTGATCCGACGGAGCCTCTGCGGGGATCGGATCCTGCGGTTCCATCGCGACGGCCGCGGCGGCAGTCGGGGCACTCCACACGCCCAGACCCTTCGGTCCCGACTGCGCGGGCTTGATCGCCGACGCGTCCGCCGGCGGGCGCGCTGCGAGCGAGACGAGACCCGTGGCGCTCGGGTCGGTCGGCGCCGGAACGGGATTTGCAGCGGGTGCGGGAGCCTTCGACAGCACGGATGCCTCGAGTTCGCCTTCCTGGCTGTGCGGCGGCACATAGAACGAAGGACCCCAAACAAGGTTCTCGTGGATCTTGTGCGTGTACTCGAAGTACTTGATCACGAGGAAGCCGACCGCACCGCCCATGGTCAGCCAGAGGCAAAGAACCAGCGCGAACTTCTTGCCGCGCTGTGCGAAGTACACCGCGAGCGCCATCGTGAGACTTGAAACGATCAGTACACAGGTGTTGACGCCACCCATCACCGTGTCGAGGTAGTGGCTGGCATAGGAAAAGACCTCTGGGAATCGGCTGCGAAGCACCGCATATGCCACGAACAGCGCGCCAAAGAAGAGCACTTCCGTCGCGAGGAACAGCCACATGCCAAGCTTGGCGCTGTCGAATTGCTGCGCTGGCGTCTCAAAGTGATGCGCGAGGAATGGGTACTTCGCGTGCTCGCCCGAGTGGTGATCGTCCGCGTGCCCGTGCCCGCTTGGATCTCCACTTGTCTGCGGTTCAGCCGTGATCTGTGTCATGCGTGTCCTCGGGCCTGTTCGTCGCGTGCCTCCGCTGCGAACGCTGCAGCTTCGCGCGCTGGATCAACGTCGTAGCCCTTCTCTGCAGGGTTCCACTGCAGCATGGAGAAGTCGTAGGGATTGCCCACACGCGGCGTGTTCTTGAAGTTGTCATGCGGCGGCGGCGACGCACACTGCCACTCAAGGCTTCGTCCACCCCACGGGTTGGCGGGCGCGGGCGCTCCGCCTCGGAGGCTCTGAATGAAGCAGACGGCCGTCGTCAGGAAGCCGATGCCCATGATGTATGACCCGATCGTGGAGATCACGTGATACACCTGGAACTCGGGCTGATAGTCGTAGTAGCGACGCGGCATGCCCTGACTTCCAAGCATGAACTGCGTGAAGAAAGTCAGGTTGAAGCCGATGAAGATGATGATGCTGCCAGCAATCGCCAACTTCTCGTCGTACATCTTGCCCGTCATCTTCGGCCACCAGTGATGCAGACCGCCAATCATCGCGATCAGCGCCGAACCCATCATCACATAGTGGAAGTGCGCGACCACAAAGTAGGTGTCGTGCAGATGCACATCGGTGTTCAGCGTGGCCAAATGAATGCCCGTCAGCCCACCGATGGTGAACAGGAACAGGAACGCCAGCCCGTACATCATCGGTGCGGTGAGCGAGATGGTGCCCTTGTACAGCGTCATCGTCCAGTTGAAGGTCTTGACCGCGGATGGGATCGCCACACTGAAGGAGATCAGCGAGAAGATGGTGTTCATCAGACCGCTCTGGCCTGAAGTGAACATGTGATGCCCCCACACGATGAAGGAAAACATCGCGATCGCGATGGACGAGAACGCGATGAAGCGATAGCCAAAGATCTGTCGGTGTGCATGCACTGCGATCAGTTCGCTGATGATGCCCATGGCCGGCACGATCATGATGTAAACCGCAGGGTGGCTGTAGAACCAGAAGAAGTGCTGATAGAGCACTGGGTCGCCACCCATCGACGGGTTGAAGATGCCGATGTTCAGCAAGCGCTCCACAATGAGAAGGCAAAGCGTGATTGCGAGCACGGGCGTCGCAAGCACCTGAATGATCGCGGTCGAGTACAGCGCCCACAGGAAGAGCGGCATTCGGAACCACGTCATTCCCGGCGGCCGCAGTTTGTGAACGGTCACGATGAAGTTCAGGCCAGTGAAGATCGACGAGAAGCCGAGGATGAACACACCCGTCAGCACCGGGATCACGCCGCCCGTCGTGGTCGTCGTCGAGTACGGGGTATAGAAGGTCCAGCCCGTGTCAAAGCCGCCCGCGGCGAGCGAATAAAGCGTGAATCCAGCACCCGCAAGCCAAAGCCAGAACGAGAAGAGATTCAGCCGCGGGAACGCGACATCCTTCGCGCCGAGCATGATCGGCAGGACGAAGTTGCCGAGCGCTGCGGGAATGCTCGGAATGATCACGAGGAACACCATGATCGCGCCGTGCAGCGTGAAGAACTGGTTGTAGGTGTCGGCACTGACGATTGTGCGGCCGGGGGTCAGAAGCTCGGTCCGAAGCAACAGGGCAAACACGCCGCCTACAAAGAACGACACGAGCACGGCACCCATGTACATGACGCCGATGCGCTTGTGGTCGAGCGTCAGGATCCACGAGAGAAATCCGCGCGAGTGGGTCAGATAGTTGTCGGGCGTGTCAACATGGTCGACGACGTGCGGTCTTGGTGCTGTAACGGTGCTCATTGAAAACCTCGCAAAGTGAATCGAAACCTCGAACTGCTCCTTACTTTGTCGCCACGGGCACGGACTTCGTCCAAGCGCCCTTGGCATCAAACTCATCCAGATGCTTCATCATGCCAATGACCGCTTCCACGCCACGGTCGTTCAACTGCCCCTTGAATGTCGGCATCACATTGCCGTACGGGGCGACCAGGTGCTTGCCTGGGTTGTAAATGGAGTCGCGGATGTAATCCTCTGGCGTTGCATATTCCTTGCCAGGACCAATCAGATCCGCATAGGACTTTCCGTCGGTGAACGCCGAACCGCCCGTCGAAGCGCTCACGCGTTCCCACAGGCCCTTCCAAGACGGGCCGAGGCCTGCCGTTCCATCGAGTGAGTGACACTGCTGACACCGCGCGTAAAGCTTCGGACCTGCCTTGAAGTACAACTCTTCGTCGGGGATTTCATCGAGCCAAGCCGCTTGCTTGGTCAGCCATCCATCGAACTCAGGCTGCTCAAGCACCAAAACCTTGCGGTTCATGTTGCTGTGACCTGTCCCGCAGTACTCGGTGCAGAAGAGGTGATAGCCCTTCGACTCGTCGAGCCCGGTCGGCACATCGCTCTGGAACCACAGCGTGCTGAAGCGCCCAGGAACGAGATCTCGCTTGACGCGGAATGCGGGGATGAAGCAGGAGTGCAACACATCGTTGGAACGCATCACAAGACGCACTGGTCGTCCAGCGGGCACCACAAGGTTGTCCGACTGCGCACCGTTGGGGTACTTGAACGTCCACCCCCACTTGAACGCGGTGACATTCACATCAAAGGAATTCTTGGGTGGCGTCGTGAGGTCTACGAAGCCGCGGAAGCCGAAGAAGAAGATGGCGATGCTGATGAGCAGCGGAATGATCGTCCAAGACAGTTCGAGTCCCTTATGGTGCGTCATTCCATCGAGGCGAATGCGCGAGCCCTCTTTGGCTCGGTACTTCATGACAAACACCACCATCATGCCGACGACGAGGACAAAGAAGAAGTAGCAGATGTAGTTGATCCAGTGGAACATCGTGTCCACGCCCGCGACATGGTTGCTCGCACCAGATGGGAGCCAGAAGTCAGCGGGAGTCGCCGCGGGGGTGGCGGCTTGGGCAATCAGAGAGGAGGCGATCGACAGCATGTGAAATCCTAGGAGGGGCGAGGCGCGGAGCCCTTTGGTAGTCCAATATCGCTCCGCGGCGCGAGTGCTGCCGCGCGCGAGCCGCGCAGGAAGAGAAAAAGAAGCCCGGACGCGATCACAACGACCGTGACGGCGCCGCCAATCTGCATGAGACGGAAGGCAAAGACCACATAACCCTGCGATGACACGTCGTATTGGTGGCACCAGAGAATGAATCGGTCGAGTGGCGTTCCGATGCGCCCCTCCCCAGCCTCCACGATCGCCATCTTCATCGTGGCCGGTTCAAACTTGACACCATAGAGATAGCGGACGATGCGCCCGTCCGCCGCGATCATCGCAAGCATCGCGGGGTGCGAATACTCGCCGTCGGGCAGCCGTCGGTACTGAAAGCCCACGGCGTCGGCGACCTGCGCCGGAGCAAGAGCCCCCTGCTCGTTCTGCACGGCCGTCAGAAAGTGGACGCCACGGTCGCTGCCCGCGCGCTCGTACTCCGCGATGTACCCCTTCTTCTTCGCGCCCGCGAGTTCCCAAGACTCCTGAGGGTTCACGGAGATCGACACGAGATCGAAGTCTTTCCCGATCGCGAGATCCACCTTCTGCAGCGATCGGATCGCCTCATTCAGTACAAGCGTGCACAGCATCGGGCACTTGTAGTAGCCCATGTGAAGCATCAGCGGTCGCCCTGGCTTCAGCAGTCCCCCGAGCGTGGTGGTGGTGCCGTCATCGAGCAAGAAGGCGGTGTCGAGCGGAACGCGTTCGCCAAGATGCTCAACGATCGTGACACCTTCGAGTTCCGGAGCGACTCCGTCCGCTGCGATCGGCGCCTGACCTGGCGCGTGCGCAGGCATGGACATCTGCTGCGCAGCGGCAGCTGCGGTCCAAGCCGCCAACGCAATGACAACCGCACCATGTGCAAGACGCACGGTTCGGTTGGCGTTGGTCTTTGGGGTTGGCTGGTTCATCACTTTGCAGTCGGCGCGGCGACGCCTCGCTCGGCCACGATCTCCATCGCACGCGAAATCGGAATGCGAATCCTTGGTTGCATCGAACCATCGGGCGCAGCCACGGAGTACTTCTGATACTTCGCCAGTTCGCCCTCCTGATCAAGGCGCATGCCCTGCGACCACGCATTGGCGGGCATCACAACCTTCTCATCCACTTCCTTGTTCTCAAAGCGGAAGAAGAAGACGCAGATGGCGATCACCAACACCGAGAGGATGATGATGCCTGCGAGCGACACCACCCAAGTCTGTCCTGCCTCGGGATCGTCCATCAATGGAGCTTGGGTGGATTCTGTCTGTGCCATGGGGTCGGGTGGTGCAAAGGGTGTGCGAGAGATCGGATCGTCGTCAGTCTTAGGCAGGAGTGGTCACTCAGATGTTCTCGAAACGGAGGCTTTCGTCGAATCGCGGATCGCGACGGCAGACGAGTGCGCCCTTCGACAGTCGGCGCGCGGTGAGCGCGATGCTCAGTCCAAGCATCGCCCCGAGCATCAGGAAGTTGAGCGGATTCGAAAGCCCCGAAGTGGTGCCCGCGTAGGCGGCCGAAAGCGCTTCGTATGTGGTGAAAGTCGAAACATCCGCAGGAACCACGGGCATCACGAGCCAATAGATGTCAAGCCAAGCGAACGCGAGCATCCAGATGCAACCAAATGCGAGCGTTGCCTTCCAGCGCTTTGTCCAGCGCGAGATGAAGAGGACAAACGGAATGATGAAGTGTCCAAACAGCAGCGCGACGCTGATCCATGACCAGTCACCAATCTGCCGAGCAAGGAACCAGACGGTTTCTTCAGGCAAGTTGCCGTACCAGATCAGCATGTACTGGCTGAACGCGATGTACGCCCAGAACACGATGCCGAATGCCCAGATCATCTTGCCGAGATCCTGATAGTGCTCACCCGTGATCACGCCGCGCAAGTAGCCGAGCGACTGCAGACGCAGACAGGTAAACGCCACCATCGAGAAACCGCCAGCGCATGTGCCAGCGAAGAAGTAGACCCCGAACATCGTGCTGAACCACGCTGGAGAGAGCGACATGATCCAGTCAAACGCCGCAAAGGTTGTTGTGAGCGCGTACACGATGAGCGCAGGACCTGCGAGGGTGCGCATCTTGCGCGACAACGCCTGATCGCCCGATGCGTCTTGGGCGCGCGAAGTCGACACGAACCAGTGTGCGATCCCCGCCCACAGTGCGAAGTAAACAACCGCACGGATCAGGAAGAACTGGGTGTTCAGATAGGCGCTCTTGGCGGAAACGATGGATGCCTCGGCAGGATGCGCCGCCGCAAGATGGGTCAGATCCGCCCACGGCCAGATCAGCGCCAGCCCGTGGCCGTAGCCCGGCCACTCACGGTGCGAGAAGTGCAGCCACAGCATCGGCAGGAGCAGCACGATCCACAGCCACCGGAGATTCGCCGCTTGCGCTTCAGCAACACGCCGCACCGCGATACCCCATCCGGCGCTCGTGATGTGTTGGATCAACAGGAAGAAGAGCGAGCCGAGCGAGAGCGTGAGCACGAAGATGCCGTTCTGGAGCCAGACCATGGCGACCGTGTGCGCATCCACACTGCGCGCGGCGAAGAGCCCCGCTCCAAGCGCACAGACGAAAGCGACCACCAACGCGATTTGTGAAACGCGCACGAGGCGCGAATCGCCGAGCACGCTTCGGTCCGAGAGATCTGCCGTGGGTGCGAAGGTCGATGCCATGTTCAGAGACCTCCCCGCTTGTCCATGGGCACATCATCCATCGATGCGTTCTGACTGATCTGCAGTGCCCGCACATACGCCACGATGGCCCAACGATCTTCAGTCGGAACCTGTGAGCCGTAGCCAGCCATGTTCCGCACGCCGTGTGTGATCGAGTTGAAGATCTGTCCGACGGGCTGGATGGTGACGGTCGGGTCATGCAGGCTCTTCGCCGCCACCCACACCGTTCCATTCACAGGCCCCTCAGCATTCGCCACGAGTTCCATCGCGCGCTGGTTCACGGTTCCATTGCCGACGCCCGTGTAGCCATGGCAAGGCGTGCAATAGATGTTGAAGCGCTCTTGTCCACGAAGCAGCAGCTTTGCATCGAGGGTGAACTTCGAAGGCAGTGTGGTGGCCCACTGACCATCCACAACGCCGTCGTTCAGATGCGCATCGAGATACGCCTCGCCGCGCGCCACGGTCCCCGAAACGGCGGGTCGTTGCGAACGCTTGTCGGCGAAGAGATCATTCTCGGTTTGTGGCAGAAACTTCGCCTGCAGATCCATGTCCTGAATGATGTTGATCGGGCGGTTGGGATTCGGTCGCGAACGGGCGTTCGCTGCGATGACCGGCGGCAACAGCAGGAGCAGTCCCAGGATCAGCAGCGTGTAAACGATGATCCGCGGCATCAGCGGTCCTCCACCACCTCGACATGCGAGGCACCAAGCGACTTCATGAACGCCTCCGTCTTCGAGCGGAGGAACTTTGGATCACGCGCCTCGATCACCACGAAGAAGCGATCATCCGTTGCGCGCCGGAAACGATTGTTCGCCAACAGCGGGTGCGAGAGGCGCGGCAGATTGTTCATCAGGAGCATCAGTCCCGCAGTGGACAGGGCGGAAAGAAGAATCGTGAGTTCGAAGATCACAGGAATCCACGCGGGCACGGACATCAGCGGCTTGCCTGAGATCAAGAAGGGATAGCCCGTCACCCACACGAGAGCCCAGATGGAAAAGCTCGCTGCGTTCGTGAACGCTTGCAGACAGAAGCCGACGAGTGCACCTGTGGCGCCCGCACCGAACACCAACACGGGCAGGATCGTGCGCCGCACGCCCATCGCCTTGTCAAGTCCGTGCACGGGGAACGGCACGTGGCAGTCCCAGTAGCGGTAGCCGGCCGCATGCACACGCTTCGCAGCGTCCATGATCTCCGCGGGCGTACGGAACTCCGCCATCAATCCATACGGGGCTGCTGTTGGCGTCGTGGACGGTGCGTCAACCTTGGGTGCAGTCAAAGTACTCATGGCTCTCCCTCCGAAGATCGTGGGTCGCGCAATGCGGGCATCGCGCCGCTTGGCACGCCATGTCCTGCATGTCCTGCATGACCGTCCTGTGGACCACCGTGGTGTGCGTGCGATCCATGCGCGTGCGCATGCGGGTCCGCTTCAGGCATGACCGCCTTCACTTCAGCGATCGCGATCATCGGCAGATAGCGACAGAACAGCAGGAACAACACGCCAAAGAGACCGAACGCGCCGACCATCGTGCCAATGTCGACCCATGTCGGAACGAACTGGTCCCAGCTCGTCGGGAGGAAATCGTTGGCGAGGCTTGTGACGATGATCACGAAACGCTCGAACCACATGCCGACGTTCACGAAGATGCTGAGAATGAACATCAGAGGGATGCTCGTTCGCACCTTCTTGAACCAGAAGAGCTGGGGCGTGATGACATTGCAACTGACCATGATCCAGTACGCCCACCAGTACTGCCCGAACGCGCGGTTCACGAAGGCGAACTTCTCGTACATCGCGCCCGAGTACCACGCGATGAAGAACTCCATCGAGTACGCGTAGCCCACCATGCATCCTGTGAGCAGGATGATCTTGTTCATGTTGTCGAGATGCCGAAGGGTGATCAGGTCCTTCAAGCCGAACAGCTCGCGCGCGGGAACGGCGAGCGAAACCACCATCGCGAATCCAGAGAAGATGGCGCCCGCCACGAAGTACGGCGGGAAGATGGTGGTGTGCCAACCTGGCACCTGACTGACCGCGAAGTCGAAGGACACCACGCTGTGCACGGAGAGCACAAGCGGCGTCGCGAGCGCAGCGAGCAGCAGATACGCGACTTCGTAGCGGTGCCAGTGACGCATCGAGCCGCGCCAGCCGATTGCCGCAAGCCCATAGGCGAACTGTTGGAACTTGCCCTTCGCGCGGTCGCGGAGCGTCGCAAGATCTGGAACCATGCCGATGTACCAGAAGACCAGCGACACGGTGAAATATGTGCTGACCGCGAACACGTCCCACAGCAGCGGGCTGCGGAACTGCGGCCACATCTCCATCGAGTTCGGCAGTGGAAACAACCAGTAGGCCAGCCAGACGCGACCGACATGGATGCCCGGGAAGAGTCCTGCACAGATGACCGCGAAAATGGTCATCGCTTCCGCAAACCGATTGATGCCCGTGCGCCACTTCTGGCGGAAGAGGAAGAGAATCGCGGAGATGAGCGTGCCTGCGTGACCGATGCCGACCCAGAACACGAAGTTCGTGATGTCGTACGCCCACATCACTGGGTTGTTCAACCCCCACACGCCAACGCCCGTGAAGATCAGGTAGTTCACGCAGATGCCCAGGAACCCGAGCATTCCAAGGCAGATCACAAATGCCACATACCACGCCAACGGTGGCTTGCTTTCTGCGACACGGCAGACCTGATGCGTCACTTCGCCGAAGCGGTGCATGTTCAGCACCAGCGGCGCGCGACCGCCGATCGGCTGCTCCGTATTGTCAGTGTCTACAAAGCCCTTGGTGGCAGAAGAGTGGTGCATGGATGGCTTGGACGACATGGATGAGTGACTCGCCATGGATCAGCCCTTTGTGTTTCCGTTCCCGTGTCCACTTCCGTGATCACTGCCGTGACCGCTTCCGTGATCGCTTCCGTGACCGCTGCCGTGCCCACCGTAGCCGCTACCTGACTCGCGCGGCAGCGCTGGGTTCGTGACGCGAGCGAGATACTGCAGCCGCGTCTTGGTGTTGAGTTCTTCCAGCATCTGATAGGAGCGATTGCTACGGTGCAACTTGCTCACCGCGCTGTCGGCCACGTTCAGATCGCCGAAGGTGATCGCACCCGTGGGGCACGCTTGTTGGCAGGCAGTCTGGATCGTTCCATCGGGGATCGAGAACTGCTTCTGACCGCTCGCTGTACCGCCCGCGCGCGCCCAGTCGTTCTTGGCCTTGATGCGCGCCGCCTGAATGCGCTGCGTGCAGAAGGTGCACTTCTCCATGACGCCGCGCATGCGCACGGTCACTTCCGGGTTGAACTGCATGCGCAACCACACATCGGGACCCTCCTCGATGTAGTACTCGGGCTTCACCTTCGCGATGCCCTCTTCGCGACTCAGTTCGCGGCGGTGGTAGTCGAAGAAGTTGAAACGCCGCACCTTGTATGGGCAGTTGTTGCTGCAGTACCGCGTGCCGATGCAGCGGTTGTAAACCATCGAGTTCAGTCCGTCCTGGTCGTGCACCGTGGCGGCGACGGGGCACACCTGCTCGCATGGTGCGTTCTCGCAGTGCATGCACGCGACGGGCTGCAGCGCGAAACCTTCGGGGCTCGCTGCGTTCGTTCCCTTGAAGTAGCGATCGATGCGAATCCAGAACATCTCGCGTCCGCGCAGGACCATGTCCTTCCCGACGACGGGAATGTTGTTCTCGGCTTGGCACGCCGTGACGCATGCGCTGCAACCAGTGCACTTCGACAGGTCGACGGCCATCGCCCAGCGGAAATGCGCCCCTTCAAGATTGTTCTCCGACCACAGCGACAGTCGCGACGCGACATGCGTGCGGTGGCGCGCGAAGTCCGGATGCGAGCGGTACTCGTCGAGTGTGGCTTCGCGCACGAGCGTCGGCAGTCGTTCTTGAATGCCCTGCATCGGCACGGAAGTGTTCAGCGCATCCGCTGCACCGTGATCCTGCGTGTGTGCCACGCTGTAGGTTGCACCCGTCGCAGCGATGGCCGTTGCCGTTGTCCAGTCTGGAGCGCCCGCCGTACGAATGCGGTTCGCGTTGAATCCTGCATCGGACGCAACAAGACCCACACCCGCGCCGCTTCGGCCGTAGCCGAGACTGATACCGACCGATCCGTCCGACCAACCTGGCACAGGCCAGGCGACCGCTTCAAGCGTGCGCCCCTGCACAGTCACCGCCGCCATCTGCCCGCGCTTGAGTTTCAGGTCATCCGCGGTCTTCGGGCTCATCAGCAGCGCGTTGTCCCAAGTGATCTTGGTGACAGGGTCAGGCAGCTCCTGCATCCAACTGATGCAGCCGAAGCGCCCGTCCCACACCTTCATGTCACGCAGGAACACGACCTCCACGCCCTTCGCAGAATCGCACTCCCAGGCACAGCCCGTGAGCGTCTTTGCGATCTCCGCATCGCGCATCGGTGGCGCGGTGATCGCAGGCAGTGCAGACCCTTCCACAAAGCCGCGGTCGAGCGTCTTGCGCCAAATCTCGGCAAAGGCAGGACCGCCCGCACTCGCGCTCGCGAGTGACTCGTGGGTGCTCTTCACGAGCGACTCACCATCGGCTGGGCCATCGCCAACGAGTTCGGCCAACAGTTCATCGACGCTGCGTCCGCCTTGCCCTTGCGCGAGCATCGGCAAGATCAGCGGCTGCTGAACGGCGATCGTTCCATCGAAGCTTCGCGTGTCCGACCAGCACTCGAGGAAGTGCGCCTGCGGGATGTGCCATGTGATGCCCGCATGACGCGCGGTTTCATCCGCATGCAGCCCAAGGTGAACGACCCTCGCCACCTTCTTCAGCGCGCCGCCGAAATCGCAGTCCACCGGTGCCGAGTACACGGGGTTCGCTCCAAGAATGAAGAGCGTGTCGACTTCACCCGACTCCATCGACTTGCACAGCGCCTGCAGCGACGACATCGATGCGGTCTGCATCTCCGCATGCAGCGTGACGGTCGATCCTTCGTTGCCAAGCGCGCGGTTGATGGCCGCCACGAGCGCGTGGGTCGCTTCGCATGCGGTCGCACCAGCGGTGACCACGGAGCGTCCGCGATTCGCCTTCAGATCCGTGACAAGCGCGTCAAACACTTTCTGTCCACGACCCTCGCGAAGCGCTGTCGCCGCCGCACTCGAGTTCGCCGCTGTCAGAGCCGCACGAAGTTCGGCGGATCCACTGCCCACACCGACCGCTTCAGCGATGATCGATGCAGCCACATGCATGGAAGCAAGCCGAGTCGCAATGCGCTCGTCCGCGCACATGCCCGTGGAAGTGAGTCCCTGTTCGATCACATACAAGCGAGCAACTTCTTGCGCCTTCGGATCTGCCGCATCGATCGAACGTCCCACTGCCCACCGCTTCGCCCACTGCGGCGCGTCGGGACTTCCGTAGAGGAAGTCATCGCCAAGCGACACGATCACTTTCGCCTTGTCGAACGCTGGGAGCACGCGCATGGGCGCACCGAACGCCGCTTCCGTGCCGACGATCACATTGTCGCGCCCGAGCGACTCCCACTCCACGATCGTTGCCTTCGGGAACGCCGCGCGAACACGCGCGATGGTTGCAGCATGCGTCGGACCGCTCGCTGCGCCGCACAGAATCGCGAGCCCCTGCCCGCCCTTCTGCTTCAGCTCGCGCGAAGTGTTCGCCAAGAAGGTGACAAATGGTTCATAGGAAGATGCGATTCCCTTCGACATCACCTGACGGCTGCGCTCGGGGTCATACAGTGACAGCACCTGTGCCTGCGCAACGGCCGAGATTCCTGCGCCGCCCCAAGGATGCGCGGGGTTCGTATCGAGTTTGATCGGTCGCCCGTCGTAACTCTTCACCAGCAGCGGCTGACCGAAGCCGGCGAAATCCCACGAACTGCAGTAGGTCACGGGCACACCCGGAATTCGGTTCGCTGGCTGGCTCGCCGCAGGAACGATCTTTGTCTCTGGCCAACGACGGCATCCTGCGACGCCCAGTCCCGCCAGCGCGAACGATGCGCCCATCACCTTCAAAAAGGTGCGGCGATCATCCGATGGAACATGCTCCGATGCTCCATCGGGGAACTCTCGGTGCATCCAATCGCGGAACTCGGGCGATCCAGTGAGATCGTCGACGCTGCGCCAATAGGTCTTCTTCATCGATGACATGTCGAGCAATTCTCGCTGGGGTTGATGTGATATTGCGTGGCGAGTGCCTCGCGCTGTTCACGAGTCATTTCTGTGCGCTGATCCCACGCGAGGTTGGTGATCTGCGACACGGGTCGAAGTCGATCGATCGGATCGCGGTGGCACTCGAGGCACCAACCCATTGCCAGTGGGGAGTGGCGATAGACCACCTCCATCTGGTCCACGCGACCGTGGCACTCCACACAACTCACGCCGCGATTCACATGCGCGGCATGATTGAAGTAGCTGTAATCGGGAAGCTTGTGCACCTTGACCCACTCGATCGGCAGTCCTGTCTCGTAGGAACTTCGAACCTCCGCAAGCTTCGGACTCTCGCGGTGAATCTGCGTGTGGCAATTCATGCAGGTTTGGGTGGGCGGCACCGCGGCAAAGGATGTGCGCTCGACCGTCGTGTGGCAGTAGCGGCAATCCAAACCGAGTTTGCCAACATGCAGCGCGTGGCTGTAAGGAACGGGCTGCGTTGGCATGTAGCCCGCGTCGATGGTCTTGGGGCTGAATCCATACGCGACGACAAGAACCGCGTAGAGGGGCATGATCGCACCCGTCACGAGGATGAATGGCAGGATGGCGTTCGTCCAGCGGGGAAAGAGGAATCGGCTCATGGTGGCTTGATGCGGGAGGCTTCGACCGTGGTGTTCAACAGAGCGAGTTCGAGAAGGGCAGCAAAGGTCTCACTTTGTGATTTTTTTCACAATGTTTCCAAGAAATGAATGTTAGGTGGCGCGGGGTGGCGCCGCAACGAATGCCAAGCCAGAGAGCGTTGCACGGTGGCGACCTCGGATGCTGAAATCGGCTATGTGCGAAATCAATCTCAAACGGAAGAAATACGGGGTGAAGGGCGACGGCGCATCCGCAAGATCCGACCGTGAAGCAAGACCGATAACTGACATAAGATAATCGCTATTTTGATCACAAAGTAAAATAACCACGCTCGCCTATCAGCCCGACGGGATGTGCGAAGTGAAGTTCGAACTCCCCCACTTCAAGTCAAAAATCCACGCAAACCAATTTGTAACAACCCCCTCTCCAACCGAGATATCGCCGCTGACCCACAACCACCCAGGGACCACCAACGCGCAAGCGGGGCTAGGCTCGCGCCCATGGCGATAAAGACCATGCGAATGCTCTTCATGTTTGCTCTCGCGCTCGTCTGCTTCGGCTGCGGGG